>CAXTKZ010000068.1:0-953 GCA_964244985.1 uncultured Acidobacteriaceae bacterium
CAAGTCGTTGCCCACCTTGGCGTTGTCGGTCAGCGCGCTGAACACTAACCGCTTTCCTCCCGGGTACGCGAACACTGCTTGCACGTTGTCCCCCACCGTGCGGCCGTCGCGGAACTTCACGATGCTTGTCATGCCTGCAACCCGCATCGGCTGCACCCCGAACACCCAGTTCGCGATGTCGATATGGTGCGAGCCCAGCTCCGTCACCAACCCGCCCGAGGTTTCCCGATACAGCCGCCAATTGATCAGGCGGTCGAGATCCGGCGATGGTACCGGCCGCCGCCAGCTGTTGTTGCGGTGCCATGAGGCGTACACATGCGTGGGTTCGCCGATGGCCCCGGCGCGCACCCGCGCGAGCGCCGCCTGCACCCACGGCGCATACCGGTACTGGTGCCCCACCTGGTACAAGCGGCCCGGCGCTTCCGCTTCATGCAAAATCGCCCGGCACTCCTCCGGCGTAAACCCCATCGCCTTTTCCCCGTACACAGGCCGCCCCGTGCCGAGCGCCGCCAACACGTGCTCCGCATGGTGCGCCAACGGTGAAGCAATAAAGATCACGTCCAAATCCTTGCGGTCCAGCAGCGCGCGGTAGTCGTTTGTGTGCGGCACCGGGCGGCCAACAAGCGCATCCACTTGCGCGAAGCGCGGCTCGTACACATCGCACACCGCCGCGATCTCCACGCCCGGCACACGCAGCAACTGCCGAAGCAGCTCCTGCCCCCGGCTGCCCGGCCCAATCATCCCCACCCGCACGGGCTCCGCGCCTTCTCCCATCGCCCGCCGCGCCAGCCCTGCCGCCGCCACCGCCGCCGAGCTCTGTAGCCACTTTCTCCGGTTCATTGCAACCTCGTTCCCTCTTAAGCATGCCACCTCATTCGACCCGGCTCATCCTAAGCCGCGGGCGGAAGCGCTTCGCGCCAACGGACCTGCTTTTTGCCCCATTTGCGCTCAAG
>CAXTKZ010000068.1:963-16692 GCA_964244985.1 uncultured Acidobacteriaceae bacterium
GTGCACTCCCGGCGCCAATGGGGCCGGCCTAGAAGAAAGAGGGGTCATCCTGAACGAAGTGAAGGACCTGCTTTTTCGCCCCCCCCCCTCCTTTCAAACCAAGCAATGATCACCGCACCTTTCCGCACTTCCCGCCCACCGCGCCCGGCCACCGATACCCCTCACACCCGCTTACCCCACCCTCCGGCGACCCCTCGACCACCAGCGCCCGATCCCCATCCGGCAGCCCCCGCATCACCCTCCCCCGCAGCACCCCACTCCCCACAAACATCACGTTCGACAACGCATCCCCATCCACCGCGTCCGGCGTCATCACCGTCGCCTGCAAACGCCCTTCCACCGGCCGCAGCAGCCGCGGGTCCATGATGTGGCAGTATTGGTGCCCCCGCAGCTCAAAATGCTTTTCCGCGCAGCTCGCCGTCGACAGCGACCCGTCCCGCAGCAGCACTGTCGAAAGCGCCGCCCCGCCTACGGGATTGGGCACCCGCACCGACCACCCCGCTTCCCCCGGCGGTGCCCCCAGCCCGTAAATTGTGCTGCTGCCTGCTGAAACGAGCGCCGCCCGCACCCCGTCCGCCCGCAGCTGCGCCACCACCCGGTCCACCGCCCACCCTTTGCCGATGCCGCCCGGGTCGAGCTCCACGCCCGCCGCCGTAAACCGCACCGTGCGCGCCCGCTCTTCCAACACCACTTTGCGCCACCCCACCACCCGCCGCGTCGCCGCCAGCTCACCGTCCGAAGGTACCCGCCCCACCGCGCGGAAAAACCCCCACGCCCGCATCAGCGGCCCTACCGTGATGTCGAACGCCCCATCCGACCGCGCGCTCCACCCAAGTGACACCCGCAAAAACGCAAATGTTTGAGGATCGGTCGTCACCGGCCCCATGGCCGCGTCCCGATTCACACGCGACAGCTCGCTATCCGCCTTGTAGTTGCTCAGGAGCGTTTCCGCGTCGTCGACCACCGCCCACGCGTCGTCCGCTTCCCGCGCCGCGTCGGTCCGTGAGTCCGCATACAGCACGAGGCTCCAGGTCGTCCCCATCGCCGGGTGGTCGAACGAGAACAGCTCCTGCGCCCCCGCTGGCAACGCCAGCAGCAGCAGACAAATCCACCACGCCCTCAAAGCCGCGCCGCTACCCCGCGCATAAACGCAAAACTGCTCGCAACCCCAGGCAGCGGATTGTCCTCGTGCACCTCATACTCCAGGTCCACCCACCCCGGGTACTTGATGGCACGGAGCGCCTCAAAGATCGCGCGCACCGGCATTTTGCCCTCGCCCACCGCTACCTGGCTTTCCTTCGCGTTGAAGTCGGACAGATCCTTCATGTGGACGTTATGCAGCCGAGGCCCCGCCGCATGGATCGACTCCACCACATCCATCCCCGCCCGCACGGTATGGCCCACGTCGATGCAGCAGCCCATCCGCACATCCATCCCCTTCACCGCTTTCAACACATCCAGCGGCGACGGCCACAGCTTGTCCTCCGGCCCATGGTTGTGGATCGCAATGCGGATATCGTACTCCTTCGCGAACCTTTCAATGCGCCCGAGATTGTCCGGCGCGAGGTCGCCCGCGACAATCACCGGCACCCCCGCCCGCTTCGCATACTCAAAGTTCGCGCGCACCGCCGCATCGTCTGCTTCCTTGAAGTACACCGCCCCTACCGCATGGAGACCGATCCCGGCGGCCTTGTATGCCGCGACCGCCTCCGCCTCCGCCGTGGGCTCGACCGGCAGGTGGTCCTTCACGTCCTTCGCGTTCAGCCCGTCCACCTTGAGCTGCCCCATAAAACCGATCAACTGAGCCCGCGAAAAATCGCGGAATGTGTAGCTCGCCAACCCCAGCCGGATCGCGCCACGCCCCTGCGACCGCGCAAGCGACGCGCATGCAGCCAAGCTTCCTAATATTCCGAACTCACGTCGAGATACGTTCATCGCTTGCATCCATCCTCAAAAAAAAGGTCATCCAGAGCCGAAGCGGAAGCGCTTTGCGCCAACGGACCTGCTTCCCTACACTTCAATACACCTTCAAACGAAGGGGTCATCCAGAGCCGAAGGCGAAGGATCTGCTTTTTGGGGCAGCGCAAGAAAGCAGATCCTTCACTGCGTTCAGGATGACCCCATTCTGGATACGGAGTGACACTTGGGTGCCCCACGTCTCGCTTTTGAGACGTGGGATAGCTATCCCCGCTCACACCCGCGGCGCCCACCCCTTCTCATAACTCCGCCCCCACAACTTCATCGCCTCCGCATCGCCTTGGATCCGCCCATCCGACGGCTGAAGCACCAACTCCCGCCCCGTCACCCAGGCGATATTCGACAACTGCAGCATCGTCACCGCCACATTCCCCACCGCCACCGGCGCATGGAGCTTTTCGCCCTTCTGCACCGCCGCGATAAAATTCGCGAAGTGCGCGTCCGTCATCTCATCCGCGCCCAGCAGGTCCGTCGACGAGGTCTGCTTCCCCGTCTTGAACTCATTCACCTTGTTGCCCTTCCAGTCGTACACTTCGTACCCGTCGCGGTCCACCAACACCGATCCCTTGGTTCCCTCAATCACCGAGCCCCGGTCGCGGTTGTACAACTTCATTCCCTGGCAGCTTTTGCCCTCCCACGCAATCATCTTGTCGGGATAGGTAAAGCTTGTGTTCAGCGTGTCGTAGAACTGCCAGTCATCCTTGTACTGGTAGCGCCCGCCCGAGGCCGTCACACGCTGGGGGAAGTCCACACCCAGCGCCCACCGGCATACGTCCACCTCGTGCGTGCCGTTGTTCAGCGTTTCGCCCGTGCCGTACTCGCGGATCCAGTGCCAGTTATACGGGTGCACATCCGCGCGATAAGCCGCCCGCGGCACCGGCCCCTGCCACAGGTCCCAGTCCAGCTGCGCCGGCACGGGGTCGCCCGGCTTGCCGTACACCGTCGGCTTGCGCACATTCGAGTACCACGCCTTCGCGTAATACGGGTCGCCAATCAGCCCGCCGTGAATCTTCTCGACGATTTCGATTGTGTGCGCGGACGACCGCTGCTGCGTCCCCATCTGCACCTGCTTGCCGTACTTGCGCTGCGCCTCGACCAGCATCACCCCTTCGGCCGGGTTGTGGCTGCACGGCTTCTCCACATACACATGCTTGCCCGCCCGGAGCGCCAGGATCGCCATCGGTGCATGCCAATGGTCGGGGGTTGCAATCGTCACCGCGTCCACATCTTTCAACGCGAGCACTTTTCTGAAGTCCTGCGAAGTCCCCGGCGCTTCCCCCATCGCCCCCTGCGCTTTGTCGGCGAACTTCTTCAGGATCACCGTGTCCACATCGCACACGTGCGCAACCCGCGCATGGTTTTTGTTTGCGTGGATGCCCGCTAGGTGCGCATACGCCCGGCTGTTCAGCCCGATGATCGCAAAGTTCACCCGATCGTTCGCGCCCGCAATCTGCCCATAACTCTTCGCCGTCATCGCCGCCGCGCCCGCGGCCATCGACCCCAGAACTTCCCGTCGTGTCAACATTGTCCTACCCCCTTCTCACACAAACAGCAGACCCTCGGTACCATAAACAGAAAACCGGCTCATCCTGAACGAAGTGGAAGCGCTTCGCGCCAACGGACCTGCTTTGCCTTCCGTACCGCGAACGAACCCAACCCCTCACTTGCCGCAAAGCAAAACGGGTCATCCAGAGGAGCGAAGCGACGAAGGACCTGCTTTCTCCGCCCTCCAGGAACAGCCCCCTCACCCCACCGTCGGCGGCGCGGGCACACCCGCCTCGCCCATCACTTTCTTCAACCCCGCCATGCTCACCCGCGTCGAAGCCTCCGGCGTCCCCGCCCCGCGCCAGTGCGTTTCCAGGCTCAGCCCATATCGGTAGCCGTCCTGCCTGAGCGCCTTGATCTGCCCCACCCAGTCCACCACGCCCACATCCACCGGCTGCCATTCGAACTTCCCGCCGCCCTCCACCTTCACATTTTTGACGTGCACATTGCCAATCCGGTCCTTCGGCAAGCTATTCCAGCCGTTCGGGTAGGGCGTGCTGCCCAGTGCCGCCGCATTGCCCGGGTCCCAATTCAACATGAAGTTTTTATTCGGCACCGCCGCCAACACCCCCGCTGCTTCCTCTCCGGTCCCCGTGTTGCACGCAAACTCGTTCTCCAACATCAGCACCATCCCGCTCTTCGCGCATCGCTCCGCCGCGTCCTTGAGCTTCGCATTGATCGCCGCGCGATACGGCTTCACATCTTCCAACCGCCAATAGTCGAAGCACCGGATCCGGTCCGTCCCCAACTTCTTTGCGACCGCGATACACCGGTCGAGCAAATGGTCCTGCTCGTGCGCGTCATAGTTCGCATGAAACGAGTCATGCCGCTCGCTTGACTTCGACAACGGCGCACCCGGCCAGTCCGCCTTAAACACCGGGCTCGCAATATCCGTCACCCGCAGCTTGTGCTCGTCGAGCAGCTTCCGCGCGTCCTCAAGCTCCCCATCGCTCATCGCGGATACATTCTTGTTCCCCCACCCGCGAATCTCCATCCACCCAAGCCCGAAATCGTGCGCCGCCACCTTGCAGCACTGCTCAAAGTCCTGCGAAATCTCGTCGTTGATCACCGCCAGCCGAAACGGCATCGCTCCCGCCGCCCGCAGCCCCCGCGGCATCGCCGCCCCCGCCGCCGCCAGCCCAACCCCCGCCAACACCTTCCGTCGCGTCCATTCCATTGCTACAACTTCCTTTCACCAGCCGCCGCAGACAGCGGGTACAGCTTTCTCAAATAAAAGTTGGGTCATCCTAAACGAAGTGGAAGCGCTTCGCGCCAACGGACCTGCTTTCCACCCTCTCCAGATGCCGCTGTGATTCCACCCCCTCAAGGGGTCATCCAGAGGAGCGAAGCGACGAAGGATCTGCTTTTCGCCTTCCTGCCCCCTCAAAAATTCAACGTGCCGGCAAATTGTAGAACACGGGCATTAGAGTTCGCAGTCGCCGTCACCTGCCCGAAGCTCGAGCTCGTCGAATCGGTCGTCGGGTTCGCAAAGTTCGGGTGATTGAGCGCATTGAACGCATCCGCCCGCAGCTGCAATGACAGCCTTTCCGTCAGCGCCAGCGTCCGCGTCAGCGTCGAGTCGAATGTCACATACCCCGGCCCGCTGTACACATTCTTGCCCAGGTTCCCGTACCCCGCCCCGACCGGCGCGGCGAACGAGGTCCGGTCGAACCACTGCCGCCCCGCTCCAATGCTTTTGATCCTGCGGAACGGCGCAACGAGGTTCGGCACCTGCGCATTGCCCGGCGCGTTCAGCCCCGCCGCGCTGGCCGTGATAAACAACGGCGTCCCCGTCCCGGCGGAAAACACCCCGCTTACCTGCCAGCCGCCCAGCACCGCAGCCGCAATCCCAGTCTGCATAAAGCGCTTCCGCGCGCCGAACGGCAGCTCATACACAAAGCTCTGCGTGAACGTGTGTCGCCTGTCCCAATTCAGGGGCGCATAGTCACGCTGCGGATCGAGATAGAAGTTGAAGCTGGCCAGCCCGGTCGTTGTCGAAACATACCCCATCGCCTTTTGGTACGCATACCCGGACGTCGTTGAAAGCCCGTTCGCGAACCGATGCAGCAGCTTCGCCTGCAGGCTGTTGTAGTTCGAGTTCGTCCCCTTCCCCATTAGGTTCGTCACCGCCGTCCGCTTAAAGGTCGCAAACTCCGGCTGCCCCGCAGCGCCCGCCCCGGCCACCATGCCTGCGTTCAGGTTGTAGTACGCCGGCACCTGCCGACCTACATTCCCCACATACGCCACATCACCCACCCATCCGCTGCCCAGGTCGCGCTCCACGGTCAGGTTGAACGACATCACCGTCGGGTCTTTATACCGGGGATTCACCACCGTCCACTGCGAGGCTACGGGAGCGTTTTGAATAATGCCGCTTGCCGGCA
Source organism: uncultured Acidobacteriaceae bacterium (assembly GCA_964244985.1). GTDB lineage: Bacteria > Acidobacteriota > Terriglobia > Terriglobales > Acidobacteriaceae > EB88. Next base: position 6,870 of record CAXTKZ010000068.1, read on the forward strand.
CCACGGCAACCGGCGCGGGCGGGAATCCCGTCGCAAGATTCGCCCCCACCGCCGGGGTAAAGCTGCTCGTCGCGTTGAACGAAACATTCTGCCGCACGGGATAGTTGAACGCGTAGTTGTTGTCCTGGAACGGCGTGTTGCTGATCCCGAACCCCGCCCGCACCACCGAGCGCGCGCCCGCCCGATATGCCACACCCACCCGGGGCTGGAAGTCGCGATAATTCACCCGCAGCCCAAGGTCCTTGGGGATCGCTCCATAACCCGCGACCTGAAGCGTGTTGTCCAGGGGGTTGTACTGCGAGAAGCCGCCCGTTGCCCTCGGCGTCGCGGGCGGATAAAACTCCCAGCGCAGCCCATAGGTCAGCGTCAGGTCGCGTGTCGCCTGCCATGTATCCTGCACAAACCCGAAGTACAACGTCTGCCGCCACGAAGCATCGTTGACGTTTACGTCACGTCCGACCGCGCTCGGCACGTCCAGCAGAAAGCTCGCGAAATCGTTCCCGAAGCTCAGTTTCGAGTTCCCCGCTGCCGTCTGCCCTTTCAACCCGGTCTGCCCATCGGCAAAGGTAAACACGCCGCGCGGCCCAAAGGTCTGACCTTGGATCAGGTCATCGCGCACCCGCCGCACCTCCGCCCCGAACTTCACCGAGTGATTCCCCAGAATCCGCGTCCAGTTGTTCGCGAAGTCGATATTGGTCTCCCCGCGATCCCAAGGATATGAAGCGCTATACCCCACCAGCGGCGCGGAAAATGTATTGATCGTCACGTTCGCCAGCCCGCTTGTAAACGCGCTGACATTCACCCCCGGAATCCCCGCTGCCGCCGAAGCACCCGTCCCATAGTCGCTCTGCCGCACACTGTTGCGGTAATGATCGACACCCACCCGCACATCCGTAAACAGGGTCGGCGAAAACAGGTGCGTGTACTCCGCAGCCGTGTTGTACACGCGGTTGGTGCCATTGCCGCCGCTGGCGCCCGGTCCGCCCGCCAGCCCAAAAGCCGGCCGTTGCAGCGTGTCGGTCGACTGCCAGCTATACCGATACGTTAACTGGTCCGCTGCGCTCAACTTATGATCCAGCTTTACATCGAATGTATCGGTAGTCTGGGCGAACCCGGTATTCACCTGATAGTTATTCACCTGCGCCAGCCCGTTCGTATTCGGCAAAGGCACCAGCGCTAAAATCGCCTGCGCGTTTGGACTGATGCGCCCCGCGGTAATCTGATTTCCGGCGAACTGCTGTCGACCCGTTCCGTCCGCGTTGCCCGTCGCCGGGTCATAGATCGCCGTCGGGCTCGCGCTCAGGTCGCCCGCGCGAAACGCCGCCGTCGGCACCGTAAATAGATTGAACTGACTTTGGCTGTTCGAGTAGCGCAGAAAATCCGCGAAAAAGAAAGTCCGGTTCTTAATGATCGGACCGCCTAGCGTCGCCCCGTAATAGTTATTCGTAAACCGCGGAAACCTACCCGTGCGGTTGAAGTAATTACGCGCATTCGGAGCACTTACTTCGTTGTACTCATACACTGAGCCGTGAAAGCCGTTCGTCCCCGACCGCAGCACCACATTTGTCACCGCGCCCGCCGACCGCCCAAACTCCGGCGCATAGTTGCTCGTCTCTACATCCACCGTCTGGATCGCCGCCGCCGGCGGCACATACACCTGCAGCAGCCCCGTGCGCTCGTTGTCGTCGATCCCTTCAAGCTGTAAGTTGTTCGCCGTCTCCGCCTGCCCATTCACATTGAACGACTGCGAGTTCTGCGCATCGAAAAACGACGAGTGGTCGTAAATCGGCGCGCTCACCCCCGGCACCAGCGACTCCAATGCTTGAAAGTTCCGGCTGTTGCCCACCGGCAGCTCCACAATCTGCTTCGCCTGGATCTGCTCGCTCACATCCGCGCGGTCGGTCTGCAGCGCCGGCTGCTGATCGGTCACCGTCACGGTCTGCGCCACATCGCCCGTCTTCAGCGCCACATCCGTCCGCACGGTCGAGTTCACCGTCACCGGTATGTCCTTCGTCAGCGCCGTCTCAAACCCCGTGTCCGACACCCGGACCGCATATACCCCCGGCGGCAGAAACGTGAACTCATAGTTCCCCGCGTCGTTGGTCTCATGCGTGTATTTCAGCCCCGTAGCCTGCTCGGTCAGCTCGACCGAGGCATGCGCCACCGACGCCCCGCTCGCGTCGCTCACCGCGCCCACCAGCGTCCCGGTCGTCGCCTGCGCCCCCGCCCGCGCCGCCCCGCATACCACCCCCGCGGCAATCACAACACTTTCCAGCAGCCGCCCACAACGCCTCATCCGCACCCCTCGTTTTTCTTGCCCACGCAAGGTAGCCCGCTGCGCGGAGGGGTGTCAAGGCAGCTCCCTGAGCAAACCGGCGCGGTGCCTACGGCGCTGTCCCCATACGTTGGTTTCCCGCAGCGCGATGCCCGTTCACCTGTTCGATACCCTAACGGCGCGGGTCTGGCGCGGCCGGTCGGGACTGTCAGTACGGCTGCCCGTATGGAAATGCTCTGGACACCGTGCGCCGGGCACCTGGGCAGATCGTTCCGGTCATTGATGGAGAATCCAGCCGTTTGCTCGGAGCTGTTCGAGGACAAGCTGATGCGTTTCCCCAAAGCATGAGCAGTCTCGCGCTTGGCGCGGCACACTCCGATAAGTCCCACAAACCGTACCTGCTCAGGGCCGTGTGCAACACGAACTTGGTAAATGGCACCTTCGCGCAAACACAGGCAAGATAACAACGGCATGCCACTTATCGATCAGGACGCCGAAGTTATCTTAAGCGAAGTCAGCACATTTGCGGTTGCATCGCGGAAGGCTTGCCGCAGCCACACATGACTTACGTCGAACTCCTGACGTTTATGCCAGGCCATGATATAGCGATACTTGCCTAACTCCTTCGGCGGCTGCAGAAGCCGCGTCGATTCCCGATTCAGGAGAGTTGCCGCCAGGCTTCTTGGAAGGGTGGCGATCAGGTCGGATCCTGCAACCATGCGCAGCGCTACCTCGAAGTAAGGAACAGAGAAGGCGCAATGTCGGTTGACGCCCAGTTTAGCCAGCGCAATATCCGGAATACTCTGCCGCTGATCGAAAGTGCTGATGGAGACATGCTCCGCGGAAAGATACTGCGTCAGCGAGAGCTCGCGTTTGAACCGACTCCCTTTCCTGACCGCGCAAACAAACTCCTCTTCAAATAAGGTTTCCTTGCGCAGTGCGCGGGCGAGAGTCTTGAATTCCGCGTCCAGCACCAGGTCGCAGCTGTTGGTCTCCAGCAATGCGTAGCGTTCCTCTGTGTAGCTTGAGAACGCGAACGACACCTTCGGCGTATGCTCATGTTTGCTCGCGAACACCGGCCCATAAAGATGCGCAAGGCTGTCCGCCGCGACCACCCTGAAGAGAGCTTCCTCTGTTGAGGCATCGAAAGCCTTTCCAGAGATCAACTTATCGATGTGCGGCAGGACAACCGCCAACTCCTGCAGCAGCTCCTGACCTCTCGGAGTAGCTTGGTAGCCTTTTGCGACCCGCACCAAGAGTTCGTCATTGAACATGCTCCGCAGCCGCTGGAGCGCTCGGCTGATGGCCGGTTGCGTGAGCCTGAGACGCGCGGCTGCCCGCGACACGCTTCTTTCTTCCACAAGAACGACGAAATAGACGAGGAGGTTGAGATCCGCCTGACGCAGCCGCTCAAGACGCATGGCCATGTACATGTATGTACCACAGCTATGAATTTCGCGCATAGTCACGGTACACGCTTTGCATTGTACTTATACCTGGGAGGCGTATTGAATGATCGAAGTATCCCGCAAAGCTGTTGTTGCGAGCGGGACGGGAATGAAAGGACGTACATGACTCCACTCTCAATTCTGATTACCGGCGCGGCTACCGGCATAGGCAAGCTGACCGCGCTCACCCTGGCCAGGGCGGGCCACACAGTGTTCGCTGCGGTCAAAAATAAGGACCAGGACGCCGAGCATGTCGCGATGCTAGAAAACACGGCAAAGCGGGATCGTCTCAAGCTGTCTGTGGTGGAACTGAACGTTCTCTCCCAGGAGTCCGCCGAGGCTGCCGTTGCGCAAGCGTTGCAACAAGCTGGTCACCTCGATGTTGCCATCCAGAATGCAGGACACCTGTTTGTCGGCTATGCGGAAGCCTTCACGGCCGACGAACTCCGGGAACTCTTCGATATCAATGTGTTCGGTGTGCAGCGTGTCAATCGTGCTGTACTGCCCCACATGCGTGAGCGCGGATCGGGCTTGGTGTTGTATGTCGGAAGCACGATTCCGTACACCGTGCCTCCCTTTCTTGCTCCTTACACGGCGAGCAAAGCCGCAATGGACATCCTGGCCGCCGCACTGCTTATGAGATAGGACAGTTCGGTATCGAAAGCTGCATCGTCATGCCGGGCCCATTTACTTCCGGCACCCAACATTTCCCGAATGCTTCCAGGGCGAAAGACAAGAAGACGACCGAGGCTTACCGCTTTCTGGATCCCCTGGTCGCCCGGAATGAAGAGGCCACCAGCGGCATGTTCCCGAAGGGAACGGATGCCGACCCACAAGCCGTCGCGGACGAGATTGCCCGTATTCTGACGCTTCCTTTCGGGGAAAAGCCGAAGCGGAGCGTGGTCGACTTCTCGAACGGAGGCGCGGAAACGGTCAATGACCTCCTTACCCGCACGCGGACGGATTATGTTACGCGCTTGGGCTACGCCGAACTACTGAACCCGCGAGCTTAGCAGATGGATTCCCAGCGATCGTTTCACCGATCGTCGACTTACACAGAACATCAACGGAAACGCAAAGGAAAAATCATGTTGGAAATAGCGATTGTAACGGGAGCTTCGGGCGGTATTGGTCAGGGTGTGGCGGAGCGTCTTGCAGCCGATGGATATCTGGTCGTTTTGCACTATGCGGGAGCTTCTGAGAAAGCCGAAGAAGCAGTTCAAAAAATCACGGCAGCGGGTGGAAAGGCCGTTGCCATCAGCGCCGATGTAACCGATGCAGGGGAAGTGAAGCGGCTCTTCACGCAAGCAAAGGTTTTCGGACCTATCTCCGTAATCGTGCATGCGGCCGGCATCATGCCGTTGGCTCCCATTGCAAAGGGAGATATCGAGTCCTTCGACAAGGTGATAGCTGTGAATCTCCGCGGCAGCTTCCTTGTTATGAGCGAGGCGGCAAACCAATTGGAGGACGGCGGACGGTTGATCGTCTTTTCAAGCAGCGTTATCGGTAAAAGCTTTCCCGCTTATGGAGCCTATATCGCGTCGAAAGCAGGCGTGGAAGGCCTTACAAAGGTGCTCGCGAATGAGCTCGGCGCACGCAGGATTTCTGTAAATGCGGTTGCCCCCGGCCCGGTCGCCACGCCTCTGTTCATGAAAGGTAAATCTGAAGAGATGATCGCCGGAATCAGCAAGCAGGTTCCGCTCAATCGCATTGGAGAAGTCAGCGATATCGTTCCGGTTGTCTCCTTTCTGGCCAGCCCCGCCTCGAGTTGGATCAATGGACAAGTTATCCGCGTCAACGGAGGTTTCGTCTAGAGCCGTTGTATGAGGTCGATCTGAACGGCGTGGCGCGCAGGACTTTGGAAATGAGGACCTGTGCGCCTGGCTGTTCGCAGCTGCGGGAATCGCGATCGCGAAGCGGCTCCCGTTCCGATGCCTTGCTCGCCGACTTAAAAAGTAGTTTGCATGGCGGACGGTTGCAGCGCATCCCAATGGGAGCAGTGCTGAAACCCTGCTGAGCACAAAATGGCATCCATCAGTTCTTCCCCAGCCTCCTCCATACGTCCCTTCAGGATCGACATCGCCGAAGCCAGGCTTAAGGCTATTCAAGAACGCGTCCGCGCATTTCGCTGGGATGCCTGGAATGAGCCCGCGGACGCCGGGGACTGGCGGTACGGTCCTCCCGCCGCCTATATGCGTGCGCTCTGCGGATACTGGGGAAACTCCTACGATTGGCGCATACACGAACACGCGATGAATGCGCGACCAAACTTCATCACGGAGATTGACGGCCTCGACATCCACTTTGTCCACGAACGTGGGTCGGGGCCCCGTCCGGTACCGCTGCTTATCGCTCACGGATGGCCTTATTCGTTTCACTCCTACGATGGGGTCATCGATCGCCTTGCCCACCCTGAGCGGCATGGGGGAAGAGCCGAGGAAGCCTTCAGCGTTGTTGTCCCGTCTTATCCGGGGTACGATTTTTCCGGCCGTCCGCGTGAACCGATGGGACCGCGCGCGACAGCCTTCCTGTTCGACAAGCTCATGGAAAAGCTTGGGTATAACCGCTATATGGTGCATGGCGGTGATTGGGGAGCGCACATCACCAGCTTGTTGGGCTTCCACCGCCCCCAGCGAGTGCTCGGTATTCATTCCACTGCGCTGGCGCTGCGGGAATCGGGAGCGGAGCAGCTTTCGGGAAAGGTACCCACCGGTGCCTCGGCGGAGCAGCGTGCCTTTGCGTCCACTGAGCATGCGCTCTGGCAGCGCGAAGGGGCCTACTCACAACTGCATGCGACCAAGCCGACCAAGCTCGGCTACGCGCTGATGGATAGCCCGGTCGGCGTGGCGGCATGGATTGTTGAGGCATTCTATGCCTGGTCCGACCGCAGGGAACGCGCGTTTGAAGCACTCTTCACCCCCGACCAGCTGCTGACCGAAGTGATGCTGTACCTTGTGACCGACGCTTTTCCGGCTTCCCTGTGGATCTACGGCGCGAAGCGGAACGAGGAGATGACGCTGCCCCTAGGCCGAAGAGTGACAGTTCCGACCGCGTTGGCGGCATTTCCTGATCCCGTATTCCCGATGCCGCCCCGTCACATCGCACAGCACTCCCACGACGTCGTGCAATACACGGAAATGGCTTTCGGGGGACATTTCCCGTTCTACGAAGCTCCCGATCTCCTGATTGAAGATCTTCGCCGATTCCGCAAACGCGTGGCTCCGTCGGCATAACGGAACGTTTCCGAGTTCTGCATGACAGCGGGTTTGGTGAAGTGCACCACATGGAATAGTGTATCGGTTTAGTAATAAATACAGTACAATAACCTACTTCTCGTCACTTACATATGCCAGTTATGTAACGAGGTTGGCTTCGCCTACCTTTCCCTACTAAGCCTCCGGCACACTACTTTGATCAGAAAAGTCATAACAGGTTTCACGGATCGAAAATTTGAAAAGGGTAGCTTATTAGATATCTCATACCTTGTTTTCTTAGATGAATGTTGCGCCTGCCGGGGAGCTGAGGACTATTAAAAGTAACTACGGGAGAAACCTTTAAACCCGCCACCATCCCACCGGAAATACCCATCCTGCCGGTGCGCGCAAAAGCACCAGCAACAGAATCAACCCAGCCAAAATTACGAAGCCCAAAGCCTGCCTACGTCGCGCGAGCATTCCTTCCTGCGCGCGCTTAGCCTCTGTCAACTCTTGCCGAATTTTCATCGCAGCCCCGGATTATCGTTGTACAAGAAATAAAACCGCAGCTCCAAAAACGGCCCCTTGAAGTTCTTCGGCAGTTGCGGAAACGGTGCCGCCCCCGTAATCCCTCCCCACGCTGCTCGATCCAGCGACACATCCCCAGAAGGTCCTTCCAGCTTCATCTCCTTTACTGACCCGTCCGGCAAAATCTTGAACCGGATCAGCACCCGTCCCTGCTTGGAAATCGGCGGCCGCGCTACCTCCGGAATAATCGGATACCAGGCGCGCTTTGTGTCATAAATCACCCGCTGAATATAAGGCCCGAAGTCCACCCCCAGCGTGTCTGAGAGGATATCCACGGCACCCTTGTTCCCCGGATGCGCAGAAGGGGCATTTGCTCCCATGTCGCCGCCCCCACCCGTCGTTCCCGAGGTACGCGAATCCCGTGCAGCCTCCTGTACCGCATCGGCCGCCGTTCGCGAGGGCGTCGTGAAGTTGGGCTTCGTCGGCTGCGGCTTGGGCGCGTCCAACTGCGCATTTTCTCCTGTAGGTACCGGTGGCGGTGCAGGCTTCGGAGCAGCCTGCTGGTGCGCGATCTGCGGCGCGGCTGGCGCAGGGGGTTGCTGCGAAGGCGCGGGGGCAGGGGCGGGCGGCCCTGCCCTGCGCATCCGCTCAAGCTCCTCCAGCGTTTTCCGGTCCAACGTCGGTTTTGGCGCTTGCTGCTGCCGATTTTTATCCGACAACGGTGCAGGCTTTTCAGGCTTTAACTGCTTCAATGCATCCGGCGGCAAATCCAGCACCGTCATCTGCTTTTCCTTATCCCGCAGCGCAAGCGAAGCATCCCGCACTTTTACATGCCAGATATACTTCGGCGCTAAAATCAAGTATCCAAACAGCAGAAAATGCAGGATCAGCGCGATCCATATCTTCTCCCGCAGCGCCACCCGTGCCCGCTCGTCTTCGAGCTCGTCGATGACGTGGACCAGGTCATACCCTTCCATTCCCTCATACGCGCGTACGCGCTTCGGACGCCGGGCGCGCGGCCTCTGCTCGGGAGGTGAACTCGGCGGCGGTGCTTCAGTAAGAGGCATAGGGCGAGGTTAAGCGTGGCTAGGCACTCACAATGCCCGAGCCCGGCGCTTTCCATTCTCTCATCCTTTCGACGCGCTCCGCCGCCGTCCAGGCACCCTCCCTACGCCTGAAAACACTTCCAGACCACCTGCGCCAACATCCGTCCTCCCCTTGTTGCACCGTACAATACCCTAAGTGAGCATCCCAGCCTTCGTCATCACCATCAGCGACCGCTGCGCCCAGGGGATCCAGCCCGATGAATCCGGCCCCGCCGTCCGTGCCCTGCTTGAAGCCAACAACTTCCCAGTGACCGCTTCTGCAACGCTCCCCGACGAGCAGCCAATAATCGAAGCGGCCCTGATCTCCGCCGCCCAAACACACCGTCTCGTCATCACCACCGGCGGCACTGGCCTCACCGCCCGCGACGTCACCCCCGAAGCCACCACCCGCGTCTGCATGCGCCTCCTCGACGGTTTAACGCATCACATGCGCACCGAAGGCTTTCGCGAAACGCCCTATGCCCTTCTGTCACGCGGCCTCTGCGGCACCCTTGGCCGAACCCTCATTCTCAATCTCCCTGGCGCGCCCCGAGGAGCACAAACCTCGCTCCGCGCCGTCCTGCCTATCCTCCCCCACGCCCTCGATCTGCTGACAGATCCATCGGCACAACACCCCGATCCGTTCAGTCCGCATCCCAAGAATCCTGTGGAAAACCCCGGAAAGTGAAGCTCCTCACCCACTGGACCCTCCTTCTACTCGCCTTCCTTAAGCCCTGGGGCATCTGGGGCGCCGCGGCCATCGCCGTCCTCGACTCCTCCTCCATCCCCGTCCCCATGGACCTCCTCATGGCGACCTACTATTGGCAAGACCGCCCCCATGCCGTCTGGTACGTCCTCGCCGGTGCCGTCGGGTCCGCCATCGGCGGCCTCCTCCCTTTCCTCCTCGGCCGCGCCGGCGGCGAGCTTTTCCTCCTCAAGCGCATCGACCGCGCCCGCTACGAGCTCCTCCGCAACCGCTTCGAACGCCAGGAGTTCCTCGCCCTCCTCATCCCCTCCATGCTCCCGCCCCCCACCCCCTGGAAGCTGTTCGTCTTCGCCGCCGGCGTCTTCGAGGTCCGCACCCCCACCTTCCTCCTCGCCGTCTTCCTCGGCCGCCTCGTCCGCTTCGGCATCACCGCCATCCTCACCGTCCGCTACGGCCCCCAGTTCATCACCCGCCTCGGAGCCCTCACCCACCGCCATGCCCACACCCTCCTCACCCTCCTCGGCCTCGCCCTCCTCGCCATCGCCATCTACGCCGTCCGCCAATCCTTGGGCAAACGCAGGCGCACC
>CAXTKZ010000069.1:0-11344 GCA_964244985.1 uncultured Acidobacteriaceae bacterium
TTGAAGTTTTGCAAGTTTAAAGCTTCAACATCACGGAACTCCAAGATCGTCGCCGTATGGCGGTCCAGAACCATAAAACCATTCTCATCCACTCTCTTTGTAAGTTCCCAATGCAACAGGTCAAGCGTCAGCACTGGAAGCAGCCAGATATTCCTTTCGGGATCGACATCGCCGCACCACCAGTGCAAATTGACGATCACAGCATCGTGGAAGGAGGGCCAATCCCTAAATCTTTGAGTGATTTTCTGGCTACCCTGGATGGACGAGGCGATCCCGGTCATCGCGAATCGGCCTTTACGCAGGCTGTCAGTACGATGGACATCAGGAACAATCCTTCAAGCCTCATCGAGGGCGCACGGCGAACAGCGGCTGGTTGTACTCGACCGGGTGGCCGTTTGGGACGAGCTGCTGGACAATTTCGCCCGACACATCGGACTCAATCTCGTTCATCAGCTTCATCGCTTCGACGATGCACAAAGGCTGGCCCACTTCGACCTGATCGCCTACCTTGACGAATGCGGGCGAGCCCGGCGACGGAGCTCCATAAAAGGTGCCGACGATGGGCGAGCGAACGGTGTGCAAAGCTTCAGCCGCCGGAGCCTCCACCGTGGCTGCCGCGGGAGCCGCTGTAAGCACCGCGGGTTCCCCCAGCTGGGCGGGCACCAGTGTCTGCGTCATCGGCGCGGCGTTCATCAGCCGGGCCAGCAGCGTGGGGTCCATCAGAGAGGTAGCGGAAGCAGCAGCCGCGGCGGCAATGGCAGCCTCGAACCGCAGCTCCATCTTGAGCTCACCACGCTCCAGGCGGAACTCCCCAACCTTTTTTTCCTGCAAAAACTCGATCAATTCTTTGAGTGCCGCGATCTCTTCCGGGTTCATCGTGTGTGTCTCGTCCTTGCTTTCCAAAACGCTACAGCAGCAGCAGCTCTTTCGGCGCGGGGGTCAGCACGCGCGCGCCGCCCGCTTCCACTACCACCATATCCTCAATCCGTATCCCGAACTGCCCCGGCAGGTACACGCCCGGCTCAATCGTCACTACCATGCCCTCGCGCAACACATCGGCAGCCTTCGCCCCCAGGCGCGGCCCTTCATGGATCTCCATGCCCACGCCGTGCCCGGTCGAGTGCGTGAAGTACTTCGCCAACCCGGCCTTGCGCAACACACTCCGCGCCGCCGCGTCCACCTTTGCCGCCCCGATACCCGGACGCACCGCGGCTATCCCCGCTTCTTCCGCCGCAAGTACGGCGGCATAGGCCTCCCGTTCCGCGCGCGTGGGCTTGCCCAGGTACACGGTGCGCGTCATGTCGGAACAGTAGCCCTTGTGCATAATACCGAAGTCGAGCGTGACAAATCCGCGCCGGGGCAGCGGCGCGGCGGAAGCCGTGCCGTGCGGCAGGGCCGAGCGCTTGCCGGAGGCGACGATGGTCGGAAAGGACATGCCGTCCGCGCCCATCGTCCGCGCGATGTATTCCAGTTCGGCGGCGAACTCCCGCTCCCCCACGCCCGCCGCCAGGTGCGGCAGGGCTGCCTGGAGGATGCGACAGCCAAGCAGCGCTGCTTCCTCCATAACCGCAAGCTCACCCGCGTCCTTTTCCTCGCGCAGACGGCTAACCAGGGGTGCGGCGAGGGGGTGAAAGAAGCGCCGACGCTGCGCTTTTGTGAACTGCTCGGGCAAAGCCGCGTGCAGCCGGTCCAAACCGGCAACAGAGGTGTGCTGCGCGTCAAAGCTGACCGTCGAGACCCCGGCGCGCAGAAGCAGTTTGACGGCAGTCTCGGGCAGTTTCTTCGCGATCATGACGCGCACACGGGCCCCCGCCGTTTCCTCCCGCGCCTGCGTGGTGTAGCGGCCGTCGGTCAGCAGCACGGCGGCGCCGTTATACACGAGCAGCATGGCATTTGAGCCCGAAAAGCCGCACAGCCAAAGCACATCGGCCCCGTGGGTCACCAGCAAGGCTTGCGTCGTTTCTTCTGCCATGCGGGCCCGCAAACGGCGGAGCCGGGCGCGGTGGTCGACCGGATCGGGCAAATCAATCATCCCAACAGGCTACAGGCAACCGAACCCATTTGACGGGGCAGGCAAAACTATCGCTCAAGGAATGGGTTGGTACAGCCGAAGAACAGATTGGAAAGCGGAGGCAGGTTATGGAAGCGGGAACAGTTCAGCGGCACATTTCAATTTTCGGCAAGGACGCTGCCCTGCGCACCGCGCGGAAAGCCGTGGCGGGCGCGCTGGTTTATGCCATGCTGCCCTGCGCATTGGGGGTTGCCGGGGCGCAGGAAGCGCCGCCTCCGCCAGAGTACGGCGCGTCTGCCTACCAGCCCTTGCCGCCCGAGCAGCTCGACTCGCTGGTCGCGCCGATTGCGCTTTACCCGGACACACTGGTGGCCCAGATCCTCGCGGCAGCCACCTATCCGGCGCAGGTAGTCAGCGCCGAGCAGTTTGTTCAGGCAAACGGCGGCTACCCGCCCGACCAGCTCGCGGAGCTTGCCAACACGCAGCCGTGGGACCCGAGCGTGAAATCGCTGGTGGCCTTTCCGCAGGTGCTCAACGACCTGAACCGCAACATGGACTGGACCACCCAGTTGGGCAACGCGTATTACAACCAACCGCAGGATGTGCTGGGTGCCGTGCAGGGCATGCGCCAGCGTGCGTATGCCGCGGGCTCGCTGCGGCCTACGCCGCAGGAGACGGTCGTGTACCAGCCGGGCGCAATCGTGATTGCGCCGGTGAGCCCCGCTGTTGTCTATGTGCCCTACTATGACCCATGGGCCGTGTATGGTGCGCCGATCCAGCCGTATGGGTATTACCACTACTATGGACCGCCGCGCGGCGTGATCTTTGGCGCGGGCCTGGCCATTGGGTTCGGCGTGGGGCTAGCGGTGGCGGCATTTACGCATTACTCCTGGGGCTACCACAGCTGGCAGCCTGATTGGCACGACCGCGCGGTTGTGTACAACCACAACACCTACATCTCCAACAGCGTGACCGTAATCAATCACGGCGACTACGGTCACTATGACCGGGCTCCGCAGGCGCGGGCATTCAATCAAGCACAGGCGGTGCGATTCGGGGGCGTCCGTAACAACACCATCAACAACGTAACTGTGAACCGTGGCGGCAACACGTTCAACAATGGCGGGAACACTTACAACCGTGGTGGGCAACCGTTCAACAACGGCGGCAATCCCGACAATCGCGGTGGACAGTTCCCCAACCGTGCCGGGCAGTTCAGCGCGCCGACGCCGGGAGTAAACCGCGCTCCGGGTGGGAGCAATGGAGGCCAGTTCGGGCGCGGGGAAGCAGTCGCTCCCGTGCATTCCCAAGGGCAGTTCAATAACGGGCAAGTGCAGCCTGTCCGCCCGCAAAGCGGCTTCGGTGGCCCAGCGCAGCAAGCTCGTCCGCAAGGCAACGGGCAGACGCAGCCGCTAGGTCCGCAGGGTGGTTATGGACAAGCGCAGCAAGCTCGTCCGCAAGGCGGCTACGGTGGCGGGCAGACACCACCCGCCCGTACGCAGGGGAGCTTCAACAACGGGCAGGTGCAGGGGGAACGTCCGCAGGGTGGGTATGGGCAAGCGCAACCTCCACGTCCGCAGGGCAGCTTCGGGGGTGGCTACAACCCAGGCGCTTACAGCCAAGGCGGCTATAACCAGGGCGGCTACAACCGCGGCGGCGGCCAGCCTCCTCAGCGGGAAGCGGCACCGCAGCAGCAGCGGCCAGCTCCGCAGCAGCAGGCCCAGCCTCAGCAACATGCCGCTCCGCCCCCGGAACAACGGGGCGGTGGTGGCGGCGGGCATGACAACCATGGCGGCGATCATGGTGGTGGCGGCCACGACGACCACCACCGCTAGACCGAGAAGGGTGCGGCATAGGCCGCGCCCTTTTTATCGAAACAGCCCCGCGATCACGTCGCTGTAACGCTGCGCGATGACGCGCCGCTTTAGCTTCATGGACGGGGTCAGCTCGCCCCCTTCCACCGTCCACTCCTCCGACACCAAAGCAGACTGTTTCAGCAGTTCATAATCGGCAAGCGTGCCATTCACCTGCTTCACGGTTTGTCGATAGCGGGCGACGACCTCCGGATGTTGTACCAGCTCTGCCCTGTTGTTTGCGGGCAGCTTGCGTTCGCGCGCCCAAGGCTCCAGCAGCTCGAAGTTCGGTGCGAGGAGCACAGCCGCATACTTTTGCTTATCGCCCACCACCGCTGCATTTGCAATAAACGCATCGGCCTTCAACTTGCCTTCAATCCCCTGCGGTGCGATAAACTTGCCCGCTGAAGTCTTGATGAGCTCTTTTTTGCGGTCGGTGATGGTGATAAAACCATCGGCGTCGATCGAAGCAATGTCGCCCGTTTGAAACCAGCCATCGCCCGTGAACGCGTCTGCGGACAAGGTCGAGCTTTGCCAGTAGCCTTGAAACACGCTGGGACCTTTCACCAGCAGTTCCCCATCCTCGGCGAGTTTGACCTGGACATTCGGCAGCGGCTTGCCGATGGAGCCGAGCTTGTACGCAAGGGGCGTGTTGACGCCGATGACCGGCGAGGTTTCCGTCAGTCCATAACCCTCAAGTATACGGATACCCGCCTGCGCAAACCAATGCGCTGTGTCGGGCCCAAGCGGGGCACCCCCGGCGATATAATAGTGGACCTCACCGCCGAAAACCGCGCGGACTTTTGTGTAGAAAAGCTTGTTGGCGAGCTTCCACGCGGGCGACGCCGGGGTGCCGCCGGCGAGAGTTTTGGCTTCATGGCGCTTTCCCGTGGCCAGCGCCCACCGCACAACCGTGCCGCTGAGCTTCGACCCGCGCGCGCGCCGTTCAATCTCACCGCGTACCTTCTCAAACACGCGCGGCACGGCCACGACAAGCGTGGGTTTTACAGTCTTCATTGCGCCCATCAATTTATCCATTGTGGGCACGTAGGCAATGGAAAAGCCGAGCGAGTACAAGGCGTAATCAACGTGGCGCGCGGTGACGTGCGACAAGGGCAAAAACGACACCGTGCGCTGTGGGCCGCTGAAGGAAAACTCGCGCAGCGACCAACTGACGTTGGAAGCCAGATTGCCATGTGTGAGCATGACGCCCTTGGGCTCGCCCGTGGTGCCGGAGGTGTAAATGATGGAGGCAATGTCCTCGGGCGTGACAGCCCGGGCGCGGCTGTCGAAGTCCGGGTCACGGCCTGGTTTGCTGTCTGCGAGTAGCGAGGAAAACGGGGTTGTCCCGGGCACGTTTTCGTCCATGACGATGATGTGCTCAAGGGTCGTTTGCGCACGAACTTGCTCGATCTTTTTCAGCTGGGCAGCCGTGCTCACCACCGCGACGCGCGCTCCCGAGTGGGCAAGCAGCTCCCCGAGCTGCGGAGCTTGCAGCGTGGGGAACAACGGGACGTCAATGAGGCCGGAGGCGAGCGCGGCGAAGTCGGTCACCGCCCACTCCCAGCGATTTTCACTGATCAATGCGACCCGGTCGCCTTTTTGGAGACCGAGCCGCGCAAACGAGCTGGCGAGCGCGCGGACACGGGCGTAAAGTTCATCGGCGCCCACAATGGTCCATGCGCCGCTTTTTTCCTGCGCGCGCATCACATCGCCGGAGCCGGAGTCGACGACCGAAAAGAAAATGTCGTTGAGGGTGCGGTAATTGGGGGTGCTGGGCATACGTCCCACAGGGTACCGGATGCACGGGCGGGGTGCAAAACCGCCCTTGCGGCAGGCCCGTCAGGCCTGCGGCAAGGGGGTGAGGCGGATCAGCTTCGGAGCTTCAGCCTCCCAGTGTTCAAGGAGTATGCCGGCGCGGGTGCTGCCTGTTTTTGCCTGGTGGAGTGCAATGAGGCCGCGCACGGCTTCCCGGGCTTCTCTGTCGAGGTCGGCAAAGCGTTCCGGTTTGAGAAACACTGCGTGGTAGCAAGCATCTTCGAGGAAGCAGCCATCCTCGTCATACACCCAGGCGAGGCCGCCAGTCATCCCCGCGCCGAAGTTCATGCCGGTTCGTCCCAGCACCAGAACGGTGCCGCCGGTCATATATTCGCAGCCATGGTCGCCCACGCCTTCGACTACCGCCAGCGCACCTGAATTACGGACGGCAAAGCGTTCCCCGGCACGCCCGGCGGCAAACAGCGCACCGGACGTCGCACCGTACAGGGCGACATTGCCGAGAATGACGTGGCGGTCGCTTTCGCGGGCCGCCCTGCCCTGGCCTTTGAGCACGATCTCGCCGCCGGAAAGACCTTTCGCGACGAAGTCGTTCGCCAGTCCCTCCAGCACGAGCGATACCCCATGCGCGGCGAATGCGCCGAAGCTTTGGCCGGCGACGCCGGTGAGCTCAAAGCGGAGCTGCGGGTGGCCATCGTCGCCTTCGTGACGTCGGCGGGCTTGTTGCAGTGCAAGCTCGCCCGACAACCGTGCGCCCAGGGTGCGGTCCTTGTTGGCAACCGTGCCGCGCCACAGGTAAGGCTGGTTATCGTTGTACGCGGCGAGGGCGGGCGCGAGCCACGCATCGTCAATGGGCGTTTCATCTTCCGTGCCGGGGGCAGCCGCCGGACGGTCGTTGCGCGCGCCCTGCCAGCGCCCCTCGCCGGGGTACTGCGCGAGCATGGGTTGCAGGTCGAGGCCCCCCGCTTGATGCACCTGCGCGAGCAGGTCCGATCGGCCGATCGCGGCTTCAAGGGACGGCAAGCCAAGCTCCGCGAGCAGCATGCGCACATCGGCGGCCAACTCCTCAAAGAAGCGGACGATGTGTTCGGGCTTGCCGCGGAACTTCGTGCGCAGATCCTCCCGCTGAGTCGCGATGCCGACCGGGCAGGTATTGAGGTGGCACTGCCGGGCCATGTCGCAGCCGATGGCAACCAGCACGGCGGTGCCGAAGGCAAACTCGTCCGCGCCGAGCATGGCGGCAACCATTAGGTCGCGCGCGGTGCGCAGACCGCCGTCGACGCGAAGACGTACGCGGCCCCGCAGGCCATTGTGGACGAGCGTTTGCTGCGCTTCGGCCAGTCCCAGCTCCCAGGGCGAGCCGGTGTACT
This sequence comes from uncultured Acidobacteriaceae bacterium, assembly GCA_964244985.1. GTDB lineage: Bacteria > Acidobacteriota > Terriglobia > Terriglobales > Acidobacteriaceae > EB88. Next base: position 7,011 of record CAXTKZ010000069.1, read on the forward strand.
TGATGCTCGACAACGGCGAGGCCCCGGTGCCGCCGGAGTGGCCCGCGATGACCACATAATCGGCGTAAGCTTTGGCGACGCCCGCCGCGACGGTCCCCACTCCAAACTCCGACACCAGCTTGACCCCGATGGTCGCGTGGGGGTTGACGCGCTTGAGATCGTAAATGAGCTGGGCCAGATCTTCGATCGAGTAAATATCGTGGTGCGGCGGCGGCGAAATCAGCGTGACGCCGGGCTGCGCGTGGCGCAGGCGCGCGATAAGACCGGTAACCTTGTGGCCGGGCAGCTGCCCACCCTCGCCCGGCTTCGCGCCCTGGGCAATCTTGATTTCAATCTCGTCGGCGTTGCGCAGGTACTCCGCCGTGACGCCGAAGCGTCCGGAAGCGATCTGCTTGGTTTTGTTGTTGAGCAGGCTCGCGGGCACGGGCTGCCCAAGCAGGTTGAGTGTGGCGTCCGCCTGATACACGGCCGGGTCTTCCCCGCCCTCGCCCGTGTTGGAGCGCAAACCGAGCATGTTCATGGCGGCGGTCACCGTCTGGTGCGCTTCGGGCGATAAGGACCCGAGCGACATGGCGCTTGCCAGGCAGCGGCTGAGAATGGCTGGAGCAGGCTCGACGTTTTCCATCGGGAGCGTGGGCCCCGCGGGTTGAAAGGCGAGCAGATCGCGCAGGGTTGCCGGCTCTTTCTCGACGGACTGCGAAGAGAACGCAGCCCAGGCCGCACCGGGCGCGGGCGCGGGGGTAATGGGGCGGGCCGTGGCACCGGTTACGGTCTGGAGCAGGCGCACGGTTGAGGGCTGCCACAAGTGAGGCTCGGCGTGCTCGGCCTTGCGGAAGCGGATCCAGCCGGGGTCGGGAAGATCCTTGGTTGGAGCGGCCGGGGCGGCGGCCGCAAGGGCTCCCACCGCGACCGGGACTTCCCTGTCCATCTGGGCGGAGGCGGTTTCGGCTTGGGCTGTCTGGTCGGCGTTTGGGAAAGCCGGTTCTTCGCTGCGTTCAGGATGAGTCGTGGGTGGGGCCGGGGTATAGCGGCTCCAGAGCGTGCGGATCTGCTCGTGGAGCTCCGGGAAGCCAACTCCGCCCAGCGGCGCGGGCGTGCCGTAGAAACACTTATCGACGACCGCATGCGACAACCCGATCGAGTCGAACAGGTGGGCGCAGCGATAGGAATCGAGGACGGAGATGCCCATCTTCGACATGATCTTGGCCAGGCCGCCGTTGAAGGCCTTGATCAGGTTCGCTTCGCCATTTAAAGGGTCGGCCAGCCGGGCGGTTTCAAGTGCCAGCCACGGGCAGGCGGCACCCGCGCCCATACCGAGCAGCACGGCGAGGTGATGGACGTCGCGGCAGTCGCCGGCCTCCACCGCGAGACCCGCGCCGGTGCGGATGCCCTCGCGAATCAAGCGGTGATGCACCGCGCCGAGCGCAAGCGCCATGGGGATCGGAGCGTGATCGGCCGAAGCGGCGCGGTCGGAAAGCAGCAGAATCGCGGCACCACCGCGCACCAGGTCGCACGCCTTTTGGGCAAGCTCGTCGAGACAGGCTTCGAGCATCGCGCCCGGGGGAAGCAGACAGTCGAGCACCGCGAGCGGCAGAGCGTGCCGGCGTGTCCGCAGCGCTTCCGCCTGACTCAATGACAAAAGCGGGGACTCCAGCGACAGCCCGGTAAGGCGCGCGTGGTTGTCGAGCAAGTGCGGCCAGGGGCCGAGCCGCGTGTGCAGCTGGATGACGATAGCTTCACGCAGCGGGTCGATCGGCGGGTTAGTGACCTGCGCGAACCGCTGACGGAAAAACGCGTACACAGGCCGGGGCGACCGCGCCATGGGAGCCAGCGGCGTGTCGTCCCCCATGGACCAGATGGCATCCTTGCCCTCCTGCATCATGGGGCCGAGCACCATCCGGAGGTCTTCGCGGGTGTAGCCGAAGCCATGGTGCAGATTTTTGATTTGCCCGTCGGAAAGCGGTGTGAAGGGTGTTTCGGGATCGAGGGTGCGCGTTTCGAGCAGGCCTTCATACTGGGGGGCGCGGGCATCGAAGACTTCAAGAATTTCGTCGTTCTCGTACAGCTTTTTCTCCGCCAGATCGACGCACAGCATCTGCCCGGGACCCAGGCGGCCGGAATGCACAACGCGCTCGGGATCCAGGTCGACAAGGCCCGCCTCTGAGCCGACAACCACGAGATCGTCATCGGTAAGCGAAAACCGGCAAGGGCGCAGGCCGACGCGATCCAGCGCCGCCCCGACATACTGACCATCGGTGAAAATGACGGCGGCCGGGCCGTCCCAGTGCTCAATGGCGTCGCCGTTATAGGTAAAGAACGCGGACTCTTTTCGGCGCGCGGGCGGCAGCATCAGCCGGATCGACTCGGGCAGGGTACGGCCGTTATGCGACAGCAGCTCGGCTGTTTCATCGAGTGAGGTCGAGTCTGAACCGCCGGGCGTGAGGATGGGATGGAGCTCGGCGGGCAGCGTCGCCGCGCGGGCATCCATGCGGGCGCGGTTGCCCCACACAGTATTGATTTCGCCGTTGTGGGCGAGCGTACGCAGCGGCTGGGCGCGGTCCCATGACGGCGCGACGTTGGTCGCATAGCGCTGGTGGAAGACGGCAAACGGCGTGACGTAACGCGCGTCGGCAAGATCGAGATAGAACTCCGCAAGCTGCCGGGCCGAGCACATGGACTTGTAAATCAGCGTCCGGGTAGAGAGGGAGCAGATGTAGCCGGGGGTTTCGCGGCGTTCAAAATCCTTGCGGGCCAGATACAGGCGGCGCTCGATGTTTTCAAGGTCCGTTGTGGTCGCGAGCACCTGACGGATGACCGGCATGGTGGAGTGGGCAATTGCGCCAAGGATTTCAGGGCGGGTCGGAGGCGTGCGCCAGGCCAGGATTTCAAATCCCTGATGAGCGAGTGCGTCTTCAAGGTTGGCGTGCGATTCCTGCCCGTCCCGGGGGAAAAATACAGATCCGACAGCCAGCGGCTGGTCCGGACGGAGCGTAAAGCCGGCGGTTGCCAGCAGCAATTCACGGGGCACAGCGGTTGTAATGCCGATGCCGTCCGAAGACAGGCCGTCGGCAGCGACGGCACCGCGGTGGGCCAGGCGTCCGAGCGCGGTGAGGGCTTGCTCAAGGATCGCGTGCGAAGGCTGGGCAGACAGGGTGGCGATAAAGCCGGTACCGCAGGCTTCATGCTCAAAGCGCGGATCGTAAAGCCCGCTGCGGCCGTCATGGCCGCGCGCCCCAGGATGCGGAAAAGCTGCGGAAGAGTTGCCCATGAGCAAATATACGTCCTTTCGCTGAGGAAACAGTCGGGGTTGTGCGCTCGGTCAAAGCCGGGGTCCGTCTCCGGTGCGCGGAGGGTTTCCACAACGGCTTCCACTTGCATAGTTATACAGCATAGCGTATTTTTATGCAGTGCGGGGAGGAAGCGAGATCGGGGTGAGCGCGTCAGAAAACAAGGCCGAGCGGCACACCGCCATCCGCGATCTGGTAAACGGGGGCGCGGTAGCGAACCAGGACGAGCTGCGGCGCAAGCTCCTGCGGCGCGGCTATAGCGTGACGCAGGCGACGCTGTCGCGCGATATGCGGGAGCTCAATGTTATGAAGGGTCCCGGCGGGTATGCGCTGGCCGCGGCGGGCTCCGCCGATGAAGATGACGAGGACGAGCTGCCGGCCTTGGGCGAGCTGCTTCAAAGCTTCGGGCTGCGTGTAAAACAGGCGCAGAACCTGCTGGTGTTGGTGACGGTGATGGGCTCCGCGCAGCCCGTGGCAGCGGCGCTCGACCAGGAAGAGCTGCCGGAAGTGGTGGGAACAGTGGCGGGCGACAACACCGTGTTGTTGGTGTGTCCCGACAGAAGACAAGCGGCGGCCCTCCGGGCGCGGCTGAAAGTCATGATCGGTTGAGCAATCTACGGACGGCGGTGGTTGGGGCGCGGGGCTATGCCGGGGGCGAGCTGGCGCGTTTGCTGCTCGGGCATCCTCGGCTCTGTGCGACGCCGCCCCTATTTTTTGGGCGTGAGGCCGACTCGCTAGAGCGCGTCCACCCGTTTCTACGCGGAACAGCGACCGAAAGCGATCTCCGGATCGCCCCCTTCTCATGGGGCGGGCTCGACGGGATCTTTACGGTATTCTTTGCGACGCCGCACGAGCAGTCGCGTGCATGGGTGCCCGAAGCGCTCCGGCGCGGGCTGCGGGTGGTGGACCTGAGCGGGGCGTGGCGCCTGGCCCAACTGGAAAACCGGGCTGTATACGGATTTGCGGACACCCCGGAAACCGACGCGGTGCAGGCCAAAGCAGTCTACGGATTGCCGGAGCTGCATGCGGACGCAATCGCGCAAGCGA
>CAXTKZ010000069.1:11444-16573 GCA_964244985.1 uncultured Acidobacteriaceae bacterium
GCGGAAGCAGTGCGGGCGTGCTTTGCTTCGTTTTACGAAGGGCGCAGGATGGTCCGGGTACTGTCCGAACTGCCGCAGATTGCATGGGTCGAACGGACCAACTTCTGCGACGTGGGCGTCTCCGTAGCGCCGGACGGCCGACGCGGCATTGTGGTGAGCTGCCTCGACAACCTGTTGAAAGGCGCGGCGAGTCAGGCAGTGCAGAACTGGAACCTGATGTGCGGCTCGAACGAAACGGAGGGCTTGCTGTGAGATACATCGTGAAGCTTGGCGGGGCGACGCTGGAAGACCCGGCGCTGCTTCGGATGTGCGCGCGGGCCATTGCCGATCTCCAGCGCGGCGGCAGCGACGTTGCCGTGGTGCACGGCGGCGGTGTGCAGCTGACCCGCACCCTCCAGCAGCTGGGCAAACAAAGCGAGTTTGTGGGCGGCCTGCGGGTAACGGACGCCCAAACGCGGGACACGGCGCTGATGGTGCTGGGCGGCGCGGTGAACAAGGCTTTGGTGGCGGCGCTTTCGGCGCAAGCGGTCACGGCGATGGGCTTGTCGGGCGGCGACGGGATGGTGTTTCGGGCGAGGAAAAAGCGCACCGCGCCGGACCTGGGGTATGTGGGGGAGATCGCGGCGGCGGACCCGCGGTGGTTGGAAGCGATCTGGCAGATGGGCGGGGTGCCCGTCATTTCCAGCATCGCGCTCGGCTTCGACGGTGAGTATTACAACGTGAATGCGGATGAGATGGCAGCCGCTTGTGCCGGAGCCTGCCGGGCCGACGCGCTGGTTTTCCTGACGGATGTGCCGGGGGTGCGCGGGGCAGATGGGGCCGTCCTGCGATGGCTGCACACGGGACAAATCGCGGCGATGACGCGCGACGCGGTGATTACGGGCGGCATGCTGCCGAAGCTGGCCGCCTGCCGGGAAGCCCTGCTGCAGGGTGTCAAGCGAGTGCGGATTTTGCCCGCGGCGCGCGTGGAAATCCTGCCGGACCTCCTGAGCTCGCGGGTGCCGGATGGGACAGAAGTGCTGGTGGCATGATCAGCGCGAGAAGGGAAAGTCAATGAATCTCCAGAAGTTGCAGGCAGCGGAAGCAAAGCTGCTGGTGGGCACGTATGCGAGGAATCCCTTGCTGGTCGTAGGCGGCCAGGGTGTGTACCTCGACATGGACGATGGCGAACGCTACCTCGATCTGCTGAGCGGTATCGGGGTCAGTGCGCTGGGGTATGGACATCCGGTGATCGAAGAGGCGCTGCGCGAGGGCGCGCGCTTTCCGCTGCACGTGTCAAACCTGTTTCTGCATGAGGGGCAGGCAGCGCTGGCACTTCGGCTGACGGAGGCAAGCGGCCTCGACCGCGCTTTTTTCTGCAATTCGGGCACGGAGGCCTGGGAGGCCGCGTTGAAGTTTTCCCGCGCCTACGCCGGCATGCGCGGCGGAGAGGGCGTTCGGCTCGGAACGCGGTTTCTGGCGGTGGAAGGGGCGTTCCACGGCCGCACCATGGGTTCGGTCGCGACGACATACAAAAAAAGCTATCGTGCGCCATTTGAGCCGGTCATGCCGGGGGTGGAGTGGGTTCCTTTCAACGATGTCGCTGCCCTCGAGCAGGCGTGGTCGGACAAGTATTGCGCGTTTTTGGTTGAGTCGATCCAGGGTGAAGGCGGCATTCGACCCGTGTCGCAGGAGTTTCTCGACGCGGCCCGGCGCTTGACCCGTTCGACCGGGGCGCTGCTGGTTGTCGATGAAATCCAGGCGGGCTTCGGCCGCACAGGCAAGTGGTTCGCCTACCAACACCTGAATGCCGAGCCGGATATTGTGACAGTCGCCAAGCCGCTCGCATGTGGCCTGCCGCTCGGTGCCGTGCTCGTGACCGACGAGGTTGCGCGCGCGATTCAGCCCGCAATGCACGGCACGACCTTCGGCGGGGGTCCCCTGGCCTGCCGTGTGGCCTGCGCGGCGTTCGACGAGATCGGGACGCTGCTCGGGCATGTGGAAGAGGTCGGCGAGTATTTCCACCAGCGCCTTTTAGATCTGCAGCGAAATCACCCGATCATCACGGACGTGCGCGGGAAAGGCTTGATGCTCGCCATCGAACTCGAAGACGCGGCAGCGGCCAAAACGGCGCTCGAAACCATGATGCGCGACCACCACGTCCTCCTGAACCGGACCAGCGAAACGGTGCTGCGTTTCCTCCCGCCGTACATTCTTGAACGGGAACATGTGGAGGAAGCGCTCGCGGCGCTTGACGCAACATTGACAGGACTGCGGGAGCCGGCGATGGCTGCGGCAGGGGAGATACGAAATGGCGACTGAAGTTGTTGGGTTGGAACCATTGACGGAAACTGCATTTCAGACAGCGCGGGAGTCGCTTGCCGGGCGTGACCTGTGTTCGATCGCGGACTTCTCAACGGACGAGGTCGCGGCGGTGCTCCAGCTGGCACATCGGGTCAAGCGCGAGCCGCACGCCTTCCGTCATGCGCTCGATGCAAAGCAGACCGTGATGTTCTTCGAGAAAGCTTCGCTCAGGACGCGGCTGACCTTTGAGGTCGCGATGAACACGACCGGCGGCTCGGCGATGTTTGTGGACCAAACGCAATCGCCGCTCGGGGAGCGCGAGTCGCTGGCCGATATGAGCCGCAACGTGGACCGCTGGGTGCAGGCGATTGTGCTGCGCACCTATGCGCACGAGACCATCACGGAGATGGCCCAATACGCGGCCTGCCCGGTGATCAATGCGTTGTCCGACCATGAGCATCCGTGCCAGGCGCTTGCGGATTTTATGACCGTTGAGGAGCGCTGCGGTACCGCGCGCGGCGTGCGCTTCACCTACGTCGGCGATGGCAACAATGTGTGCCATTCGCTGATGCTGGCCGCGGCGCAGCTGGGCGCGCACTGCACGGTCGGCACGCCGAAAAATTACGCGCCGAAAGCGGATGTGGTGGCGCAGGCGCGGGCCATCGCGAACGTCACGGGCTCGGAGATCACGCTGGTGCAGGATCCGATTGCGGCCGTCGCGGGCGCGGATGCGGTTTACACCGATGTTGTCACCAGCATGGGTTTTGAGCACGAGGCGACCAAGCGCGCGCCCATCTTCAAGCCGTACCAGGTAAACGAGGCGCTGATGGCCCACGCCGCGCCAAACGCGGCCTTTATGCACTGCCTGCCCGCGCACCGCAATGCCGAGGTGACGGACGCGGTGTTCGACGGGCCGAACTCGGTGGTGTTTGAGCAGGCGGAGAACCGGATGCATGTGCAGAAAGCAATTTTGCTGCTGCTGTTGGGGGCGGAGATTTCAGCAGATTCATAAACGACATCTATGAGATCGAAGGGGAAGCGGTTATACGGATGGTCCTTGAGCTTTGCTGTCGGGCTTTTGTTTATGCTCAACGCTCTAAGTGACGTTCAAGGTTGGAGTAATCTCGACCTGGTCTTCGCTCCTGGGATGCTGCTTGCAGCTCTTCTCTTTCCGGAGGGCGTCCACTCAGATCATGCAATTGCATTCCTGCTTCTGGCAATGTCGCTGGATGTAATTCTTCTTTCTCTCGTCCTTGCAGGATGTCTGCGCTGGTTAAAGATGAATAAAGATCGAGCGTAAACGCACTCGAAATGAACAAGGGTTAGGTGAGAAATGGCAAACGAAAAAGTAGTGCTGGCGTACTCGGGCGGGCTCGACACCTCCATCATTATCCCGTGGCTCAACGAGAATTACGGCATGGACGTGATCGCGATGGTCGCCGATGTAGGCCAGGGTGAAGACCTCGACGCGGTCGTCGAGAAAGCCTATAAGACGGGCGCCAAAAAAGTGGTCGTGCGCGACCTGCGCGACGAGTTCGTCCGCGAGTACATCAACCCGACCGTGCAGGCGGGCGCGCTGTACGAGGGCAAATACCTGCTCGGTACCTCCATTGCGCGGCCCGTAATCGCCAAGGCGCAGGTGGAAGTCGCGCTGGAGGAAGGCGCAACGGCGGTCGCGCACGGCTGCACCGGCAAGGGCAACGACCAGGTGCGGTTCGAGCATGCCTACCAAGCGCTCGCGCCGGAGCTGCGTGTCCTTGCGCCGTGGCGCGAGTGGACCCTGCGCTCGCGCGAGGATTGCCTCGATTACGCCGAAGCGCACGGTATTCCCGTGGCGGCGAGCCGCGTCAAAATCCACTCGCGCGACCGCAATCTGTGGCACGTAAGCCATGAGGGCGGCGAGCTGGAAGACGCGAACAACGCGCCGCTCGACTCGACCTGGCAGATGACCCGCAGCCCGAAAGAAGCGCCGGACGCGGAAGAAACAGTTGAGATCGGCTTTGAACGCGGCGCGCCTGTTTCGGTGGGCGGGCAGCGGATGGAGCCCGTGCAGATTGTCGAATTGCTGAACGAGATCGGCGCGCGCAACGCTGTTGGGCGTATCGACCTGGTTGAAAACCGGTTTGTGGGGATCAAGAGCCGGGGCGCGTATGAAACACCGGGCGGTACTTTGATTGTGTTCGCACATGCGGAGTTAGAGGCGCTGTGCCTGGACCGCGAAACGAAACACTATAAGCAGCACGTTGGGCTGCGCTACGCGGACCTGGTCTACAACGGCCTGTGGTTTACTCCCCTGCGCGAGGCCTTCGATGCATTTGTCGCGAAGACGCAGGAGCATGTAACGGGCACGATCACGCTTTCACTGTACAAGGGCAACATCGCGGTTGCGGGCCGCAAGAGCCCGTATTCCCTGTACTCCGACGAGCTGAGCTCGTTCACCATGGGCGACTCGTACGACCAGAAAGACGCCGCCGGATTTATCCGCATCCTGGGGCTGCCCGCGCGCACGCAGGCTAAACTGCGCGAGCTGCGGGAGGAAAAGGCAGCCGCCAAGTGAAGATGTGGTCGGGGCGGTTTCGTGAGCCGCTGAATGCCCAGTTCGAACAATGGCAGCGGTCATTTGCATTCGACCGCACTCTGCTGCGGCAAGAGATTGCGGCGAGTCGCGCGCATGCGCAAGTCCTCCACGCGGCCGGTGTTTTAACAGAAGACGAAACGCAGCGCATGGACGCCGCGCTGCGCGCAATCGAGGCCACACACTTCGACACGGCACAGAACGGACCGCAGGCGGAAGATATCCATCATTTTGTGGAAATGGAGCTGGTGGACCGCGTCGGCGAGCTGGG
>CAXTKZ010000070.1:0-16528 GCA_964244985.1 uncultured Acidobacteriaceae bacterium
TTGCACGTATTAACGAGTACGGCTTTATCGAGTCGCCGTACCGTCGCGTACGCGGGGCGCAGCTGCTGGACTATGTGCAGGTGACCAACGCGGGCGAAAGCGGTTTGCGCGTCGGCGATCACCTTGAAAAGAACGAGGCAATTGCCAAGAACGAAGAATTGCGCTCGGCAGGCAAGCGGACCATCGAATACGATCCGTTCTCGTTTTATCTGTCGGCGTGGGAAGAAGATCGCCACACCATCGCGCAGGCCAACGTCGAGCTGGACGAAGACCTGCGGATCACGGCTGAGCTCGTAAACGCACGCCGCCAGGGCAACTTCGTTCTGGTGTCTCGCGACGAAATCGACTACGTGGACGTCTCGCCCAAACAGCTCGTGTCGGTGGCGGCCTCGCTCGTTCCATTCCTGGAGCACGATGACGCGAACCGCGCATTGATGGGCGCGAACATGCAGCGGCAGTCCGTGCCCCTGCTGGTAGCCGAAGCCCCCTTCGTGGGGACCGGCATGGAAGGGGTGACGGCGCGCGATTCAGGTGCTGTCATTCTGTCGCGCCGCAATGGAATCATCGACTCGGTCGACTCCGAGCGCATTATTGTGCGCGTCGAAGGCGAGCACCATCCGACGCAGCTGTCACGTGAGGTGGGGTCCGACATCTACCAGCTCACGAAATTCAAGCGCTCCAACCAGAACACCTGCATCAATCAGAAGCCGATCGTCCGCAAGGGCGACCGGGTGCTCAAGGGGCAGGTGATCGCGGACGGACCTTGCACAGAGCAGGGCGAGCTGGGGCTTGGACGAAACGTGCTGGTGGCCTTTATGCCGTGGCGCGGTTACAACTTCGAGGACGCGATCCTGATCTCGGAAAAGTTGGTGCGCGAGGATTATTACACCTCCGTGCACATCGAAGAGTTCGAGATTGAGGCGCGCGATACGAAGCTGGGACCGGAAGAGATTACGCGCGACATCCCCAATGTTTCCGAGCACGCGCTGCGGGATCTGGACGAGTCGGGCGTCATCCGCATCGGTGCCAAGATTCGGCACAACGACATCCTGGTCGGCAAGGTAACGCCTAAGGGTGAGACCCAGCTGACGCCGGAAGAGAAGCTGCTGCGGGCGATCTTCGGTGAAAAGGCCGGGGACGTGCGCGATGCGTCGCTGACCTGCCCTCCGGGCATTGAAGGAACTGTCGTCGACGTCCGTATCTTCTCCCGCAAGGGGCAGGAAAAGGATGAGCGCGCACTGCAGATCGAGACCGAACAGGTCGCGAAGCTGGAAAAGAACCTTGCCGATGAGATCCGTATTCTCACTGACGAGCGGCTGAAGCGGCTGGAAGGAATCCTGGGCGGCAAGGAGGTTCAAGCCGATCTCCATGATGAGCGCACCAACAAGCGCTTGTTGTCGAAAGGCATGATCCTCGACCGGGAGACAATCGAGCTGATCTCGACCAAGAACCTCAAGCGCATCCGGTACAACGATAAGGACCCGCGCGTGAATGAGCAGATCGATGAGATCGAGGAGATGACCTCGCGTCAGATCGATGTGCTGCGCAAGATCACGAACGACAAGATCAGCAAGCTGCAGAAGGGCGACGAACTTTCCCCCGGCGTCATTAAGCTCGTGAAGGTGTACATCGCCATGAAGCGCAAGCTGAGTGTCGGGGACAAGATGGCGGGTCGTCATGGGAACAAGGGCGTGATTGCACGCATCCTTCCCGAGGAAGATATGCCGTACCTGCCTGACGGACAGCCGGTCGAGATTGTGCTGAACCCGCTGGGTGTGCCTTCCCGTATGAACGTGGGGCAGATCCTTGAAACGCACTTGGGCTGGGCAGCGCACGAACTGGGCCGCCAAGTAGCCGAGATCGTGCAAAAGGCTCAGGATGCCAACGAGGTTCGGGAAACGTTCAAAGAAAAGTTTGGGGGCACGGCGGCACTGCGGCAGCTGCTTGAGCTTGACGATGAGCAGGTGATGCGGGTGGGCAAGGGGATGCAGCGCGGCATCTGGTTCGGGACGGCCGTGTTTGACGGCGCGCGTGAGACCGAGATCAAGGCACTACTGGCTGCGGCTGGGCTGCCGAGCTCCGGGAAGACGGCGCTGTTCGACGGCATGACCGGCGATCAGTTCGAGCAGCCTGTGACGGTGGGCTACATCTATATGTTGAAGCTCTCGCATTTGGTGGACGACAAGATCCACGCGCGCTCGATCGGGCCGTACTCGCTCATCACCCAGCAGCCGCTGGGCGGCAAGGCGCAGTTCGGCGGGCAGCGGTTCGGCGAAATGGAAGTGTGGGCGCTCGAAGCATATGGCGCGGCTTACATTCTTCAGGAGCTGCTGACCGCGAAGTCCGACGATGTCTTCGGTCGCACGAAGATTTACGAGGCCATCGTCAAAGGGGAAGCGGCGATCGAGCCCGGTGTGCCGGAGTCGTTCAACGTGCTGATCCGCGAGCTGCAGGCTCTATGTCTGGATGTCGAACTGATGAAGCAGTCGGACCTGGATGCGGCAAAGCTGCCCCATCCGGAACCGCTGCTGGCGGCGGCGGACTAATTCCTGTGCGGGGCGAAGGAGAAAAGCAGGTCCTTCGCTTCGCTCAGGATGAGCCTTTCAAAATTGTGAGCTTGTAAGAAAAGAGGCCGTCGTTCCGTGAGCAAGCGCTCCCGGGGGCGAACGGCGGCCGAACAAACAGCCCCGGGACCGAAAGCGCCTTGAGCGCCAGGAGGAACCGCCTTGTATCGTTCCAGCCCATTTGAACTTTCCGGCCCCATCACCGATTTCGACGCGATCCGGATTCAGCTCGCGTCCCCTGAAAAAATCCGCTCCTGGTCGCATGGGGAAGTGACCAAGCCGGAAACCATCAACTACCGCACCTTCAAGCCGGAGCGTGACGGCCTGTTTTGCGCGCGCATCTTCGGTCCCGTGACCGATTGGGAATGTTTGTGCGGCAAATACAAGCGCATGAAGCACCGCGGCGTCATTTGCGACAAGTGCGGCGTGGAAGTGACCTTGTCCAAGGTTCGGCGTGAACGGCTCGGCCACATCGAGCTCGCCAGCCCTTGCTCGCATGTGTGGTTCTTCAAGGGCTTGCCGTCGCGCATCGGACACCTTCTCGATATCTCACTGCGCGACCTGGAAGCTGTGTTGTACTTCGAAAGCTATGTCGTGGTCGATCCAGGCGATGCGCCTGTGAAAGAGCGCGAAATCATCAAGGACGAAACCAAGTTCCGCGAGCTCGACCAGCAGTACCGCCCGAGCGGCTTCAAGGGCATGATGGGCGCGGAAGCGATCAAGGAGCTGCTGAAGCGCGTTGAAATTCAGGAGCTTTCAATCGAGCTGCGCGAGCGCATGAAGACCGAAACTTCGCTCCAAAAGCGGCTGAAGTATTCAAAGCGGCTGAAGGTGGTTGAGGCGTTCCGCAAGTCGGGCAACAAGCCGCAGTGGATGATCCTGGACGTGATCCCGGTGATCCCACCCGAGCTGCGCCCGCTTGTCCCGCTGGACGGCGGCCGGTTTGCCACGTCCGACTTGAACGACTTGTACCGGCGCGTGATCAACCGCAACAACCGCCTCAAGAAGCTCATGGACCTCCATGCGCCCGAGGTGATTGTGCGTAATGAAAAGCGCATGCTGCAAGAAGCGGTGGATGCGTTATTCGACAACGGACGGCGCGGACGTGTGCTGCGCGGCGCAAACAATCGCCCGCTCAAGTCGCTGTCCGACACCCTTAAGGGCAAGCAGGGCCGGTTCCGCCAGAATCTGCTGGGCAAACGCGTCGATTACTCCGGGCGTTCCGTGATCGTGGTTGGGCCGGAGCTGAAGCTGCACCAGTGCGGTTTGCCGAAGAAAATGGCACTCGAGCTGTTTAAGCCGTTTATCTATCACCGGCTGGAGCAGACCGGGCATTGCACAACCATCAAGCAAGCCAAGGAGATGGTGGAGATGCAGGAGCCCGTGGTTTGGGACATCCTGGAAGAGGTCATTAAGGATCACCCGGTACTCTTGAACCGCGCTCCCACGCTGCACCGCTTGGGTATTCAGGCATTTGAGCCCGTGCTGGTGGAAGGCAAGGCGATCAAGATTCACCCGCTCGTCTGCACGGCGTTCAATGCGGACTTCGACGGCGATCAGATGGCTGTCCATATCCCGCTGTCGCCAGAAGCGCAGGTAGAGGCGAGCGTGCTGATGCTGGCATCGCACAACATCCTGTCGCCTGCTTCCGGCCAGCCGATCACCGTGCCGACGCAGGACATGGTGCTGGGCCTGTATTACCTGACGAAAGCCAAGAAGGGCGGCCGCGGCGAAAACCGCGCGTTCGCGAACACGGAAGAGGTATTGATGGCGCTGGAGGCGAAGGAGGTCGAAACGCTGACCCCGATCCGCCTGCGCTACACGGGCCGCGTGCTCGACATGACGACCGCGTACGACGACCAGGACCTGACCCATACGGAGCCTGTTGAGTACGACCGGCAGTTTATTTCGACGACCGTCGGACGCGCGATCCTGAACGATGCGCTGCCGGAAGGTATGCCGTTTATCAATGGGTTGTTGAAGAAAAAGGGCATCGGGCAGCTGGTGAACTACTGCTACCTGAACCTTGGCTTGGAAACAACAGTCAAGATGCTGGACCGTATCAAGGATCTGGGCTTCCAGTTCGCGACGCGCTCCGGTTTGTCGGTCGGACTCGACGACATGGTTATCCCTGCGTCGAAGTACCCCGTGGTGCGCGAGGCCGAGCAGCAGGTCGTTGCGGTGACGCAGCAGTATCTCGACGGCGCAATCACAAACGGCGAGCGCAACAACAAGGTGATTCAGTTGTGGTCGTCGGTAACCGAAAAAGTTGCCGACGAAATGTTCGACAACATGAAGAACGCGGACAAGGAAGGAGCCATGAACCCGATTTACGTCATGGCCGACTCCGGTGCCCGTGGTTCGAAGCAGCAGATTCGTCAGCTGTCCGGCATGCGCGGATTGATGGCGAAGCCGTCGGGCGAAATCATTGAAACGCCGATCACGGCGAACTTCCGTGAGGGCCTGACAGTGCTGCAGTATTTCATCTCAACGCACGGCGCGCGCAAGGGCCTGGCGGATACGGCGCTCAAAACCGCGGACTCCGGCTACCTGACCCGTCGGCTGGTGGATGTGGCGCAGGACGTAATTGTGTCTGAGCTCGACTGCGGCACATCGGACGGCATTTACGTGATGCCGATCGTTGAATCCGGGGAGATCATCGAGCCGTTGCGCGACCGCATCATCGGCCGTGTCTCGCTGGAGCGGATCAAGGACTTCGAGGGCAGCGCGATTGTCGAGATCAACCAGGAAATTTCCGAGGACACAGCATCGGCGATTCAGGCTTCGGGAATCGAGCGCGTCAAGATTCGCTCAGTGCTGACCTGCGAATCGAAGCGCGGCGTGTGCATCAACTGCTACGGCCGCAACCTGGCTTCGGGCAGGATGGTGGAGCTGGGCGAGGCTGTCGGCGTCATTGCCGCGCAGTCGATCGGCGAGCCGGGCACACAGCTCACGATGCGTACCTTCCATATCGGCGGTACGGCATCGCGGGTCAACGAACAGTCGAAGCTGGATGCCAAGAACAACGGAACAGTCCGGTTCATCAACGTCGTGCAGGTCAAGTCGAAGTCGGGCGATATCGTGGCGATGAATCGTTCGGGTTCGGTCGCGATCATCGACGACCGGGGCCGCGAGAAAGAGCGGTACCAGATTGTGTACGGCGCGAAGATGAAGGTTGTGGAAGGCCAGCAGGTTCAGCTTGGGCAGGCACTGGCCGAGTGGGATCCGTATACCTTCGCGATCCTGACCGAGGTCGGGGGCACGGTCCAGTTCAAGGACTTGCAGGAAGGCATCACGCTGAACGACGAGGTGGACGAGGTCACAGGGCTTTCACGGCTCGTGGTTGCGGACGCACCGGATGAAAAGCGGCAGCCAGCAATCCTGATCAAGGCCGAAGGCAAAAAGGATAAGCGCTACCTGATGCCGAGCCGCGCCCACCTGATGGTGCAGGATGGTGAGGAGGTTTTCCCGGGCGACATCCTGGCGAAGATCCCGCGCGAAACCACCCGCACCAAGGACATCACCGGCGGTCTGCCGCGCGTGGTCGAGCTGTTTGAAGCGCGGAAACCCCGGGAAACGGCGATCATCTCGGAGATCGAAGGCACGGTCCGGTTCGGCGAAGTGGCCAAGGGGCAGCGCAAGATCTACGTCACCGCGGACAACGGCGAGGAAAAGGAATACTCGGTGCCGCGCGGCGTTCATGTCAACGTGCAGGAGGGTGAAAAGCTGCATGCCGGCGATCCGTTGATGGACGGTCCGCTGAATCCGCACGACATCCTCGCGGTGCTGGGTGAGAATGCGCTGCAGGCGTTCCTGGTGAACGAAATCCAGGAAGTGTACCGCTTGCAGGGCGTGGCGATCTCGGACAAGCACATCGAAACGATCGTGCGGCAGATGCTGCGCTGGGTGAAGATCGACGAGGTGGGCGACACCAACTTCCTGCTCGAACAGCAGGTAGACCGGTTCCGCTTCCGCCAGGAAAATGAGCGGGTGTTGGCGGAGAGCGGGCGTCCGGCAACGGGCAAGCCGCTGCTGCTCGGCATTACCAAGGCGTCGCTTTCGACCGATAGCTTCATTTCGGCCGCGAGCTTCCAGGAGACCACGCGTGTGCTGACGGAGGCGTCGATCAACGGCGCTGTCGACAACCTGCGCGGCCTCAAGGAAAACGTCATTGTGGGCCGCTTGATCCCTGCCGGCACGGGCATGGAGTACTACCGCAACATCCAGCTCTCCCCTGAGCTCGAGGAAGCGGCAGAGCGCGTACAGCAGGAGGTCCTGGCACAGCATGAGGCTGAAGAGCGCGAGCTCGAAATCATGCGTCAGGAAGGCGAGGCGGAGGAGCTGGCTGCTTCCGAGTAAAACCTGGTCATCAGCGCTTTATGCAAACCAAAAGGGCCCGGCGAAAGCCGGGCCCTTTTGTGTTCGTACGACAGTTTAGGAGTAACCAGCGGTAATGCTCATTTTCCATGTCGAAAGGCATCAGCGACGCAAAAATTAAGTAGTTTCCAAGAGGTTGCTAATAGGATGGGACGCAATCATGCAGACCCTTCCGATCGGGACACCTTCTGGAGTGCCTCAAAGCCAAGCCCCTTCCAGGTTTCTGCTGTGCAGGGCCGGGGTACCTCGTCCACATTTCAGCCCGAGCTTCTTCCTACCGGCATTTTTAGCGATGCTGCCGGCGCTTTTCTGGGCAAGGTTCGGCTATGGCGGTCAGGATTTCAGCTTCCACATCGCATCGTGGCTGGAACTGCACGCAGCGTGGCAGGCACATGAGTGGAGGCTGGGCTGGGCGTCGGCAGCACAATACGGCTACGGTGAGCCGCGCTTCTGCTTTTATCCGCCAGTTTCTTTGCTGATCGGCGGTTTGCTTTCGTTTGTTGTGCCTTTGCGGCTGTTGCCTGGCGTGGTTGCCTGGGCGGCGCTGTTTGCTGCCGGGGCCAGTATGTGGGTCGCCTGGGGGCGTCTGGTCGGAGAACGGCATCGTTTACTCGCCTCACTCGCCTATGTTTGGAACTGGTACTTGCTTTTCTGCGTAGTTGTTCGTTACGCCATTGCTGAGGCATGGGTGCTGGCGCTGCTCCCGCTCATCTTTCTGTTCTTTTACCTTCTCGTTGTTGACGCGCGCATTGAGGCTGCGCCGGCGCTCGCGCTTCTCTTGGCATTAGCTTGGTTGACGAATATACCGAGTTCCATTGTGCTGTTTTACTCGCTCGGGTTCGCGGCGGCTGTTCTGGCTCTTCAGCGTCGATCACCCGGACCCTTCGTGCTGTTCGCCTTGGCTGAGGCCGGATCGCTGGGTGTAGCTGCTTTTCGGGTTTTACCGGCGCTTACAGAAAGTACGCTGGTTCAAGCACATCAAATGCTGCGCACGCTGGATTTCCGCGGCTCGCTTATTGGGAGGCATATGGCCGCGCCTCACTCGCTGCAGTTTTACATCGTCGGTTCGCCCATGTTGCTCAGCTGCCTGCTTCTGCCCGCAGCATGGAAGCTGCGGGCCGGACGGCCTGGGGTGCAGCTTGCTCCTTTTGTGGCATTTATAGGGCTCATGCTATTCATCGCCGAACCGTTGTCGATTCCCCTATGGCGACTTCTGCCGCACCTCTCGTATGTGGGATTCGCGTTCCGCTTTGAAGGGCTCTTTTCACTGGCGGCTGTGTTTTTGCTTTTCGCGGCCTGGCAGCTCAAGACGTTGCGCATGTGCATTGCCGTGCTGATGGTGTTCCTTTCCTTGGCTCCATTTTTCCTGTTCTTCCATAGCCTGTTCTCGTTTCAGCGTTTTGCGGATTTACCGGCTGCAGCCCAGCAATGGGCTCACGGGTATGAAGGTGTTCCGGAGTATGTTCCCAGCCCTGTGCCGCCGTCTGTTTCGAAACCTGATGCCGAACGCTCCGGGGCGTTTAGACCCGTGTTTACTTCTCTAAACTGCAGCCCAGCGCTGCTTGGGAAGACGCCCAACACTGCTACGGTCGCAGTCGCGAGCGAGCGCGGCTGCCTTCTGCAAAGTAACGTATTCGCGTACCCTTTTTGGCAGGCAAAGCTTGAGCATGGACCGTCACTGGCGCTTGTTCCAAGAGCAGATGGCTTACTTGCAACTCAGGTGCCTGCGGGGCGGCAAACGGTTGTGCTTGAGTTTGAGCCTCGTTCCGCGTTGCGAACCTGGAGCGCCGTCGTGAGTGCGCTTGTTTCGGCTGTCCTTCTTGCTTTGGCGTGCAGTGCGAAGCTTCGATCCCGGTTGGGACTCGAGCGCTGGGAGGGCAGAGGCCGCGTGCTTCCCCGGGAAGAAAGCGAACACATGATATAAGCGAGCTGCAACAAGCGGCACGAGGAAAGTGTATGCACGATTCGATCCCCGCCGCGAAGACTCCGGCGAATACAACCTGGTTCTTTTGGGTGATGCTTCTCGCCTTCTGCCTGTGGGTGTTGAGCCTGCCGCTTTTTCCGGCGCAGGACAGCCCGATGCACCGCTACTACGCTCATGCCTTGGGCGCGGTTCTGGCGCACAATCCCCAGTACGCGGTGTATGCCGTGCGCCATCCGTTTCCGCCGTACGCCACGCAGTACATTTCACTGCTTGCTCTGTTTCATTTGTTTTCCTTCGATTGGGCGGAAAAGATATTCACCTGCCTGGAGATCGTTTGTTTCGCCTCGGGAGTGCGCTTGTGCGCCACGGCCGTGGGGCCCGCGGGCGCTTTCGTTTCGCTCCTGATCGCGCCGCTGCTGTTGCCCTGGTATCTCCTGATGGGGTTTTTCAACTACAGCATCGGGCTCGGCCTGGCGCTGCTGGCGGTAGGGTGTTGGCTGCGGATGGAGCGGAGCCGCTGGGCGTTGGCCGGCTTTGCGGGCTGCGGTGTGCTGCTGATTTTTTCGCATCCGGTACCCGTGCTGCTGCTGCTCTGCTTTCTCGCGGCTGATCTGCTGCGGCGGATGGTGCTCGTACGGCAAAGCCGTTCGGGCAGTCAGGGCCGGTATCGCCTGGCGGCCGGTTTTATGTTCGTGCTGGCGATTTATCCGTCCCTGGCTATCGACAAGACCACAAGCGCTTCGACGTTGAGCGATGTCGGGTTTCATCTGTCGTTCGTGCGCACGGTTGCGCTGCTCACCGGTTTGTCCCCCTACAACAGCAGGTCGCACGGGCTTCTCGTCAACAGCTATCGCCTGTGCGCCTATGTGTTGCTGCTTGCGGCGTTTCTCTGGGGAATGCGTGTGTTTCGGGACAGCCTTCACAGGCGCGAGCTTTCCCCAGGCGGTGCTTTTTTCGTGTACGCGGTGCTGCTTGCGGCGGCGCTGCCTATCCTGCCCGACCGTTTAAACGGCGGCGTTTTTTTCGCGACGCGCATGGTGATCCTTCTTTGGATTTTTCTTCTGCTTGCCGCGGCGGAAAGCACACCCGGCCCGCGCTTTCGCATGGGCTGTGTCGCGCTCGGGGGTGTGTTCACCGTGCTCACCCTTCTGCCGGCGGAGCACCTTCTGAGGCCGATTTCCCAAAGCCTGGCGCGTGCGGAGGCCGAAGCCGTACCCGCGCACAGCGATGCGCTGATTTTTACCGGACCGATGCTGACCACTTCCATGCGCAACGACGCGGACCTGGCGTTCGACCCTTTTTTGTGGGCGAACGTGCTGCCGTTAGTACGTGCGGACGACATTATTTTGAATGCTCCGTGGCTCGACCTTTCCATCTCGCCCCTGCGGGCTTCGCCTGATTCCCGGGTCCTGCCGGATGCGACGAAGCTGAGCAGCATCGCGGCACTGGACCCGCCGCCCCGTTTCGATACATTGGTCGACCCTGAAAAAGCACATCGACTGATACAGATGAGCCGTGTCGTCATGTACGCTGGAACCGATCATGAACTCGCCAACGGACTTGTGGACTTTTTGGGAGAGCAGGACGCGGCACGGTTTCCCTGCGGACGCGCACAAACCTGGAGCCTCATCTGCATACGCAAGCCGGACACGGTGCGCCACTGACCGCCCTTTGTCCAGCGGGATGATGTCATGCGGGTAGATGTGCGGCGCACCTCCTTTCTTTTCGCGGGCGTGATGCTCGCATTTTCTTTATGGATCCTGTCGCTGCCTGTTTTTCCCACGCAGGACGGGCCCATGCACCGCTATTACATCCATGTGCTGGACGCCGTGCTGCACGGCAGCCGGCTTTATGGCGTGTACCAGGTGCGGCATCCGTTTCCGCCGTATGCGACACATTACGCCACCGTGCTTGCGCTTTCGCATGCGGTTTCCTACGACGCGGCCGAGAAGATCTTCGCTGTGCTCATCATTCTGTGCTTCGGGTATGGGCTGCGGTTTTGCGCGCTTGGATGCGGCCGGGCCGGAGGGGTCGTCTCCTTGTTTGCCGCGCCGCTGCTGCTGCATTGGGCGCTCATGATGGGCTTTATGAACTACTCGCTCGCCCTGGGCTTGTTTCTGTTCGCGGCGGGCTGCTGGCAGCGCGCTGTCGGCGGCAGGCCCGGCTGGTGGGCTTTGTTTGCGGTTCTGGTCTCCCTCCTGACCGTGACGCATCCGGTGCCGTTGTTGATTCTTACGGCTTTGTGCGTTTTCGACCTCCTGCTGCGCGCCGTGCTCCTTCGCCGCCATGCCCGGCCCCTGAGTGGTCGTGAGATAGGCTTTGCCGGTGGGGCCATTGTGTTTTGTCTCCTTGCTTTCCAGGTACCAGCCGCCGCGCTGCAAAAGCACGCGGCCGGTTCCGTGTTCGCCGACATGGGTATTCATGCGCGCACCATCGGGCAATGCGTTTTGCTGGCTGGGGTTTCGCCTTACTACACGGTAAGCCACGCCCTGCTGCCGAATCTTCATCGGCTTGCCCTGTACGCGATTTTCGGGGGTAGTCTTTTTCTGGGAGCGAGAGCGTTTCGAGAGCACTGGGCCGCCGGGCAGCTTCGGCTTTCCGATTCATTTCTGCTAAGCACCGTCCTGCTTGCCCCCGCTATTGCAATCCTGCCCGACTATGTAAACGGCTCGGGGTTTTTCGCGACCCGGATGGTGGTGCTTCTTTGGATCGGTGCCCTCGTTGCCGCTTCAGGACTGGATACCCTGCGCCCCGCGGGTGAGGCTCGGCTGCGCTGGGCTGCCCTGGGTTGCGCGCTTGTGTCGCTGCTTGCGGCGCAGGTGTATTTCAGGCCGGAAGCCAGGGAGCTTCAGGCGGTGGAGCGGCAGCCGATGCCCGCGCATCCAATCGGACTTCTTCTGACCGGCGTCGGTCTCGACACGTGGGTACACCACCACTACCAAACCGCGCCGGATCCATTCGCCTGGGGTCCTGCGCTTGCTTTTGTGCGCGCGGATGGTGTGATTCTCGACAGCCCATGGATCGACCAAAATATCGCACCGCTGCAGGCCGTTCCCGGCTCCCCCTTGTTGATCGACGACATCCGCATGACACATCTGTCGAAGACGGACCCGGGATGGAATGAGAATGCATCCCTGCCGGCAAGTCGGGTAGCGATGCTGCTTGCGCACTCGTCTGTGCTTCTGGATTCGGACACGCCCGAGATGCTGGCGAAAGGAATCGGAGCACAGCTCCAACCGAAGGAGGCCGCTCGGTACCGTTGTACGCGTGAGGCCTGGTACTTAGTCTGCGGGGCGGCGAAAGCGGATTCGACAGCAGTTCCCACGGAGAATCGATAGCCCATGGCCCATCGCGCGACACGCCTGACCCGCTCCCCCGTGTTTCTTATCGCTCTTCTGGGCGCGCTGCTGTTTTTGGTCCGCGGCTACCATGATGAGCACGAAGCTCTGCACTTCCGCGACTTCAAACAGCCTTACTCAAGTGCGCGCTGCCTTCTGGCGCATTGCGACCCGTACAGCGAATCCGATACGCGGACAGCCTACATTGCTGCGGGCGGTGTGAACGACGACAAGGTTGTGTTCGATCCATACTCAGCCTTGTATCCGCCGTTTTCGCTGGTGGCGCTTATGCCGGTGGCGGCTCTGCCCTACCCAGTGGCCCATGCTGTGTGGGAGGCGCTGATCGGGGTGGGGTTTGCCGCGGCGGTTTTGCTTGCGGCCCAGATGTGCCTTACGGTCGGCACCTCCATTCCGCTTGCCGGGGTGCTCGCGATTTTTGCTTTCAGCAGTACGATCCTGCTGATGCTCGGCCAGATCTCCGGCCTGGTGATCGCGCTGCTCGTCCTCGGGTACGCGTGCGTGTTTCGCGAGCGCTTTCCCCTCACTGCCGTCCTGTGTTTTTCAATTGCCGTTCTGTTGAAGCCCCACGATGCAGCGATCCCCTTGGTATATCTCCTGTTCGCTGGGCCGAGGGCGCGCCTGGTATTCGCGGGCACGGCAATCCTTTCGCTTCTCGTAGCTGCGGGCAGCTTGCTGGCGTTCGCGCACAATCCGCATACGGCGCATTGGCTGGGCGAGCTGCGCGCCAATCTCAAAGGCAACGCCGCGCCGGGCTCGGTCAACAGCCCGACCCTGGGGCATATGCAGGGCACCAACCTGGCCGATCTTGAGGCCGTCTTTGCGGTGCTGCGCCCCAGCCCGCCCTTTTACAACGGCGCGGCTTTGCTTGTGTCCGCCCTGCTGCTGGGGGTTTGGACTGTGCCCGCGATGCGGCTGCGCCCCGGGCTCGGCAAACATTATCTGGCGACGGGAGCCATCGCCTGCCTTGCCTTGCTGCCGATCTACCACCGCCAGTACGACACGCGTATGCTGCTGCTGGTCTTTCCGGCGATAGCTTTTCTGCTGGGTGAGCCGCGTATGCGGCGATGGGGGCTGGCCGGGTTTGCCTTGTTGAGTGCGGCGACGGTGCTGACCGCGCACCAGTTCCTCGATCATGTGCTGCACCGGCATGAGCAGGCGGTCGCACAGGCAGGCATCGCGCAGACGCTTCTGCTTTTCAGGCCGATTCCGTGGGCTGTTTCCGCGCTGCTGGTATTGCTGCTCGGCGCGATGTACCGCATGATGCGCGATCAAAAAACAAGTGAAGTTTAGCCGGCCAGATAGCGTCGATAGATGTGGAACAGTTCGCCGAAAGCCTTAAGAAAGTCACCAGAGCCGACCTTGGAACCGGCGACATCGGTCCACTCGGGGAGCGGGTACTCGTAAATGCGGCCGCGGACGGCGGCGGGATCGCCTCGGTGGAGCGCCATGAAGCGGGCAAGCAGTTCGACGTCGAAGATCCATCGGGAAGAAAATGGCTCGGCAAGCACCTGTGCCAGCTCCGGGGTAACGCGGAACAGCTTTGCGCCGCACTGGGTATCGTAGATGGGCAGGCGCAGCAACGTGGAGGCGACGGTGGCGAAGCAGCGGCCCAGGTAGTGCCGCAAAGGCAGCCGCTCGATGTGACGGCCCAGCAAACGGACCCGCGCGCCGAACACCATCGTGAGAGTGGAATGGTTTTCAAGCACCGCGGCCAGGTCCGGAATCTGTGCAAGCGGCGTGGCAAGGTCGGCATCCCAGAATCCGGTGATGCGGCAGCCGGGCAGCGCGAGTGCGTGGAGCATGCCGTGGCGCACCGCTTCCGCCTTGCCGGCGTTGGGCTGCTTGTCGAGCACGCGGATGCGGTCGGGAAAGCGCGAACGGAGCGCCTGGAGCACGGATAAAGTGGCATCGCGGCTGCCGTCGTTCACAAACAGGAGCTGCACCCCGGCGCTGAGCGGGCTTTGAAGGAAGGCGGCGAACGCCTCAGTTCTGAGCCGGCGGGCTTCGTTATAGCAGGGAACCACGACAGTGGAGTGGGCGGCTTCAGGCATGGGCTTGGTCGGCACCGGACGCGGAAGGGATTTGTTGCAATGCCGCCAACCCCGCCGGGACGCCCTAGTATAGCCCACCGGATTCTTTGTCGAGCAAGGACTTCGGGGAGCGGGTCCGCATCCCATACGCGTGAGAAAGGAACTTACCATGCGCATACCTCGTGTTGCACCTGCCCTGCTTTGCTGCTCTGTGTTGCTTGTCGGAGGCTGTTCGAGCAAAAAGGCTGCTTCAAAAGACAATTTTAAAAAAGCGATCGGCAATTACTACAACGCGCATCCGGAGTGTGTGTGGTCGACGCCGGTGAAGTTCCCGGTGGAGGGCGATCCGAAGAAGGGTGAGGAAACCGCCGGTTATGACGCACTGACAGATGCGGGCCTGTTGACGCGGACGACGGAGCAGAAAAAGGTTTTCATCTTCAGCTCAAAACAGGTCAATGATTATGACCTGTCCTCAAAGGGGCGATCCGTATGGACGCCGGACAGCAAGGATCCGGGATCGGGGAACTTCTGCTTCGGGCATCGCGACGTGACGGGCATCGACAACTTCACGACATCGAGCGACAACAATGGCGCGCAGGTGGCGAACGTGGATTACCACTACACGGTGGCGGGCACCTCAGACTGGGCGCAAGGGGCGGAGATGAAGACCGCGTTTCCGACCATCCAGGCGGACACGGGTTTGCGGGTGGACAAGGCGACGCTGATCAACACGGATGACGGATGGCAGGTGTCGCACGACTGAGGGAGAGGTCGGTTCGGCCCCGCTCCGCATGGTACCGTAGAGCCTTAGGAGCTCTTTGTGACGGCGACTGCCATCGCTCTTCGTAAGACAGCTTTGAACTCCATCCACCGGGCACTCGGGGCCAAAATGGTGGATTTCGGCGGCTGGGATATGCCGGTCGAGTACGCGGGCATCACCGCCGAGCACATGGCCGTGCGGACCGGTGTCGGCGTATTCGATGTAAGCCATATGGGCTGCATCCAGCTGCGCGGGCCGGGCTCGCTCTCGGCAGTGCAGCAGTTCTCAATGAATGACGCCGCAAAGCTTCAGGTGGGGCAGGCGCATTACTCAGCGATGCTGTATCCAAATGGAACCTTTGTGGACGACATTGTTGTCCACAAGCTGAGCGAGAATGACTACCTGGTCGTCATCAACGCGAGCACGCGGGAGAAAGATCACGGCTGGATCCGCGAGCAGTCGCGGCCCTTTGACTGCCATGTGTCCGACTACTCGGACTACTACACGCAGCTGGCGATCCAGGGACCGCGCGCGGTGGATGTCCTGCGCAAGCTGACCGACCTGCCGCTCGATGAGATTAAGAATTACTGGTTTAAGTGGGGCAAGGTAGCCGGGGTGTACAACGTGCTCGCGGCGCGGACGGGGTACACGGGCGAGGATGGGTTTGAGATTTACGTGCCTTCCGATGAAGGGACGAGCACCCGTGTTTGGGACCAGGTGATGATTGCAGGAGCCGAGTTCGGCATCCAGCCATGCGGGCTGGGCGCGCGCAACACGCTGCGGCTTGAAGCGGCCATGGCGTTGTATGGACATGAGATTTCGGACACGATCCATGTGTTTGAGGCGGGGCTCGGACGGTACGCGAAGCTGGAAAAAGAGTTTACCGGGGCCGCGGCGCTGCGCGGGATTGAAGCCTCGGGTGGCCCGACGCGGCGGCTGATCGGACTTGAAATGGTGGACCGGGGGATCGCACGCGATGGGTACCGCGTGTTCGACGCCGAAGGTCTGGAGATCGGCGCGGTAACCAGCGGTTCGCCCGCCCCGTTTCTCAAGAAAAACATCGCGCTTGCCTATCTGCCGCCGGAATACGCCGGCGAGGCGGGCAGGGAAGCATTTGTGGAAGTGCGCGGTATGCGGGCCAAGGCGCGGACAACGGCGATTCCGTTCTACAAGCGCCCCCGCAAGGAAGGACCAAAGGCATGAGCTATCCGGAACAGTACCGCTATACACGCGAGCATGAATGGATTCACGTGCAGGACGGCATCGGCACAGTGGGGATTACCGATCATGCGCAGTCGACGCTTGGCGACATCGTGTTTGTGGAAACGCCGAAGCTGGGCGCGAAGGTAGAAAAAGGGAAAGTCTTCGGCTCGGTCGAGTCCGTGAAGGCAGTTTCCGACCTGTATGCGCCCGCGTCGGGCGAGGTGGAATCAGTGAATGAGGATCTGAATACATCGCCCGAAAAAGTGAATACGGACGCACACGGGACCTGGATTATGCGTGTGAATCTGAGC
>CAXTKZ010000071.1:0-10286 GCA_964244985.1 uncultured Acidobacteriaceae bacterium
CCATACAGCGCGGCAAAGTAGCGCAGGTTTTCAAGCGCCGTGAACTCCTCGTACAGCATGGGTGCGTGGGCCATGTAGCCGATGCGTGCGCGCTCGTTCTCAACCGGCTTACCCCAGGCTGTGACAGACCCGAACGAAGGCCGCAGCAGCCCCGCCAGAATGCGCAGCAGGGTGGATTTGCCGGCGCCGTTCGCGCCCAGCAGCAGTCCGCAGCGCCCGCGCTCAAACCTCGCATCGACATGCCGCAGCACGGGGGTGCCGCCGTATACATGCGATACATCGCGCAGCTCCGCTGGAAATACACTGGTCGTCATACTCGTCAGTCCGATGCGAGTATAGCTTTCGCGCTCATTTTGAGGTGGTTTCCATGCCCGTGCTGCTCCCGCTCCTGCTTGCTGCCGCGCTTGCTCCCCTTGCGGGCTGCCAGGTTGTGGCCACGTACCCGCACTCGACCGCAAGCTACACCGAGGGCTTTTTGTATCGGGACGGATTGTTTTATGAGGGCACGGGCCTCCAGGGGCATTCGGCTGTTCTTGTGACCGAGCCCGCGACCGGAAAAACCGTCCAGCACACGGAGCTCGCGCCGGAGTATTTCGGCGAAGGCATCGTGGACTGGGGTCCAAATCTTCTTGAGTGGACCTGGCAGTCGCATACAGGCTTCATCTACGACCGGTTCAGCCTGCGCCCGGTCGGCAGCTTTACCTACACCGGCGAAGGCTGGGGCATGACCCGCACCGCGAAGGAACTTGTCACCAGCGATGGCAGTGCGGTGCTGCGGTTCCGCGACCCCCGCAGCTTCAAGGTTACGTATGAAATCACGGTAAAGGACGGCGGGGCTCCGGTCGACCAGCTTAACGAGCTTGAATACATCAAGGGCGAGATTTACGCGAATGTGTGGCACTCCGACCGCATCGCGCGCATTTCTCCACAATCCGGACGAGTTCTAGGCTGGATCGACTGCACCGGCTTGTTGCCCGACACTCAGCGCGTGGACTCCGAATCCGTGTTGAACGGCATCGCCTACGATGCCGAACACGATCGGTTGTTCGTGACCGGCAAGCAATGGCCTTCGATCTTTGAAATTAAAGCGGTCCCCCGGGAGCACTGAAAAACACAGCACGTTATACTGCGCGGACACATGACGACAAGAACAACGCGCATCAACACGCCGTCACAGGTGCTTTTCGCCAGCCTTGTCGGCACCGCGGTCGAGTTCTTCGACTTTTACATTTATGCCACCGCTGCCGTACTTGTTTTCCCCAGGCTGTTCTTCCCGGCATCGGACCCGGCAAGCTCCACGCTGGCCTCGCTCGCGACCTTCGGCATCGCCTTTTTCGCCCGGCCTGTCGGTGCCGCGCTGTTCGGCCACTTCGGCGACCGCATCGGCAGAAAAACCACGCTTGTGCTGGCGCTTTCCGTCATGGGGCTGTCCACCTGCGCCATCGGCCTCTTGCCCACCTACGCGCAAATCGGCATCGCCGCGCCGATCCTGCTTGCGCTGTGCCGCTTCGGGCAGGGCATCGGGCTTGGCGGCGAGTGGGGCGGGGCCGTTCTGCTCGCGGTGGAAAACGCCCCGCCTCGTAAACGTGCGCTGTACGGCATGTTTCCGCAGCTTGGCGCACCCATCGGCTTTCTTCTGTCCGGCGGCGGTTTTCTTCTCCTGTCGCGCCGGCTCACCAATGCGCAGTTCTTCGCCTGGGGATGGCGGTTGCCGTTTCTCCTCAGCACCGTGCTTGTGCTGCTCGGCTTGTATGTACGACTTGCGCTTACAGAAACTCCCGTATTTCAGGCCTCGGTCGAGCGCCGGGAGCAAGTCGGTTTTCCCATGTTGACCGTGCTGCGCCGTCACACCCGTGCATTTTGCGCGGGCACGTTCGTCTCGTTGGCCACCTTTGTTCTGTTCTACCTGTTGACCGTATTCACGCTGTCGTGGGGGACCACGGCGCTGCACTACAACCGGGGAACCTTTCTTGAACTCCAGCTGTTCGGCATCCTGTTTTTTGCCGCGGGCATCCCCGTGTCGGCGCTGGTGGCCGAGCGCGGCAGGCGTTTCGTTATGCTGGGCGTCACCGCGGCGATCGCGGTGTTTGGCTTCGCATTTGCCCCGTTGTTTGCCGCGGGCATCAGCGGCTCCGCCGCCATGCTGGTACTCGGCTTCGCGCTGATGGGGCTTACCTACGGTCCGCTTGGTACCCTTATCTCCGAGCTTTTCCCCACGCCGGTGCGCTATACAGGCAGCTCCTTGGTGTTCAGCCTGGCGGGCATCCTGGGCGCGTCGCTGGCACCATACATCGCCACCTCGCTCGCGAAAAATCACGGCCTGCACTACGTGGGCTACTACCTGACCGTGTCCGCCCTGCTTACCCTTGTGGGGCTCCTGTTCGTCCGGGAGTCGAAGGACGACGACCTTGCCGCCGCAGCCTAATCGGAATCCCGCCCGGCTCCCTTTTTCGAGCGGGGTGGGGCTGTTTCCAGGCAGCGGTCGGACACACGGACAGGATTCGCCATTTTGCCTACCGCCGCGCGTGTGAAGGCCCGGTACAGCCGATTCACGTCCACCCGCTGCCCGGTGCGGATCTCCCGCTCCGCCGCGGCATGCATGGCAGACAACAGCTCGTCGCGGAGCTCATTGAACAGCTTGTCGATGTAAAGGTAAGGCACGGTCAGCGGACCGGGGTGAGCGCGGCTGTGTTGCGGACCGGCGGCACCGCATTGGGCGCGGGCGCATACTTTGACGCGCACTTGGCCTGCAGCTCGGTCGCATGGAATACGCCGTCACGGCCGTAGGTGCCGATCGCGAGCGCCTGAGCGTCATCCTTGAAGGTATCCGGCGGGGGCTCCTGGCCGTTGTAGTCCACACGCAGGCGCTTGTCGTTCTCCACCAAAACGAAGTTCGCTCCTACCCCGTGGTGCGCAATGGACCCCGGCGCGACATTGCCGGCTACCCGCAGGTGGCGTGTGTATGCTTTTTGTCCCAGCCCTTGCAGCTCGTTGATGGTGACGTAGTAGCTTTTGTTGGCCTGCACCCCAGTCACGGCCAGGTACACGATCACGGCGACGATGACCGCGACGGCGGCGGCAATGCGGGTGGTTTGGGAGCGGGTCTGGGCCATGGCGTACTTCCCAGCTTAGGAGCGGCGGGTACCGGGGTCAAGCGACGTGTTTTCGCGCGGTCGAGCGAAGCAGCGGAACACGGGAAAGCCCGCGTATGATGGGGTGAAACCCGAGCCCGGCTTACGGAAGGAACCCCAGCAATGAGCACAGCCCAAATGCCCGTACGAGCAACAGAAATCCTCGAGCCCCGCGCCCAGTGGCTCGGCGCACGCCGCAGCGAGGCAGCCCGCTCGGGCGACACAAACGTGAGCCAGATGCACTTTGCGCGCCTGGGCCGCGTGACGGAGGAGATGGAGTTTGTCGCGCGTCGGGAGAACCTGACCCCGGAGCTCATCCGCGCGGAAATTGCTGCCGGCCGCATGATCATCCCCGCGAACATCAACCATCCAGAGCTCGAGCCGATGGCGATCGGGATTGCTTCGCGCTGCAAGGTGAACGCCAATATCGGGAACTCAGCCGTGACCTCGAATATGGATGAGGAGCTGCGCAAACTGCACATGGCCGTGCAGCACGGGGCCGACACGGTAATGGATCTCTCGACCGGCGGCGCAATCCCCGAGATCCGCGACCGCATCCTGCGCCACTCCCCCGTACCCATCGGGACGGTGCCGCTGTATGAAGCGCTGACCCGCGTCAAGCGCGTCGAGGACTTGAATATCGACCTATATCTAGAAGTGATTGAAGAACAAGCCCAGCAGGGAGTCGATTACTTTACGATTCATGCCGGCGTGTTGATTCAGTACGTGCCCATGGTCGCCAAGCGCATCACCGGCATTGTAAGCCGCGGCGGCGCGATTATGGCGCAGTGGATGACCGCGCACCATAAGCAGAATTTCCTGTATGAGCACTTCGACCGCATCACCGCGATCATGGCGAAGTACGACGTGAGCTACTCGCTGGGCGACGGGCTGCGTCCGGGTTCGGTCGCGGATGCGTCCGATGAAGCGCAGTTTGCCGAGCTGAAAACGTTGGGCGAGCTCACGCGCAAAGCATGGGAGTCGGACGTGCAGGTGATGATTGAAGGTCCTGGACACGTGCCGATGGACAAGATCAAGGAGCAGGTCGACAAGGAAGTGGAGCTGTGCGATGGCGCGCCTTTCTATGTCTTGGGGCCGCTGGTGACCGACATTGCCCCGGGCTACGACCACATCACCTCCGCGATAGGCGCGGCCATGATCGGGTGGCATGGGGCTTCCATGCTGTGCTACGTGACGCCGAAAGAGCACCTGGGTTTGCCGAACGAGAAAGACGTGAAGGATGGCATGATCGCTTACAAGATTGCCGCGCATGCCGCCGACATCGCCCGGCACCGGCCCGGGGCGCGCGATCGCGACGATGCGATTTCCTATGCGCGCTACACATTTGATTGGGAGAAGCAGTTCGCGCTCTCGCTCGACCCGGAAACCGCGCGGGCGATGCACGATGAAACGCTGCCGGATGATTACTATAAGGAGGCCGCTTTCTGCTCCATGTGTGGGCCCAAGTTCTGCTCGATGAACTGGTCGAGCAAGGTGGACGACTTCAATAAGGAAGTGCATGGGCTGGAGAAGAAGGATTTGTCGGAGCTGGTGGTGCTGCAGGCGGGGATGCTGGGGGCGGTAAGGTAAGCTTGGCTCCTGAACCCTCGATTGTTCACATTGTAGAGTTGGATGAAAATGTCGTTCATGGAATAGTCGTGACGGCGAAAGGTCCCATTACTGTGATGGCGAATGTGGAACGGCAAGGGAGCACCCTCAATCTCGTGCAGGTGCACGTAGAGGGCTTGGGCTTGACAATGGCTCTTATCAGGCAGGCTGCCAAAGAAGTGGGACGCATAATGGATGTTGAGGTCGTCCTTATCCAAGGCGGGATAAGAACTTCGGGAGCACACCCCGGCAGTACCCCACGTCCGATTCCGGTCAAGGTGTTTTAATGAAAATTATTACAGTTCGCGGTTGGAATGAAGGATTTCAGAAAGTCGGGTTCACGCAAATGCTTCGGCGCGAACTCGGTTATTCCTTAGCTCAAGCCAAGTCGGCAACAGATGCAATCCTGGAAAATAAAAGCTGGGCCTTTTTTGCCCGAGCTGAGGACTCCGGTCGCTTACTATTGCAGATGACAGAACTAGGTGCCAGAGTGAGCCGAATGCAGAATTTTGTTCGGATGCCGGCATCCCGCTCAAAGAAAACAGGAAGTGCAGAGTTAAGCGGTCAACTCCGCACCAACAAAGCTGTTTCGAGCGCAAGGCACAAACTGTTTCGCAATCGGACTCGAAGGCTTGAATGGAGAGTAGCAGGTGCAACAGATTTAAGGTAGCGATAGCATCTATGATTTGCCTGATTGTAAGAAGCATAGGGCGTAGCCGGCTGCCCTTGTTACCGGCTAATCTCCTTTTGATGCTTGTCCAGCTCAAAGATACTCTGCGCATATGGTCGCAGCTCCTCGCTGATTGTGTTCATCGTCCCGATCAGCACGAGGTTGACGTCCTCATTTTCGACTAAGTGCTGCACTACCTCATGAAAATCGCTGTCACCCGCGGCAAGAAACAGCGTACTCCATTTCTTCTTACTGAACGAACGCATCAGGTGAAACGCAAGTCCGACATCGACAGCTTTTTGTGTGGTCTGCTCATACTGCACGCCACTTACAGGGTGCGTTACTGGGCCGCCTCCCATCTGAGACGGCCAGTACATCGTTTTTTTCTGCACCCAGTAAAGCTTCACGCGCAGCCCAGGGCCGTTCGGCGGTGGAAACGCAAGCGCATTATGGAAGGAATTCAGCCGTGAGGTGGAAGGTTCAGGGTCGGCGCTGAAGTAATAGGCGTCCTCCAGCTTATCTCCCTCCTGCGCCAGATAAGTGGTTTCGAGCATCTTGCGCATCTTCACAAAATCAAGTCTAGCCTGAGTGTTTAGAGCATTCCAGGCTTTCATCATATAAGAACCGTCAACAAACCATGCTGCTTTCAAATACGTATCTCCTTGGTTCCTATAAATAATTAAGAAACAACCTGCAGCTCCCTCAACAAGAACGCATAGTCAAACGCAATCTCCCGCAGATAATCATACCGCCCGCTCGCCCCGCCATGCCCCGCCGTCATATTCGTATGCAGCAGAATCGGCTCCTGCCCGGTATTGAATGTCCGCAGCTTGGCAACATACTTCGCAGGCTCCCAGTACATCACCTGCGAATCGTACAACGAAGTTTTGACCAGCATGGCAGGATAAGCTGCCGAACGGAGATTGTCATACGGCGAGTAACTCAGCATCACTTCGAAGTACTCGCGCTCATTCGGATTGCCCCACTCCTCATACTCGGGCACGGTTAACGGCAGGGAAGCGTCGAGCATCGTATTCATCACGTCCACGAACGGCACCTGCGACACCACGGCGCGAAACAGCTCCGGCCGCAGGTTGGCCACCGCGCCCATCAGCAAACCGCCCGCTGAGCCGCCTTGAATCGCCACTCTGTCTCGTGAGCCATATCCGGAAGCGAGCAGGTGCTCGGTTACCGCGATGAAGTCGGTAAAGGTGTTCCGTTTTTCAAGCAGCCGCCCCGCATCGTGCCAGGGCTTGCCCAGGTCGCCGCCGCCCCGGATATGCGCGTACGCCAGGCAAAAACCACGATCGAGCAGCGCCAGCCGGTTCGAGTTGAAGCCGAGCGGCAGCGCATACCCGTACGATCCGTAGCCATATACATGCAAAGGGCCCCGCCCGGCAGCCTGCATATCGCGCCGGTACACAAGTGACACCGGCACGCGCACCCCATCCGGCGCGACCGCCTCGATCCGTTCCGACGCATACAGCGCGCGGTCGAACCCGCCCGGCACCTCCTGCTCTTTTTTGAGCTCCGATTCCCCCCTGCGCACGTGGTAGTCGAACACAGAAGCAGGTGTGACCAGCGACTGATAGCTGTAGCGCAGCGTGTCGGTGACCCATTCGCGATTGCCGCTCAGGTGCACGCTGTAGGCCGGTTCGGGGAAGGCAATCTCCGCCTCGCGCTCGATCTCGCGCCCTGAATCCTCAAAATGCAGTACGCGTAGATGCTCCAGCCCGCCTCGCCGCTCGGAAGCTACCGCGAACCCGGCAAACAGCGACACATCTTCCAGCATCACGTCCTCGCGATGCCCGATCAGCTCCGTCCAGTCCGCCGGGGCGGCCACAGGCGCGGTGACCAGCCGAAAGTTGCGGCCCCCATCGTTTGTGCGGATGTAGAGCAGCCCGTTGCGGTGGTCGGGGTAGTACTCGATGTTCTCGCGCCGCGGCACGAGCAGCTGCGGCTTGGCGTCCGGTTCCGAAGCCCGCAACAATCGCGCCTCGCTCGCTGTGTGGCTTCCGCTTTCGACCACAATATACTCCCGGTCGCGCGTGCGGCCCGCGCCCAAATTGAATCGCTCGTCGGGTTCTTCCAGTACCAACACATCGTCTGAAACAGGCGTTCCCAACACGTGCCGGTACAGTTGGAACTGGCGCTTCTGCACTTCATCCTCGACTGTGTAGAGCAGCGTCCGGTTGTCGGCTGCCCATACAAGCGACCCCACGCGTTCCCGCGTTTCGGGCAGCAGCTCGCCTGTCCGCAGATCTTTGATGTGCAGGGTGTACTGGCGAAAGCCGGTGGTATCGGTCGAGTAAGCCAGCAGGGTGCCGTCGTCCGAAAGATCCATGCCGCCGAGGGAC
Organism: uncultured Acidobacteriaceae bacterium; assembly: GCA_964244985.1. Lineage (GTDB taxonomy): Bacteria > Acidobacteriota > Terriglobia > Terriglobales > Acidobacteriaceae > EB88. The sequence continues at coordinate 7,767 of CAXTKZ010000071.1, forward strand.
AGAAAGCCGTGCCCGGCCGCGAGCGCTTCCACATCGAGGATTCCCTCTTCCGGCGCGGCCTCAAATGTTTTCCACGAACCGCGCTTGCGGCAGTACACCGGGTATTGCGAACCCTCGGTAGTGCGCGCGTAATACCAGTACTCGCCCTCGCGTGAGGGTACACTTACGTCGGTTTGCTTGATGTGCGACAGCAGCTCTTTGTACAGCTCTTCCTGGAGCGGCTTTGTCGGCTCCATCTCCGCATCGGTGTAGCTGTTTTCGGCGCGAAGGTAGTCCAGCACCTCTTCGCTTTCCTTGTTGCGCAGCCAGCCGTAGTCGTCCTGGAGGGTGTGTCGGTGCAGGGAGGTCGTGTGCGGGTCCTTGCGGGCGATGGGTGGTGCGCTGGCAGGCATTGTCATTGCTTCCAGAATAGAGGAGCGGCGGCGAAACGGTACATTCATGCGCTCACAAGCAGGTCGGGCGGTCATAAATCGCAAAGCAACGTTTGCGGCCAATTTCGCGCCTTACTAAGTTGAGAAGTTCGGGGCCGAAGCTGCCCCGACGAGGAGAGAACTATGAAAATGGGAATCCATGTTGCGGCGATGCTTGCCCTGGGTGTCGGCACGGCTGTGTACGCGCAGTCGACGAGCGACGCAGCCACGGGCGCGGCCTCGGCTGCCGGCTCGACACAAGCTTCAGCGCAGGATAAAAAGTTCTTGATGACGGCGACCGACGGCAGCCTGTTCGAGATCAAAACAAGCCAACTGGCCTTGCAGAAGAGCCAAAACAACGACATCAAGCAGTATGCGCAGCAGATGATCGACGACCATACCAAGCTGATGGACCAGATGAAGCCGGTGGCGCAGGAAGCCGGTGTTACGCCGCAAACCGATCTGATGATGCCCAAGCACAAGGCACTGTATGAGAAGCTGCAAGGGCTGAACGGGCAGGCGTTCGACCAGGCGTACATCAAGGCGCAGGTTGCCGACCATAAGGACACGGAAAAAGCATTCCATACCGAAGAGCAAAAAGGTACCCTTGCGAGTGAAAAGGCAGCCGCGCAGCAGGGCCAGCCCATCATCGACCAGCATATGCAGCACATCCAGCAGATCTCCCAGACACAGGGTGGAAAAGCAGCCGGCATGTAATCTATGCGGTCTGCAACAAAACAGCGTCCGCTCTTGCGGGCGCTGTTTTGTTGTGCGCCCCGTACAATAGCGGGAGCATGCTCTGGCCCCGCCTTCAACGATGCGCGCTGTGGTGCCTTCTACTGCCTTGGGCAAGTGCGGGCGCACAGGCGGTAAAAGACCTGCCCCGTCCCACGGATTACGTGAGCGACGACGCACAGGTACTCTCCGAGGAAGCTGAGGGGCGCATCAATCGGTTGTGCGGCGCGTTGGAGCGCCAGACGCACGCGCAGATGGCGGTGGTGACCGTCAAAAACACCGATGGCGAGCCGATGGCCGACTATGCGGTACAGCTTGAGGATGCCTGGAAAGTTGGGGCGAAGGGCACCGATCGCGGCGTGATCCTGCTTGTTTCCATCGGCGATCGGAAATGGTTTATATCGACCGGCTACGGGCTGGAAGGTGTCATCACCGATGAGCGGGCAGGCATCATCGGGCGGCAGATGCAGCAATATCTGCGTGTAAGCCAAAACGATGAAGGCTTAACGCTGGGTGCTGAACAGATCGCGGGGCTGATTGCAAAAGACGCAGGCGTGCAGTTAAGCATTCAGCCCACCCAGCTCGCGCCGATCGAGCGCCCCACACAGATCGGCCCCGGCCAGCTTGCGGTAACCGCGGGAGTGCTGCTGCTTTTGTTGATTCTGGCCGCGCGTACGGGCATGTTGCCGTTCCTGCTCGGGATGTTTTTAAGCGGAGGCTTCGGCGGGGGCGGAGGCGGGCGCGGCAGTCGGGATGATGATGACGGCGACGGTTTTTCCGGCTTCGGCGGGGGCGGCACGGGCGGCGGCGGCGCGGGCGGAAACTTTTAAGCAACGGAAAGGTACGAGATGAAACGCGGTTCTATTTTTGGTTTAGGCATTCTAGCGATCCTGGTGATTGCATTTTTCAACTACATCAGCGCAAAGAATACGATGGTGGCCAAGCACAACGATGTGCAGGCACAGTTCGCGCAGATCGACACGCAGCTGCAGCGGCGGGCCGACCTGATTCCCAACCTGGTGAATACAGTGAAAGGCTATGCCAAGCACGAGGAAACCGTGTTCGGTGACATTGCGAACGCACGCGCGGGGTTGTTGAATGCGCGCGATCCTCAAGCAAAGATTGCCGCCAACAACCAGCTTGACGGCGCCATCGGGCGTTTGCTGGCCTTAAGTGAGGCCTATCCCGACCTGAAAGCGAACCAGAACTTCCTGGCCCTGCAGGACCAGCTGGAAGGTACGGAGAATCGCATCGCGGTGGAGCGTCGGCGGTACAACAATACCCTGCGCGACTACAACACGTATGTCCAGCAGTTTCCGGCGAGTTTGTGGGCAGGGATTGCCGGGTTCCATACGGACAATGCGTATTTCCAGGC
>CAXTKZ010000071.1:10386-13477 GCA_964244985.1 uncultured Acidobacteriaceae bacterium
TAGGGCGATTCAACAATCTTGCCGCGATCCTTCATCAGCGCGAACTTGGCTCCCAACAACGATTTCGCGGCCGACGCTCCCAGGCACACAACCACTTTCGGTTGCACCGCGTCGAGCTCCGCCAGCAACCATGGGCGGCATGCCGCGATCTCGCGCAGGTTCGGCGACTGGTGAATGCGCCGCTTGCCGCGCTCGACGAATTTGAAGTGCTTCACCGCATTGGTCACATAAAACTCTTCGCGGTTGAACCCAAGCTCCTCGATTGCTTGATCGAGCAGCTTGCCGGCGGGCCCCACAAACGGCTTGCCCGCGAGGTCTTCCTGGTCGCCGGGCTGCTCACCCACCAGCATGAGCGGCGCATGCGCCAGACCCGCGCCGAACACCCCCTGCGTTGCGGGCTTGTACAGCTCGCAGCCTTCGCAGCGCGGCAGGGCGTCGCGCAGTATCGGGAGGGTGTGTTCTGAAGGCACAAACGTATTGCTTTGAAGCAGGCTTTGTTGTTCCATCATGGTCCCCACGCGGCGGTCCGCGTCGTTCAGCAGTTGCGGCAGGATGTTGAGCTCGGGCAACTCAGCCCAGTAGCGCACCGGCATTTCAGACTTCATTGCGCGCGTGTTGAGACGGGCCGGGTTAAAGATCGACCCGTAGTACGAGCGCCACATGCCTTCGAGCTCGTCTTCTTCGGGGGCTTGCGACCGCGGCACACCGGGGCCCCAGGCCACCCGCTTCGTTTCCGGATCCCAGCTTGCCGAAGCGTAGCCGGTCAGGATCGTCCACCGCATGACGGCGAAACGCTCGACGAAAAACGGAACCGCCAACGCGAGAATGCGGTGGTCCGGCCGGTACCAGGCGATGTAGTGCTCCTCCGCTTCGTCCTCGACCATGCGGAAGCGCAAAAACGCGTGCATTTTGTGCAGGTCCCGGCGCACTTGCGCGTCCATGCGGCGCATGCGAGCGATATCCCCGTCCAGCTCATGCTTCATCAGGGAGCGATCGCCCTGGAGCCGCCACAACACGCGGTACAACAGTTGCCAGCGCTCGGGATCGTTGTGGCAGGCGACGATCTCAGCAAGCTCAAGAAATGCCTTGGAGACAGCGGGATTTGTTACCGCGCGGCGAGGGTCGGGCTCCGGGGGCGGCGCGAAATCGAACGCCATGGCCTGGTCGCTTTCGTCGTCCACCAGCTCAATCTGGTCCGGCTCAATACCGTCGCGCAGCAAGCGCCGCGCTTCCTCGCGCCAGGCGGCAAACTCGGGCGCAATCCGCAGTTTGTAAGCTGTAAGCGGACTCACAATTGGCCCATGCTCGCCGACACGCCTGCGTCGAACAAGCCCATCTGCGCGGGTACCAACACCTGCTCCGGCAGCGTTACGGAGTCGAGCTCGCGGGTGGGCGCAAGGTGGTCCACGGCGGTCACAAACGGGGCGACGGTCTTGATTCGCACATGCAGTTTGCGCAGGTCGTCCAGCGACAGCGGATGATACGTGCGGATGCGCAGAATGCGGTCGACGTTTTTGTAGCCGATGCCCGGCACACGCAGCAGCACCTCGCGTGAAGCCTTGTTGACATCCACCGGGAAAAATTCGCGGTGCGCCAGCGCCCAGGTCAGCTTGGGGTCGCGCGTCAGGTCCAGGTTGGGAGCATCCGGGGTGGTCAGCTCCTCGCCCTTAAACCCGTAATAGCGCATCAGCCAGTCGGCCTGGTACAGCCTGTGCTCGCGTACCAGCGGTGCGGGCTTGAGCGGCAGCCGCGCATCGCCCTGGGGAAATGGACTGAACCCAGAGTAGTAAATCCGGCGCAGGTCGTATTGCTTGTACAGGTGCGACGCGGTCGCGATGATTTCCTGATCGGTCGAGGGCGTAGCTCCTACCACTAGTTGCGTGCTTTGCCCCGCGGGCGCAAACTTGGGCGCATTGCGCGAATGCTTGCGGTTCTCCTCAGACTCCTGCTTGCGCTCCGCGATGTCGGCCATGGTGCCTTCAATAACTTCGACCTTTTTGTCCGGAGCAAGCTGGACCAGGTCTTTTTGCGTGGGCAGCTCCATGTTGGCGCTCAAGCGGTCCGCGTACAACCCGGCGAGCTCGATCAAGGCTTCACTCGCGCCGGGAATCGCCTTCAGGTGAATGTAGCCCCCGAACCCATGCACCTCCCGCAGCAGCCGCGCTACCTCGATCAGCTGCTCCATCGTGTAATCGGGCGACTGGATGATGCCCGAGCTCAGAAACAGGCCTTCGATGTAGTTGCGCTTATAGAAACTGATCGTGAGGTCGGCGACTTCCTGCGGTGTAAAGCGCGCACGTCGAACGTCGGATGACACGCGGTTGACACAAAATACGCAGTCATAGGTGCAGTAGTTCGTAAGCAGGATTTTGAGCAGGGAAACGCAGCGGCCGTCGGGTGTATAGCTGTGGCAGATGCCGGTGCCGTCGGACGAACCGACACCCTTGCCCGTACCCGCGCGCTTCGACCCGGAGCTCGCGCAGGAAGCATCGTACTTTGCGGCATCCGCCAGGATTTCGAGCTTTTGCTGAACCTGCATCATGCGTATTCGATGCTCCACTTCCGGTGCAGGTATCAGGTGGAAAACAGGGCACTTTCCCGCGATGAAACCTGCATCAGTATAGCGAAGATCCAGCGAAATCGCTTACTGCATTTCCGTCCCCAATTGCACCTGCAGCTGCTCGAGCGACACGCCTTTCGTCTCGGGATAAACGAACAGCACGACGAAAAACTGAATCACCATCATCACCGCGAAAAATACGAACGGCGCACCGGAAGACTGCTTCGCGATGATGGGAAACGCGAAGGAAATGAGCGCATTTGCGATCCAATGCGAGCCCGAGCCGAGGCTTTGCCCTTTGGAGCGGACGCGCGTAGGGAAAACCTCGCTGATATAGACCCAGATGACCGCGCCCTGCGACAGCGCGAAGAAAGCGATGTACATCACCAGCAGCCAAAGGAGCGCGCCCCGGTGCTGCCCCGTGTAGAACACCGCCGCTACGCCCGCGAGCGCGACAGCCGTGCCGACCGAGCCAATCAGCAGCAGGGTTTTGCGCCCCAAACGGTCGATCACGCTCATGCCCAGCAGCGT
>CAXTKZ010000071.1:13577-15347 GCA_964244985.1 uncultured Acidobacteriaceae bacterium
ACCGCCGTGTCGAAGCCGAAAAGCAGGCCACCTAAAGCGCCGACCAGCGCGCTGCGCAATAAAAGAGAGTTCAATGCACCGACTCCTGAACTGGACTGCACGGAGCATACAGGAGCGGAAGCGGTTCCTGCTCCCGCGGCTGGATGGAAGCGGCCGGTGTGCTGTTGCAAAGCCGCCCGCCCAGGTCGGGAGCCCGAATTTAATCGGTACTGCGACCCTTTTTTTCCGCTTGACGCGCAGGGAGGCGCGGCGGGATCATGGTGGCCCCACTGCATCCTCCTTGAAGGTTGCATCCAGACTTTCGAACAAGACGGTGCTGGATAGAAAGGGTACTTCATGCGCTTACGCACCGCTATCCTGTTCCTATCCGTCCTGCTTCCGCTGCATAACCATCTGCTCGCGCAAAACCCGCCCGGCTACATCAGCTCGATCGCGGTAAACCCGCCGGTAGTCGCCGTGGACGCACCGAACGCTACCGTAACCGTCACCGTGACCCCGAACAACGGGTTGCCTGTATCGAGTCTGGACGGCATGATTGTCGAAATCGACTCGAGAGGTGGCGGCGGACTCATACCGCTCAAGAACGGAGTCGCCAGCGCGAGAATCACCTCGTCTTTCAACGACATGGGGATCGAGATCACCGCCTATTTTCCCGGGGGGCAGCCCGGATCTTCTCCTACTGCGCTTGCCGAAGTCATCGAGCGATACCTCCCGCTCGCGACCGCCCTGGACGGGGATTATGTCTTCTCCGTCCACAGCTACAGCGGCAACGGCTCAAACAGGGCGGGTGAAGGCGTGAGCATCGGCGCGCTCACCTTCAACGAGGACAGCAAGGGCAACAAAACCGTTACCGGCGAGCTCGACTACAACGGCCCGCTCGGCTCCTTCCAGGCGCTGCCAGTCGCGGGCAGCTATACGCTCGACGGATACGGCCGCGGCACGGTCACGCTCCGCAGCTCGGCAGGAACGCAGCACTTCGATCTGTTCACAGACCCAGAATATCTCTCCGCGATCCACTTCAATGACCCTACAGGTGGCATTAAAGAAGCCGCCCTGGTGGAGACCGATGGGCCGGTGATTGCGGGTTCAGGCACTTTAACAGCCCGCAGCCCGGGAAGCGGCTTGTCCCCCCTGAACGGCTTCCGGCTCGATCTGTCCGGTCAGATCGCCGGGCAAACAGCATTCCCGTTCCGGGCTTCGCTGACCGGGAGCGTCGATGTCAACTTAGGTTTTCCCATTCCGAAGACTGCGTCGGGCACGGTGAACCTTGTGGCGGGCACTTACACCCAGCGTGGCGTTCCACTTACCGTAAACCCGGTTTCATCCGACGCGCAGAATCGCTACACATTCCGCCTCACCACACCCAACCAGCCCGCGCAACAGCCGAGCAGCTTTGTCGGCTATGCCGTCGACGGCGATCACTACCTGCTGATGTCGACCGATCCTGTGCCGAGCACGGTCTTATTGAGCGGACAAGCAAGCAGGCCGTAAGTCCTGAGGCGCTCAGCCGAGTGCTGCTTCCTGAGCGGGAAACAAGGCTGTCCGGCCTTCTTCCAACACACGCATGCAGTGCTCCACGCCCGCCGCACGGGCAGCTGCCAACAGGCGCTCGGGCGGCTCCTCCGTGGGCTCGAGCGATAAGCGGAACGTGCCGTAGTGCATGGGGATGAGCACGCTGCTGCCGAGATCGTGAAAGGCCCGTAAAGCGTCCTCCGGGCTGGTATGGACGCTGCGGAAGTTGTCCGGCGTGTATGCGCCGATGGGCAGCAG
>CAXTKZ010000071.1:15357-16359 GCA_964244985.1 uncultured Acidobacteriaceae bacterium
CGGAAAATAGGCCGTGTCGCCGCTGTGGTACACCGACCGCTGCTCTGAGCGCAGAACATAGCCTCCATAGCCCCGGTGCACGTCGTTGAACATCCGCGCCCCCCAATGCCGGGCAGGGGTTGCGGTGATACTCAACCCCTCGACATTGAACTGCTTCCAGGCTGCGAGCGCGTGGGTCTCAGAAAAACCGAGCGGCCCGACAAGGTCCTGAATGCCCTGCGGTGTAACCAACACAGGCGGTGCCTGCCCGAGCCTGCGATTGTGGCGCAGCACCCCGCGCAGGGATGGGAGGTTGAGATGGTCCATGTGCGCATGGGTGACGAGCACGAGGTCGATGGACGGGAGATCGCGCAAACGCACACCCGGCCTGCGGCGGCGTTTAAGCACAAGGAGATAGCGCGCGAACACCGGGTCGATGAGGACGCGCTTGCCGCCAATCTCAATGAGGAAAGAAGAATGCCCGATCCAGGTGACGCCGACCTCGGCGGGCCCTGCGGGAAGCGGCTTGTACTGCGCGCCGCGCGTGGGTGTCAGCAGCGACTCGCGGACAAGATGCGAAAGAAAGTGGAGCTTGCCGGTTTTGAACTTGCGGTTGGGGACGGTATTCATGCCGATACAGCAGTGGATGCCGTCCCTACCATGCGGTTACATTTTGGGCGCGTTGTCGCCCTTGACGGCTTGTGCCGCTTGAGGATCTGCCGCGGCTACGGCTGCCTCAGCCGCCGCGAAGCCGATCTTGGTATGCATGCCGTCGCAAAACGGCTTGCGCGTGGAAGCCCCGCAGCGGCACAACGAAACTGCCGGCTTACCCGTGAGATCCCACTCGCCGCCGTTGCCGTCGACGAGCCGAATCGGCCCTTCAACACGAAAAGGTCCGTTGGGGCGAACCGTGATGGTGACATCTGCCATGCGTTTGTGCTCCTTGTGCTTTCAGGGCAAGTGTACCAGCGGTCCGCCGCCTTCTAGCGCCGACCGCTCTTCTTGGCGGCTGTGCCTTTTTTC
>CAXTKZ010000072.1:0-7981 GCA_964244985.1 uncultured Acidobacteriaceae bacterium
TGCGTTATCTGCCGAAGTCGGATGTTGAACGCCGGGCGATGCTCGACGAGATCGGCGCTGCCCATATCGATGAGCTGTTTTCGACCGTGCCGGAGCCATTCCGGTTGACGCGCGACCTCGACATTCCACGCCAAATGGGCGAGTCGGAGATTGTCGATTATTTTAAGCAAGCCGCCGCTCACAACGCCGTGGGCTATACGAGCTTTTTGGGCGCGGGTGCTTACCGCCATTACAAGCCCGTGCTGATCGACGCGATTGTGCAGCGGGGGGAATTCCTGACCAGCTACACGCCCTATCAGGCGGAGATCACGCAGGGCACGCTCCAGGCCATCTTCGAGTTCCAAACCATGATCTGCGAGCTGACGGGTATGGACATTGCGAATGCGTCGATGTACGACGGTTCGACCGGCGCGGCGGAAGCGGTCATGATGGCGATTCGGGTAACCGGGCGGGATGGCGTCGTGGTTGCGCGCACGGTGCATCCGGAGTACCGCGAGGTGCTGGCCACCTACGCACAGCACCAAGGGACGCGGGTGTCCGAGGTGACGTACGGCGCGGATGGTCGTGTCGATCTCGCGGCCCTCGAGGCTGCCGTCACGCGCGATACCGCGTGTGTACTCCTGCAGTCGCCCAATTTTTTCGGCGTGGTTGAGGATATTCCAGCGATTGCGGCGATTGTGCATGCCCAGGGAGCGCTGCTGGTGGTGTCCATTGCCGAGGCGATCTCACTCGGCGCGGTGCGGCCGCCGGTGGAGGCTGACATTGTCTCGCTGGAGGCGCAAAGCTTCGGCGTGGCGCTGTCCTACGGCGGTCCTTACTGCGGAGTATTGGCCGCGAAGGAGAAGTACCTCCGGCAGATGCCGGGGCGACTGGTCGGCGAGGCTCGGGACAAGGACGGCAACCGCGGTTTTGTGCTGACCCTATCCACGCGCGAGCAGCACATTCGGCGTGAAAAAGCGACGTCGAACATCTGCACCAACCAGGCGCTGGTCGCGCTGATGGCGACGGTGTTCCTGACCGTCTATGGGCGCGAAGGCGTTCGCGAACTGGCGGAGCATAATCTGGCGAAAGCAGCCTATGCCGCGACCACACTCGGGGCGCAGGGCGAGCTCTTGTTTGCGCAGTCGCCGCGGTTCCACGAGTTTGTGCTGCGGACCGAAGAAACGCCGGATGCATTGAACGCACGGCTGCTCGGGGACAAAATCATCGGCGGACTCGACCTGCGCCCGTGGTACCCGGAGCTGGGCAACGCAACGCTGTGGTGCGCGACCGAGTTGAACACCCGGGCCGAGATGGATAAGGCGGCAGGGGTGCTGGCGGATTCGCCGGTTGTTGCAATGGCACGGTGAACAGCTTGTGTTTACAAAGAGGCTGCTCGAGATGGGCTGCCCTTCAACGTTCGCGAGCAAAGTTGTAGGGCTTTATTTCTATCTTGGAAGCTCATTGGTCCAAGTGAAGAGTGGCCACGTTTATCGTCAATAACGATGCTACGGAGTGAGACGCCATCCATATATGGTCCTGAGCGTAGCAGTTCTCTCCCTCGTTATCGCTGCCAAGCACGCCATCCGAGCTACCGGCCCACCAGTACTCCCTTCATAAAGTTTGTACTCAGCCGTGCAAGTCAGGTCACGATATTTCACCCAAGCCCTCTGCGCTTCCAACAAGTCGTTCCGCTCTTTTGTGCCCAAAATGGAACGCACCCGCATGTATAAAACATTCCGCTCTTTATCGGCAGCATCAGAGGCTCTTCCGAAACACTCCGATTCCTGCAGTGTCGATGAGGGCTGATTGTAGAGCATTCCTTGAGCGTTCATGTGCTGTGCCAGGGCCTAGGCTGAAATTGGGAACGTAGCCGGTAGCAAGAGCAAGAGAGCAAAGCGCATCATCATGCTGTCATTCTAGGTGGGAGGAAGGCCGTCTACGGCATCCTGCATATTTGAGGGAGATCGGTAAGGAATTAGCTTTTACCTATTCATCGGTAGAGCGCTGTTCTCGCGGCAGTACATCCTCGTTTTTGGAGCCTGCTTGATTAGACCGAAGATGTATGGACATTCAAAGTGTCCTACAAGCATGTTTGTTCACCCCGATGGGACAAGCTCCCCAGCTAGTCTCGATGCGGGACAGCGGGCAAGTTAACATGGTCGTAGTTTAAGTATTGAAGGAAGCGGACATGGGCACGGTTGCACCTGAATTGGAACTCCTGGAAGGCTCCGACACGAAATTCATCGGCACCCCGCGCAAAGTAACGCCGCACCTGACGCAAAACGAAGCGCTGAGCTTCGAGAAGTCCGCGCCGGGCAAGCGCGGCTACAAGCTGCCGCCGCTTGACGTGCCCGCGGTCGATCCGCGCGCGGCGTTGGGCGACGCGGTGCGCGAGAAAACCGCACTGCTCCCGGAGCTGAGTGAAATCGAGATCATCCGGCACTTCACGCGGATGTCCACCTGGAACTACGCCATCGATCTCGGGATGTATCCGCTGGGTTCGTGCACGATGAAGTACAACCCGCGTGTGAACGAATACGTATCGCGGCTGGAAGGCATTGCGGAAGCGCATCCGTACCAGCCCCAATCGTTGTCGCAGGGTTCGCTCGGCATCCTGAAGGAGCTGGAGCACTGCCTGCTCGAGATCACGGGGATGGACGCGATCACGCTGCAGCCGGCGGCCGGGGCGCATGGCGAGTTCACAGGCATCCTGCTGGTGCGGGCGTACCACCAGTCGCGCGGCAATGCGCGGAAGACCGTCATTATCCCCGACTCAGCGCATGGGACGAACCCAGCTACGGCAGCGGTGTGCGGGTATGAGGTCGTCAACCTGAAGTCGAACGCGGACGGCGGCGTCGACCTCGAAGCGCTGCGTGCACTGGTGGATGAAAACACGGCCGCGATGATGCTGACCAACCCCTCGACGATCGGCGTATTTGAAAATGAAATTGCGGCGATCGCGGACATCCTCCATGCGCAAGGTGCTCTGCTGTACATGGATGGCGCTAATATGAACGCGCTCGTGGGTAAAACCCGGCCCGGCGACTTCGGCGTCGATGTGATGCACCTGAACCTCCATAAAACATTCTCGACTCCGCACGGCGGCGGTGGTCCGGGCTCGGGCCCGGTGGCGTGCAAGGCAATTCTCGAGCCGTTTCTGCCGACGCCGGTGGTGCGGACGGATGCGCGCGGGGTGCACCGGCTGGACTACGACCGGCCACAGTCGGTCGGTAGGGTGCGGATGTTCTACGGTAATTTCGGGATGTTTGTGCGGGCGCTGGGGTACATTCTCGCGAACGGCCCGGATGGGCTGCGGCAGACCACGGAGGACGCCGTGCTGAACGCAAATTATGTCCGCGCGAAGCTCCAGGATTTGTACGAACTGCCCTATAAAACGCCCTCGATGCACGAAGTTGTGTTCTCAGACAAGCGGCAGGCGCGCAACGGCGTGAAGACGGGCGACATCGCCAAGCGGCTTATCGATTATGGATTTCACCCGTACACCACCTCGTTTCCGCTGATCGTGCCCGGCGCGTTGATGATTGAGCCGACAGAGAGTGAATCGCGAGAAGAACTGGACCTGTTTATTGATGCCATGCGGCAGATCGCGCGCGAGGCCGAGGAAAATCCCGCGCTGGTCGCCGGTGCCCCGCATTCGACACGCATTTCGCGCCTGGATGAAACGGCGGCGGCCCGCAAGCCAGTGCTGCGCTGGAAGGCTCCGCCCGCAAGTACACCGCTTACGCCCGACACTGCGGCAAAGGAGTGGTAGGTGGCGCGAAGCGTATGGGAAGAGCGCCGGAACGAGCTTGAAAAGTACGAGCAGATGCTAGGCGAGGAACGAGGACGCCTTGCGGTTTCGCTGGATGTGCTGACCGATGCCTTGATCCTAGTGGGGCAGCATGGGGTGTACTGCGTGTCGAACCGCAACCCGTCCAAACCCGCGCTCGATTTACAAGCCGTACTGGCGGGGATTGAAGGCGCAAAGGATCTGATCCAGTCGACGATGGCGCTGCTTGAGCAAAAGCGCACCCGAGCTGGGGAGCTCGACCTGTAGTAAGCTGAGGGTGCGGTAATACGCGCCCGTAGCTCAGCTGGATAGAGCGTTCGCCTCCGAAGCGAAAGGTCGCACGTTCGAATCGTGCCGGGCGCACCATGGTTTCCCATCCTGAGTGCCCTCCTAATCGAAAGTAATAACCATCGCGAAAGCGCTGGCACACGAAGAATCGGCAGGATACGATAGTCTCGCTTCCGGTATTTAAACAGCTTTGCTGTTGAATCCAGACGGGATTGTCCCGCGTTGATCCATTGTGGCTCTGGAGCTGCAATAGCGATTGACAATGGATATCTGTCGGCCTGAAGTTCACACATGTAGTGAATGACGGGGATCTCTTTGGCGAAGGCATGGCGTTGAAACGAAAGCTCAGCGCGGCAAGGCAATGGCTGACCTGGCAGTTCTTTATCTCTATCTGCTGGGTGCTTGCGCACACATTTCCGCCCAGCCGTTGGTACCGGCTGTCCTTAGGGATGGCAAGAACCCTGGCCCGGATCGCGGGCCGGTTCGCGCCCAAAACCCATAACGCGAATGAGGCTTCACTGGTTGCGCGGCTGCATCACAGATTTCTCGATTTATTTGCCGGCCATAATCCGTACTTTCCAATTCCTCTGAAAGTGGAAGGTGAGGAGATCCTGCGTGAGTACGCGGCGCAGGGGGGCGGCTTTGTGTGCTGCTCCGCGCATATCCCGTTTGTGAAGCTATTTCTGCCGTTGGTCCGGAAAGTCGTCGGCGATGACCGTCCTGCCCGGGTGATCGCCCGCGAACCGGTCGGCAACAACGAAGTTTCGGCTTGGGGCGACGCGCACTGGAAGGCCATCCGAACCGACCATGCCGTGCTCCTGCACACCCGCTCGCTTCTGCGCCAGAATGGCTGCCTCGTGCTGGCGGTGGACAAAGAGCAGGGCGAGTTTATTTCGTCCAATATCTTCCGGTTTGTGGGCAAAATGAACTCGCGTGTGCTCATGTGGTTCACGCAGCTGCAGCCGGACGGAACGATTCTGCTGAGGATTCTGCTGCCGCCGGGACCCCTTTGCAAAACCGAAGAGGAGATCCGCGCCAATCTCGCTTTGGTGTCTGAGAACGTGCGGCGCATCCTTCAGGGCGAGCAGATGGCTCCGGCAAAACCGGAATCGTCGGTCAATGACTCGCGCGAAGGAAAGCGAAGCCGCGAAATCAACCGGATTCAGCTTTACTCAAATGCACAGCTGGAAGCGCGGATGCGCCGGCTCCAGGTGATGCTTGCTCAAAACGATGGCGCTGCCCCGCAACAGAGCCTGCTTGAGGAACGCTTGGCGCTGATGCGCCTGGAGTTTGAAACCCGAGCCGGCGTGTGAGCCGGCTTAGATATGGCAGGAAACTGCACCGCGCTTTTCAAGATATTTTTGGTGATACTCTTCAGCGCGCCAGAAGGTTTCCGCCGGTACCACTTGCGTGACGATCGGCTTGCGGAAGGAGTTCTGCTCAGTAAGCTCCGCGATCACCTGTTTGGCCGTTTGTTCCTGCTCGGGTGAGTGGAAAAAGATGGCGCTGCGGTATTGATTGCCCCAGTCCGGGCCCTGACGGTTGAGCTGGGTAGGGTCGTGCAGGGCAAAAAACTCATTGACAAGCCGGTCGTAGCTCACTCGGGCGGGATCGAAAACGAGCTCAACCACCTCGGCATGCCCGGTGCGGTCTGTGCATACATCTTTATAGGTAGGGTTTTTGACCAAGCCGCCCTCGTAGCCGACCGCCGTTTCCACAACACCGGGGATCTGACTGAACCGGACTTCCACTCCCCAGAAACACCCCGCACCGAACGTTGCTTTTTCCATGAGAACTCCTATGTCCCATTGGACGCGCGATGCCGGGCTGGGGGTGCGGAAGCTGCTCACATGGTGTGTGAGCAGCTTAAGGATTTAGGCCAGTTCGTACCCGCCGAAAAAGTAGCCGATTTCGAACTGCGCGGTATCCTCGGCATCTGAGCCGTGGATGGCATTTTCCTCGATGGAGGCGGCAAACTGCTTACGGATGGTTCCGTCCTCGGCATTGGCAGGATTGGTCGCGCCCATCAGCTTGCGGAAGTCGGCGATGGCGTTTTCTTTCTCGAGCACCATGGGGAAGATCGGTCCGGAGGACATGAACTCCGTAAGAGAGCCGAAAAAGGGGCGCTGGGCGTGGACATGGTAGAAGCCCTCAGCCTGCTGTTTGGAGATGGAGAGCTTTTTAATCGCGATGAGCTTGAAGCCGGCTTTCTCAATGGCGGTGAGAATAGCGGCGGCATCGCCTTTGCGCACAGCGTCGGGCTTGATGATGCTGAAGGTCCTTTGGGGCACCTGGTTCTCCTTATTGGTCAAAGCCTAGTGTAGCGGACACAGAAAAACGCCGCCCTGTTCGGCGGCGTTTGATCGACCCATTTTAGACGGCCTGGACGAGCTGCGGCAGGAGCGCGACGTGGCTGGTTTCGTATAAGGCCAGCAAGCGCTGCCGCATCAGGTAGTAAGCCCCTGCGGCTTCCTGCAGCTGAAAGGGAACCGCAACCCAGTGTTGGCCGGTAATCATCTGCGACAACATGCCGAGCCGGATTTGGCGGACCGCGGAGCGGAGCCGCATGGCATCGCGGCGCATCCGCTCGGCAACGACCATGCCCTCATCCTCATTCCACTGCGCAGCATGCGCGGCGACAGCGAGGAGAAGCTGGGCGTTGTCGGTCATGCGGCGGAGACCCGTTTCGCCGCCCAGCATGTGCCAGATCGCTTCCGGTTCCATGGCGATTTGTCCGCGCCGGGGCTCAAGATAGTCGCGCGCGACACAGTCGAGTCCATTCAAGTCAAGCGGCTGGAAAGCGGCAAGGAGGGCTTCAAAACAGCGACCATCCAGCCGAATCGCGGAGCGGCGTGAATACCATGCCGTGACCGCGAAGCCCGCGATGAGGAGCAAGAACCCGAGGAAAGGTGCGGCAGTATGCATGGTGACGTCCGGTAACCTTAGTGTCCAACCTTGCCGAGATCGTAGTGAACAGTTTCATGCAATGCAAGTACATATTTGCGGAAAGCGGGAGAAATCGGTTTGCGGGCCGGTTCCTCATGCCAGAGTGAGATGCACCAGTAACTTACGACGCCCAGGTAAGCGAAAACCCTACAAAGATAGAAAGCGTTGAGATAAGGGCTTTGGGGACCGAGATAGGCTGCGGCTCCCTCAGCGGTGGAGCTGACGAGTGCCCAGACCATTAGTCCTTGCCCGATCGCCATGACATGGTTGCGCCAGCCCAGCCCCACCCTTCCGGAGGCGAGCATCATGGCGATGACGAGCTCGCAGGTGAGCAGGCCCGTGAATACATCCGCGCGCAGCTGGTTAATGTCGGGCGACGGACGGCCTTCCGGCTGGATAAGAAGGGTAGCCAGGAGAGCCATGAGCGCGCCGAGGGTGCCGACCAGGAACACGCGTTTCAGAGCTTCTCGGGTCCACTTCTCATTCGGCCTTAGGACATGCCTTGCGACCTCATACAAAATCGCCAGCTGCAGCAGAAAGCTCGCGATGGCGTATGCCATGTAAACCTGCGTGTAAAGCTTGAAGTTCGCGGAACTTCTCAATAAGTAAAAGAGAGGACTGCTAATAAGATCCGCAACGACGAAAGCCAAGAGCGCTGGATAATTTCGTATACGGCTCTTCCTCAAGAACACGGCGCATAGGGAAGCATCGCATAAGCCCGATGCGACGATGAGCGTGTTGTCGAGAATGCCCGAATGCAAAGGTGACTCCTCAAATCGAAGCCTACCAACTGGCTCTGCCTTTGGCGAGTGAAATGTGCGCCAGGTTGGTCGCCTGCAGCAGCGCTCGGCATCTTGAGCGCTGATTTATTTAGGCGACTTGCTTGAGGCAGCCGAAGGGACTGCGCGCACCACCGGCCGGCATGGAAGCCTTGAGGCAGCCGAAGGGACTGCGGGCGCCACCGGCTGGCATGGA
>CAXTKZ010000072.1:8081-16224 GCA_964244985.1 uncultured Acidobacteriaceae bacterium
AGGATTTTCATGGGGGCTGCTCCTGAAGCGCCGGTTGCGCTTGAAAGAAGCGTAGTCCCCGGAAATCAATGGAGAGAAGGGAATTCTCTTGCCTGTCCACTTGGTTTTCACAAAATAATCAGCTTCAGCCTGTTTGGTTACTTATGATTCCTAAAGTTACCACTAGCGCAGCCGTATTAAAGGGAGAGTTGACGGCCAGCAAGCCTAAGCTTGGTAGTTACGCCAGTCACTTTCCCCTAAGCGAGAAGCTTTCCTGCATAGAAAGATCGATTGGCCGGGAAGAACGGATTCCTTGAAAGCGCATTTTTCAGCTTGAGGGCAATTAGGCGGCTGGAGCGTCCTGAATGCAAGCAGTGCGCTCCACCCCTTGCCTTACGCGCGACCCAGGACGCGGGCCATGGTTTGCCCAATGAGGGCGGGCGATTCCACGACATGGATGCCCGCTTCACGCAGGGCGGTCATTTTGTCAGCCGCCGTGCCCTGGCCGCCTGAGATGATGGCGCCCGCATGGCCCATGCGGCGGCCCGGCGGCGCGGTTTGCCCGGCGATAAAGCCCACCACAGGCTTCTTCACATACTCACGTACGTAGGCCGCGGCAGTTTCTTCCGCGGTCCCGCCGATCTCGCCGATCAGGATGATTGCTTCGGTTTCCGGGTCTTCGTTGAGCAGTTTGAGCGCGCCGGTATGGGTGGTGCCGATGACCGGATCCCCGCCGATGCCGATGGCGGTGGATTGCCCCAGGCCGAGCTGAGTCAGTTGGTAGACGGCCTCGTAGGTGAGGGTGCCGGAGCGCGACACAATACCGACGGAACCCTCCTTATGAATGCGGCCCGGCATGATGCCAATCTTCGCTTTGCCGGGCGAGATGACGCCAGGACAGTTGGGGCCGATGAGCCGCGAAGGCGAGTGTCGCAGAACGCTCCATACCTCGACCATGTCATTGGTGGGGATGCCCTCGGTGATGCAGATGATGAGCGCCAGACCGGTCTCGTTGGCCTCAAGAATGGCATCAGCTGCAAAGGGCGGTGGGACAAAAATGACGGTTGCGTTCGCACCGGTTTCGCGCACGGCTTCGGCCACTGTATTGAAGACCGGCCAGCCCTCATGCGTGGTGCCGCCCTTGCCGGGGGTGACGCCGCCGACAACAGTTGTGCCGTACTCGGCGCAGCCTTTTGCGTGGAAGGTGCCCTCTTTGCCGGTGATACCTTGCACGATGAGCCGCGTGTTTTTGTCCACAAGTACAGCCATACGTTTCCCTCCAGGGTGTGATCGGGTTTTTGAGCTGTGGGGTGCTTACGAACTCCCCGGAGATTTCTGCTGACACAGTAAGAAGCAGGGAGGTAAGCTTCTCCCTCACCTTTCTTTACCGTCCGAGGCCAATTGTATGCGATTTGCGATGCCATTCCGCACCCTGTCCGCGCTGTTGGGCGCGGCAGCTTTTATCTTCGGCGCGGCTCCGGCGCCCGCGCAAAATACGGTGGGGTCCCCTAAGATCCTTGCCGGATATTTTGAAGAGTGGAGCATTTACTACGCCAAATACAACTTGGCCGATCTTGAAAGGAAAGGTTCGGCTGCTAAGCTATCGCACCTTATGTATGCGTTCGGCGGTGTTTCGGCCGATGCCGCGACCCCGGCGAACGATACCTGCGTGATCGCCGACGCGTATGCGGACTTTGAAGACAACACTCTTCCGCCTGTAGGCGGCATCGCGGATACCTGGCCCTTGTTCGGCAACTTCGCCGAACTGCTCAAGCTGAAGAAGCTGCATCCCGGGCTGAAAACTGTCATCTCGCTTGGGGGCGGCAGCGCAACTGCCGCGCAGGCGTTTGCAACCGCCGCGGGAACGGCGGTAGGCCGTAAGGCGCTGGCCGCTTCGTGCATAGATACGTTCATTGTCGGCAATGTCGGCAGCGACTGGAACGGCGCGATTACCGCGCCGGGCCTGTTCGATGGAATCGATATTGACTGGGAGTATCCGACCGCCGCGGACGCCGGGAACTTCGTTCTTCTCCTGCAGGAGTTCCGCAACCAACTAAGCGCCCTGAGCGCCACCACCGGCAAACCGTATAGCCTCAACTTCAACGGCCCCGCGGGCTCGCAGAACTATAAGAACCTCAACCTTGCGAGCGCCGCGCGAGCGGTGGACTTCATCACGATCGATGGCTATGACTATGCCGGGCCGTGGGAGACAACGACGAACGAGGGTTCGCCGCTGCTCGACGCGCGCTGCAATCCGCAGCACGGGCAAAAACTGGACGTGGAGGACACCGTGTCCGCTTACCTCAGTGCGGGTGTGCCCCCGTCGAAGGTGCTGCTGGGTGTGCCCCTGTACGGCCCCGGCTGGACGGGTGTGCCGAACAGCAACCATGGGCTGTACCAACCCTCAACAAAGCCCGCACCGGTGCCGCTGGCCGACGGTACGGCTTTATGTGCCGACCTGAGCGGCAATACACCCGGATGCGACCCGCTGTTGACGCCCGGCGACGCGACGTATGCGACCTTGTCGGCTCTGGCCTCCAAGGGATATGAAACTTACTTCGACTGGCAGCGGCTTGCCGTTTCGCTGTATGACTCCCACAGCGCGACTTTTTATACCTATGACGACCCGGACACAGCCTACTTGAAGGGCTTGTATGTGGACTTCCGTGTACCGGGCGGGCTCGGCGGTGCGTTTGTCTGGGCGCTGAAGGACGACGACGCGAAAGGAACGATGGTCGACAGCCTGGCCCGCGGATTGGAGAGGTAGGGAGGCTTTCACCTGCTCGTTGCCATCAACCTGCCAGTTGCGCGGCTAGATCATGGAGGTCGCGCGCTGTGTAAGTGTAGTGGGCTGTAGGTTTCGGGTCTTCGGTCGGGCGATACAGAAAGGCGGTTTGCAGTCCCAAACGCGCGGCGGCCTGGAGGTCCTCATTGTGTGCCGCGACCAGAAGGATCTCTTCAGGGGGCGCGCCGAGCAGGCGGACCGCGCCCTCGTACATGGCGGGTGCGGGTTTATAGGTGCGGAACTGGTCGGCACCGAGCACGACATCCCAGGGCAGGCCGGCGTGTTTGGCCATGTCGATTAGCTGCCGGGTGGTGCCGTTGGAGAACGCGCCGAGGATGCAGCGCTGCCGGAGCCTGTGCAGGCTTTCGACTGTGTCGGGCCAGCCTGTGAGCAGGTGCCAGCCGTGCACGAAACGGTCGCGCTCCGCATCGCTGAGGGTGTTCAGGCCGTATTTAGGGAGAAGCTGGTCGAACGTCTCGCGATGAAGCTCATCGAAGCCGGCCCAAAAGCGCTTGCCTTCACGCACGGGTGCGATGGCGGGCTTGTACAGCCCGCGCCATTCGGTGACGAGGGCTTCCCAGTCCGCGGTGCGGCCCAGCTCCACGCCGAGCGCGGCGCAAAAGCGGGTGAGCGAACCGCGCCAGTCCACGGTGGTGCCGAAGGTGTCGAAGAGGATGGCTTGAATTCTTGGGTTCTGTCCATGCATGAGTTTTCTCGCTTTACGGTTCAGAAACTCATTGGATGTACACGGTTACGGGTGGCTGTGCTCAGGCTGCTGAGCGTTTGCAAACAAGGTGGTCCGCAGGAACCCAATTTAAATTTAAGGACTTGCTGATCTGCCAATCGACCGTAAACTCGTCTTTGCCGGAGATTGAGTACAGGAAGCGGTCAGCGGCATAGCTGCTCTGCGCATTGTGCGCGGCCGAGGATGCCATGGCCAGAACGTTGCCTTGCCAGCCTTGCTCACTTGTGTATACAGCAGCGCCGAAATTGTTTGCGTCGAACTCAACGAGCCGTCTTTGCTGGGAATCGTAGCCGATCAGGTATTTGGCAACATAACCGGTGGCGGGCTCAACGTCCCGCTCAGTCAACTCCAGCCATTTGCCGTCGAGTACGATTGCCGCGCTGAAATCGGCCTTGTGCGATTTGCCGCTTCCGAATTTGCCTGTACAGTTCCACGAGCCCGTGAACTGAAATGGACCTGGTGGTAACGGCGAAACCGACTGGTCCGCCTGCGCTGTCCAGCAGCAGCAAAAGACAGCAAGCATCAGCGTGTATCGTTTGAGCGGCTGGAGTTGAAATGAAAGCATCAGCCTAGCCCCGGGCCGCCGCGACCACTTTTTCCGCGGCGTCCTGCATCGTTTCGCCGACAAGGAAGGCAAGGCCCGACTCGGCGAGGATGCGGCGGCCTTCTTCGACGTTGGTGCCTTCCAGCCGGAGGACGATGGGAACCTTCACGTCGAGGTTTTTGGCGGCGGCGACGACGCCCTGGGCGAGGGTGTCGACGCGCAGGATACCGCCGAAGATGTTGATGAACACGGCCTTGACGTTTTTATCGGAGAGCAGAATCTGAAAAGCGTTCTCGATCTGCTGCTGGTTCGCGCCGCCGCCCACGTCGAGAAAGTTGGCTGGGGAGCCGCCCGCATACTGGATGATGTCCATGGTGGCCATGGCAAGGCCCGCGCCGTTGACCATGCAGGCGATGTCCCCATTGAGCTTGATGTAGTTGAGCGCGTACTTGGAGGCTTCCACTTCGAGCGGGTCTTCTTCGGCGAGGTCGCGCAGGCTCTTAAGCCCCGCATGGCGGAACAGGGCGTTGTCGTCGAAGGTGAGCTTGCAGTCGAGCGCGAGGAGCTTGCCGTCCTTCGTCGTAATGAATGGGTTGATCTCGATCAGGCTTGCATCAGTCGCGATAAAGACGTCATACAAACCCTGCATGAACTTGACGGCAGCCTGCAGCTGCCTTGCATTGAGGCCGAGCGCGAAGGCGAGCTCGCGGGCTTGATAGGGCTGGAAGCCGACCGCGGGGTCGATCGCGACTTTACGGATGGCCTCGGGGTCTTTGGCCGCGACCTCTTCAATCTCCATGCCGCCAGCCTGCGATGCCATGAAGACCAGCCGCGCCTGGGCTCGGTCGAGCACGATGCCGAGGTACAGTTCGCGGTCGATTTGGGCAGTTTCCTCGATGAGCAGTCGCTGCACTTTCTGTCCCGCCGGGCCAGTCTGGTGCGTGACCAACTGCATGCCGAGAATCTGCGAGGCAAACTGTTCAGCCTCGTCGAGCGTGCGCGCGACCTTGACGCCGCCCCCTTTGCCGCGGCCGCCGGCGTGGACCTGCGCTTTGACGACGACGCCCGATGCACCGCCGGTAAGGAGCCGCTTTGCGACTTCTACGGCTTCTTCGAGCGTGTTCGCGACTTCGCCCTGCGGGACGGGGACGCCGTGCTCACGCAGGATTTCTTTAGCCTGGTATTCGTGAATTTTCATGGGTGGGGATGCTCCGATGTATCGCGGGCAGACGCAAGCGATTGTACAGGCGGGGTTTGTCGGTTGTCAGGTATAGTTTCAATAGCCGGGCGGCGTGGCAGCCACCTGGGCAGTAGGTACTACCTGTGCAGCAGCGCCTTGAGGACAATTGCGACAGCGGCTACGAATCGCCAATCAACGACGATTCGCACCGCGACGGAGAGCCAGGACAACGACTCTCTTCTCATCCACATCACCTCCAGTACTGAACAGCCCGGAGACTGTCCTTCTAACGGCCTCCGGATTTCCTATTCAGTCCCGTGTG
Source organism: uncultured Acidobacteriaceae bacterium (assembly GCA_964244985.1). GTDB lineage: Bacteria > Acidobacteriota > Terriglobia > Terriglobales > Acidobacteriaceae > EB88. The sequence goes on from CAXTKZ010000072.1 coordinate 13,637, forward strand.
CCGCGCGCCATGTACTGGAAGCAAACTGCTGTTTTTGACCATACCTTATAAAAAGTAAAAATGAGCCGATTCCTTAAGCATCGGCTGCTGCCCTGCGCGCCTCCTCAAGTGTGAGGGTTTTGCGCATTCGCTCGGCGAGCATGGCCATTTGCGTGTCCTTGCCGCAGCCGAAGACCGCCTTTACCGCATTGTGCTGGACGTAGTACGTAAGGAACTCCGCACTCTCCGGCGAGCCGTCGATCGCGAGCGAGTCCCACTCGCCGGCATGACCCACGTAGCCGAAGCGTTTGCCGAAGTGGGCGGTCCAGAAAAACGGAACTTGGTGCAGGGCTTCCGCATCCGGCGTGTCGGGAACGTTGAACGAGCGGAGGATGCCCGCGGCGGCGGAGCGTCCGTGCTGCTCGGCCAGCCGCCAGTGCTCGATGCGGGTATCATGCACACTCGCGATGTCGCCCCCGACCCACAATTTCGGCGCGGGGTGGAGCGTGTCGTCCACTGCAACGCCGCCGTCTTGTTCCAGCGGCAGGCCGTGGTCGAACTCGGTCGCGGGCTTGACGCCGACGGCTAGGATCACGAGATCGGCAGGCAGAGTTTCGCCGGTTTTCAAGATCACGCCGGATGGAGTGATTGCTTCCGCTTCCGCCTGTGTGCGAACTGTCACGCCGTTTGCTTTGTGCAGCGCAAGGATTGCCTGCGCGGGAGCGTCGCCGAACTTCTTCGCAAAGGGCTGGTCTGAACGGCAAACAACGGTGGCCTCCAAACCGCGCTGTGTGAGCGCTGAGGCGGCCTCGAACGCGATGAAGCTGTCCCCGAGCAGCACGACCCGCTTGCCTTTCGGCTCGGGCCCAAGCGTCCCCGAGATCGCGTCCATGTCGGCGGAGTGGCGGATGGTATGGACGTGCGGCAGGTCCTCACCCGGCAGGCCTGGCTTACGCGGAATGCCACCGGGGGCCAGCAGGGCGGCGTCGAAGTAGATCACCGTGCCGTCCTCGCTTTGGAGGCTGCCCGCTGTTCCGTCGAGCCGAGAGACTTTCGCCTGCACGCGGTTCACGCGCAGGGCGGCTGCCTGGTCGGGCGTCCATAGCGGTTCGACCGGCTTCTTGCCGGCGAGGGTCATTTTGCTCAGGTTGGTGCGGTCCACAGGCTCATCCGCGACCGGGTCAAATACGGTAATCGAGCCCGCGAAGCCGCCCTGTCGCAGCGCGCACACCGCCGCCGCGGCTGCCGCGCCGCCGCCGATGGTCACTACGTGTTTATCCGCGGCGATCGGCGGTGCGGGGGCGCGGTCGTCGTGGTTGGCGAGCGAGGGGGCGTTGGTCGGCTCAGGGTTGAGGAGAACCATGCCGTCCTCAATGCGGGCCTCGTAGCGCTTGAGCGAGCGCAGGGGCGGCGGCTCAAGCCAGCGTCCGGTCGTGAGCTCAAAGGTGCCGGTGTGCCAGGGGCAGATGAGCTTGCCGTTGCAGAGTGCGCCTTGCTCCAGAGGCGCGCCGGCGTGGGGGCATTTCGCTTCCAACGCGTGGAGCGCGCCGTCTACGGTGTGGATGAGCAGGATCTCGGTTTCACCGATTTTTACGGCTTTCTTGGTGCCGAAAGGCAGATCGGCGGCGGACAGCACTTTTTCGAAACTCATGCGGCGTTCTCCCCGCGCTTTGGATGCGGGCTATCCTGTTCCCGTGGAAGAACTTGCATTTCGCGCGTTGGTAAAGGCGGGAGTGGAGCGGCCCTTGTTGGCCGCTGAGGCCCGGGGGCTGCTCGGGATAATTCTGGCTGCTCCGGACCCATTGCCCGAAACGCTTTCGCTGCCGATCGCCGGGCTGCTGGGTGCCATGGCACAGCGTGGGGAAACGGCGCAAGAGCTCTGCGGGTTTGCCGAGGCGCTGCGGGCTGCCGCGACTCCTGTGCCCTTAAGCGACGATGAGCGGGCACGGCTGGTGGATACGTGCGGCACGGGCGGCGATGGGCTCAACACGTTCAACGTTTCCACCGCGGCAGCGCTGATCGCGGCCGGCGCCGGGGCTTGGGTGGCTAAGCACGGCAACCGCGCGGTGACGTCGAAGTGCGGCTCGGCGGATGTGCTCGAAGCGTTGGGGGTGCCGGTGGGTCTCGCGCCTGGGCGGGCCGCGGAGTGCCTGCGGGCGACTGGGTTTATGTTTCTGCTGGCTCCACAGCTGCACCCGGCCCTGCGGCGGGTGGCACCCGTGCGGCGCGCATTGCCGTTCAGGACCGCCTTCAACCTGCTGGGTCCGCTCGTAAACCCGGCTAGGGCGCAGGCACAGGTGGTTGGAGTGTGGGCGGAAGAGCGCGTTCCGGTAGTGGCGGAGTCTCTGCTGCTTTTGGGTGTGCGTCATGCTTGGGTGGTGCATGGGCGCGCGCCGGGGTCTTCGGGACTGGATGAGCTGACGGTGACGGGCGAGAGTGTTTGGGCGGCGGTGGAGGAGGGTGCTGTGCGGCCTGGGGTGCTTTGGCCGGAGTCGTTGGGATTGCGGCTTGCCGGTTTGGAGGAGCTGCACGGCAGGGCGAACGCGCGGGAAAACGCCTTGTTGATCGAGCGGGTCCTGCGCGGGGAGGATCGTGGAGCTCGGCGGGAG
>CAXTKZ010000073.1:0-16218 GCA_964244985.1 uncultured Acidobacteriaceae bacterium
GCGAAGTCTCCCTTATCGCCTCGGCCAGCCCCACGGTGCGCAATCAGGTTGTGAACGGGCTTGCCTTTGCCCAGCCTACGTTCTACGACGCCCAGGGTTTCCTAACCCCGACCAACGCCGCTGTCCACACCGCGCGCGACCTCGCCGGGAAAAAGATTTGCTATCTCACCGGCTCCGCTGCCGACGAAGGTTTACGCGCCTTCGCCGCGCGCGAGCGCATCGACTACATCTGGTATCCATTCTCTGAAGCGGGCGAGATGGAAGCCGCTTTTTTCACCGGCAACTGCGCCGCCGTCACCTCCGACGTATCCCAGCTCGCGAACATCCGCGGCATCGACAAGGAGCATGCAAGCCGGTTTACGATCCTGCCGGACAGGATCCGGGAAGACCCACTCGCACCCGCCTTTTCGGGGGGCGAGGCGCGCTTCAGTGTGCTCGTAAGCTCGACCGTCCAGGCGCTTGCAGCTGCTGAACGCTGGGGCGTAACGCAAAGCAATGCCGTCAACATGCAAACCGGCGGCAGCGAGGACGTACAGGAGATGTTCCGCGGCCTGGTGCAAACCGGCAGACTGTTGGGGCTCGACGGGCACTGGGGCACCAACGTACTGACGGCGGTGGGCAACTATGGCGAGGTATGGAATCGCGACCTGGGCGCGAACTCGCCCCTCCATCTGGATCGGGGCGAGAACCGCCTTTGGACCGACGGCGGCCTGATCTACGCACTGCCGCCGGGCGAGTGAACCGCATCGCATAAAAATGGCTGGAGACATTCGTACAGAGTTTATCGAGGCAAATAACCTTCGCTTTGAAGTCCTTACATGCGGCGAAGGTCCGCGGCTCGCGCTCTGCCTCCATGGCTTTCCTGAGGTCGCCGACAGCTGGCGGGGGCAGATGCCGGTGCTTGCCCGTTTGGGTTACAGGGTGTGGGCACCCAACCAGCGCGGGTACGGCCGCAGCTCCAGGCCCCTGAATATGCCCGACTACGGGATCGAGCACCTCCTGGCCGATGTCGCCGGACTGATCGACGCGTCGGGCGCTGAAGAAGTGGTGCTCCTGGCGCACGATTGGGGCGCTCTCGTGGCATGGATTTTCGCAGCGCGGCAGGTACGGCCCCTAACCAAGCTGGTCATCATCAACGTGCCGCATCCCGTCTGCTTCGCACGGGCTCTCACCCGTCGTCCCGGTCAAATGCTGCGCTCCTGGTACATGCTCTTCTTCCAGATTGGGGGTTTGCCCGAGCGACTGCTGGGCCGCAACGGTGCCCGCCCTGTCCGCGAGGCCATGATCCGCACCTCAGCCCGGCCCAGGCAGTTTCCACCCGACATCGCCGAGGCCACCCGCGCGAATGCCGCCCAACCCGGCGCGCTCACCGCGATGCTCAACTGGTATCGCGCTTTTTTGCGTGGCGGCGGCTTCCGGCGGCAGCTGCGCGAGGGCTTTCCTGTGATCGAAGTGCCGACCCTGCTGTTATGGGGCGAGGAGGACATCGCCCTCGCGAAATACACAACGGACGGAACGGAGGCGTGGGTACGCCACCTCCAAATCGTGTTTCTGCCCGGCGTGTCGCACTGGGTGCAGCAGGATGCCCCGCTTTTGTGCAATGGAGCCTTGACACGCTTTCTCACAAACACTTGACGCGAAACAAACATCAACCGCGCCCACCGGCCCGGCATCATACTCAGTGTTTCGGCTGAAGCCTTATAGGTGCTTCGCCGTGTGCAGATCGCATTGCAAGGAAAAGGAAGAATTCATGGGTTTGCTCGACAACAAAGTAGCGCTGATTACCGGGGCCGGCTCGGGTATCGGCCAGGGGATCGCAAAGAAGTTCGCCCAAGAAGGCGCAAAGGTCATCATCGACTATGTCGGGCCATCTGAAGGTGCCGAACAAACGCTCGATATGGTGAAGAAGGCTGGCTCCGACGGCATCATTGTGCAGGCAGACGTGACGGACATGCAGCAAATACAACACTTGGTTGAGGAAGGCTGGTCCAAGTTCGGGTTGATCGACGTACTCGTCAACAACGCCGGCATGGAAAAGAAAGCGGCCTTTCTCGAGATACAGGAAGCCGACTACGACAAGGTGCTGGACGTCAACCTGAAAGGGCCGTTTTTCCTGGCGCAGTATTTTGTTAAAAAACTGTCGGAAGCAAAAAAAGCGGGACGCATCCTCAACATGAGCTCCGTGCACGAGGACATGGTTTTCCCGACTTTTGCGACCTACTGCATCAGCAAGGGCGGCATGCGCATGATGATGCGCAACCTCGCGGTCGAGCTCGGGCCCATGAACATTACGGTCAACAACATCGCTCCCGGGGCGATCCAAACACCGATCAACAAGAACTTGATGGGCAACCAGGCAGAGCTCAATGCGCTGCTCAAAAACATCCCGCTCAATCGAATGGGAACCCCCGAGGATGTCGCGGATCTGGCAGCCTTTCTCGCGTCGGAAAAAGCCGGTTACATCACGGGCTCAACCTATGTTGTCGACGGCGGCCTGATGCGCAGCTACCACGAGCAGTAAGAGGAGTTCAGAATGGGTTCTGCGGCAAAAACACTGGCCAACACCGGCCTTGCATTGGGTGCCGTTTACGGTGCCTGGACTGTGCTGCGTCATGCGGAGCGGCGGGAACAAAACGCCGATCTCGGCAAGGGTAAGCGCTTTCTGGTTCTGGGTTCAGGCTTTGCAGGCAGCAGCGCGGCGCAGGAACTCGCGCGGCTGCTGCCCGAAGCCGACAATGGAGAAATCACGCTCATCGATGCGAACAACTTTCTTTTGTTCACCCCCATGCTCACCGAGGCGGCCGGCGGCGACATCAACCCCCAGCACATCGTCAGCCCGGCGCGCGCCTTTTCCCGCCGCATCAATTTCGTTCAAGGGCATGTGACGGGCATCGATCTCAAGAACAAAACAGTCGACGTCGAAACCGGACTCGATCACCTGGAACCCCTGAAGCAAACCCTGCACGGCGATCACATTGTGATCGCGCTCGGGGCTGTAACGTCGTACCACGGCCTCCCCGGCGTTGAACAAAACTCGATCCCCATGAAGCGGCTTGAAGATGCACCCAAGGCCTTTCTGAAGGTTTCGTCCTGCCTGGAGCGGGCCAACGTTGAGCCGGACCCCGCGAGGAAAAAGGAGCTGCTCACCTTTGTGGTGGCCGGCGGCGGCTACACGGGAGTGGAAACCATGGCGGCCTTGAACGGTCTCGTTCGCTCGAGTGCCAAAACGTTCCCCGGATTTCGCGAGGACGAAATCCGCACCGTCGTGGTGCACCCGGGCAAGCGGTTGCTTGAAGAAATCACTCCGGATCTGGCAGAGTTCGCGATGCAGAAGCTGGAGGAGCGCGGCGTTGAAGTCCAGCTGAATGCGAGCGTTTCCGAAGCGGGTGCCGATTTTGTGCAGGTAAAGGACGGCGACCGTATTCCGACGCGCACCCTGATCTGGACAGCTGGCGTGATGCCGAATCCGTTGATCGAGACCCTGCCCGCACCCAAGGGCAAGCACCACGGCATCCAGGTGGACGCGTACTGCCAGGTGCCGGACTACCCCGGCATTTGGGCGCTCGGCGACAATGCGGAGATCCCCAAACCGGACGGCAACGGCACATATGGACCGACCGCGCAAAATGCCACGCGCGAGGGCAAGCTGGTCGGCGGAAACATTGTGAGCACACTGCGCGGCAAACCGTTAAAGCCGTTCCAGTTCACGCCCATCGGCGAGCTGGCTCTGGTCGGCCACCAGACGGGGGTGGCGCGCGTGTATGGGTATAACTTCTCGGGCTTTATCGCGTGGGCCATGTGGCGCGCTATCTACCTCGCCAAGATGCCCGGTATCGGCCAGCAAAGCCGCATCCTTACCGATTGGGTGCTCGATGTGCTGTTCGGACGTGCACCGATTCCGGTCGCTTCAAGTCGTCCGGAAACCGGCCGCTAGGGTTGGCGGTTCCGCGGTTTGAGGGCTTTCCAGCAGGCACTCTGCCGTGGTTCCGTAAGCTGGCGCGCAACAACGACCGCGAATGGTTCGCCCCGCGCAAAGCGGAGTATGAAGCACTCGCGGTCGCGCCGATGTTGCTTTTACTCGATGAACTGACTGGGCGACTCCATGAGGCGGGCCTGCCGCTGGCACCCTCGCGGCGCTCGCCCGTGTTCCGCATCTACCGCGACATCCGCTTTTCCAACGATAAAACGCCATTTAAAACCAATATGGGCAGTGCCCTGCACCGAGACGGCAGCAAGGCCAAGGATGGCATTCTGTACATCCACATCGACCCCAAAGGCTCGTTTGCGGCAGCGGGTTTTTGGCAGCCGGAGAAGGTAAGCCTCGGGCGCTGGCGTGAGTGGATCGCAGCCGATCCAAAGCCGCTTCTACGTCTCGCGGAAAGTCTCACGCTGGACCGGACAGACTCTCTTATGCGCATGCCGCGCGGCTTTGAGCGCTTCGCCGATACCCCCGCCGCTCCCTTGCTCCGGCTCAAAAGCTTCATCACCCAGCAGGAGCTTGACCCCGCGTTGCTCGGTTCGCGGCAGCTTGTTTCCGTGCTCCTCGGCTTCGCTCAAAAAGCCGAGCCGCTCCTGCGATATGGCTGGGCCTTGGAATCTGCTTTCCCGGCGCGCGCACAAATGTTCAGCACGGTTTAAGTCGAGTTCCCTACACTGAAGAGCATGTTGCCCGTCCGTCTTCGGCGCGCTGTCCTGCTCGCGTTTACACCCCTACTTGCCTATGCGCAAGCAGGGGTGCCGCCGATCGCCATCACACTGCCGGAAGCTATCCACCGGGCGGAGACCAGTGAGCCCGCGTTCGCGGCAGCCCAGGCTGAGGCAAAAGCTGTTTCGCTCGATAAAGGCATCGCGCGTGCCGCCCTACTGCCGGGGGTCATCTACCACAACCAGGCGCTGTACACGCAACCCAACGGCGCATTGAATGGGGCCGGACCCACCGGCAACCAGCCCGCGCCCATCTTTATCGCCAACAACGCCGTGCGTGAGTACGCGAGCCAAGCCTCCATCACGGAAACCGCGGGGCTGGCGCAGGTGGCCGCCGTGCGCGCCGCCGACGCCAATGCTGCCCGGGCCGCCGCCGAGCTTGCCATTGCGCGTCGCGGCCTGGCTGCCGCTGTATCGGGATTGTTTTACGGCGTGCTCGCCAACGAGAGCCGTTTCAAAGTCCTGACCACCGCACGCGACGAGTCGGCGGACTTTGTCGCCCTGACAGAAAAGCGCGAGGCGGCCCGGGAAGCCGCCCACGCTGATGTGCTCAAAAGCCGACTCACGCTCCAGCAGCGCGAGCGCGATCTGCGCGATGCGGCACTGGCCCGCGACCGCGCACGCCTGGAGCTCGCGACGCTGCTCTTCCCTGACCCCTTGACGTCCTACACCGTGGAAGCGGCACCCGCGCCCGCGCTGCCTTCTTTCGCCGATGTCGAAGCAGGGGCGCGGGACAAGAACCCGGAGCTCGCGAGCGCGGTGGCTGCTTTGCAGCAAAGCAATGCCGAGGTGCTGGGGGCACAGGCAGCCTACCTGCCCGATCTCGCTTTGAACTTTAGCTACGGCATCGACGCCACGACGTTCGCGACGAAAGCCAAATTCGACCGCACCCGCAACCCCAACAACCTCGGCTACTCGCTGGGCGCGACGCTCGACATCCCCGTGTGGGACTGGCTCGCCACCCCGCGCCGCGTGAAGCAAAGCGAGCTGCGCCGCGATGCCGTGCGCACGGCATTGACAGCCGCCCAACGCCGTTTGGTGGTCAATCTTCATGAAGGTTACAGCGAAGCGCAAACCGCGCGGGAGGAGATGGCGTCCCTGGCTGGTACCGTGCGCGACGCCGCGGAAAGCCTCCGCCTGACGCGCCTGCGCTATGGGAGCGGCGAGGCGACGGTATTGGAAGTAGTCGACGCCGAAATAACGCTTGTAAACGCCCAAACCGCGCAGGTAGACGGCGACGTACGCTATCGGCAGGCGCTGGGCACACTCGAAACTCTGACGGGGGCACCCTTGCAATGAGAGCTCAACTGGCAGTATGCGCGCTTGTGTGCCTGCTCGGCTGCGGCAAGGACGCTGAGGAAGCCGCGCCCGCCGCCCTTGTGTCGGTGGAAACGGCGCACCCCGAGCGCGGCACCATCTCCAGCCATATCGCCACGGATGGGGTGCTGTCGCCGCTGGCGCAGGCTGCCCTGTCTCCCCGCATTTCCGCGCCGGTGCGCCGCTTTTATGTGCAGCGCGGGTCGCATGTGGGAGCCGGGCAGCTGCTGGCCACGCTTGAAAACCGCGATCTCCTGGCAGCCGCCGTGGACACGCGCGGCACCTACACAGCCGCGGAGGCGGCTTATGAAAGCACACGCGGCGCGCAGGTACCGGAGGAAGCGCAGCGCGCCCGCCTCGATGTCGGTCAGGCGCAGGCCGCGCGCGACCTGCAGGCAAGCATTGTCAGCGCACGCGAAAACTTGTTCACGCAGGGCGCGATCCCCGGACGCGACCTGGACACGGCCCGCGCCGCGCTGGTGCAGGCGCAGGCCGCTCTCGATGTCGCGAACGAGCACCTCCATGCACTGGAAGCCGTCAGCCGCAAAGCTACCTTGCAGCAGGCGGAAGGCACCGCCCAAAGCGCGAAAGGCAAGTACCTGGGTGCCCAGGCGCAGGCCGCCTATGCGGAGATCCGCAGTCCGATCGCAGGCATCGTGACCGACCGGCCGCTGTTCGCCGGAGAAACAGCCGCGGCAGGCACCCCGCTTGTCACCGTGATGGATACGACCGCGCTGCTCGCCAGGGTGCACCTGGCGCAAAGCGCGGCACAGGGGTTGAAAGTGGGCGATGCCGCGACCGTAACGCTGCCCGGCATCCCGGCTTCCTTACCCGCGCTGGTTTCCTTGGTGAGCCCGGCGCTTGACCCCGGCAGCACCACACTTGAGGTGTGGGTGCGTATGCCAAACCGCGATGGGCGTCTAAAAGTCGGTACGCCCGTGCACGCGAGCCTTGTCGGCCATACTGTTGCGGACGCGCTGCTTGTGCCTGCTGCCGCGCTGCTCACGGCCTCCGACGGCTCAAAGTACGTGATGCTTGCAGGCCCGGACGGCGCGGCCCATAAGCGCGCGGTGCAGGTTGGCATCCTCGACGGCACGAACGCGCAGATCACGAACGGGCTCACGACGACCGACACCGTCATCACCGAAGGCGCGTACGGGCTGGAAGACGGCACGAAAGTAAAGGCCGGCTCGTGAGCACGCAGGCAGCCCCGCCTTCCCTTTCGGCACCCCCGGCATTCTTTTTCGAGCGCTTCCGCGGACCCATCTTCTTCTTCCTCGCCGTGCTCACGTTATTGGGCGTATACCTCGCGTTTCAGCTGCCCATTTCAGTTTTTCCTGAGACCAACTTCCCGCGCATCGTCATCGGCATCGACAACGGCGTGACCCCCATTGAGCAGATGGAGGTGACCGTCACGCGACCGCTTGAAGACGCAATGAATGCCGTTCCGGGGCTTGAAACCGTGCGCTCCACCACCAGCCGGGGCTCGGCGGAAGTGAGCCTGTTTTTCACCTGGAACACGGACATGGCGCAAGCGCTGCAGCTGGTCAATGCCGAGCTCGGCAAAATGCGCCAGACCTTGCCGGCAACCGCCGTTATCACCACCAACCGGCTCACCTTTGCCACGTTTCCCATCCTCGGCTATAGCCTTCAATCGCCCACCCTGTCGCAGACGGATTTGTGGGAGCTGGCGACCTACCAGCTCAGACCCCCACTTAACCGCGTTCCCGGCGTGCGCACGGTCACGGTCCAAGGCGGACAAGTACCGGAGTACCACCTCGTCCCCAACATGGCTCGCATGCAGGCGGCGGGCGTCACCGTTCTCGACCTGGTCAACGCCGTCGACCAATCGAACCTGATCGACTCGCCGGGCTTGTATGAGGCCAACCACCAGCTCATTCTGGGCCTCGTGGGCGCGCAGGCGCACGATGCGGCGTCACTCGGCTCGCTCGCCGTGAAAACCACGGCGGGCGGCGCGCCTGTGCGTATCGGCGACCTGGCGCGGGTGGAGCGCGGCACCCTGCCTGTATACACCGCCGTTACCGCGAACGGCCGTCCCGCGGTGCTGCTGAACATCGCACGGCAGCCCACCAGCAACACGGTTGCGGTTGCGAACGCGGCTGAGGCGGAAATCGCGCAGCTCAGAAAAACCCTGCCCCCCGGCGCGACGCTCACGCCTTTTTACGATCAGTCCGAGCTGGTGCGCGACAGCGTCCGTTCCGTGCGTGACGCCATCTTGATCGGCCTCGCGCTGGCTTGCCTCATCCTGTTCCTTTTCCTGCGCGACACCGCCGCCTCACTCGTCGCGGGCATGGTCATCCCGGTCACGGTTGCGGTTACGTTCATTTTTCTTTCGCTCACCGGCCAAAGCTTCAACCTGATGACGCTGGGCGGGCTCGCGGCGGCGATCGGCCTGGTCATCGATGACGCCATCGTCGTGATTGAAAACATTGTGCTCCACCGCGACGCGGGCGAAAGCCCGGCATCGGCAGTCCGGCTGGCCCTGCGCGAAATCTCCGGGCCGCTTGTATTTTCGACTCTCACCCCGGTCGTTGTGTTTCTTCCGCTTGCGGGCGTGTCGGGTGTCACGGGGTCGTTTCTGCGCGCGCTGGCCCTAACCATGACAGCCGCGCTGCTGACTTCGCTCGCGCTCGCGCTCTTATTTACGCCGACGCTATCGCTCGTTCTTTTACGGGGCAGGCAGCAGGCCAAAGAACATACTGGCCGCCTGATGGGCCGTGTGCTTGGGGCGCACACCCGCGCACTCGGCTGGGCCCTGCGCCGTCCACTCGCGCTCGGCGGCATTTGCCTGCTGCTGGTGCTGGGTGCGGGCCTGGGCTATCGGGCGCTCGGCTCCGACCTGCTGCCTTCGCTCGATGAGGGCGGTTTTATCCTCGACTACATCATGCCCGCCGGTTCATCGCTTGGGGAAACCAACCGCGTCCTGCAGCATGTCGAGCGCATCCTGCAAGCGACTCCGGAGGTGACCGCCACCTCCCGGCGCACCGGCCTCCAAATGGGCCTGGCTGCCGTGACGGAGGCTAACACCGGCGACTTTACCGTGCGCCTCAAAGCCCACCGTTCGCGCGGCATCGACGAAATCATCGCCGACGTGCGCTCGCAAATCCAAAAAACCGAGCCCGCGCTCGATGTTGAGTTTGCGCAGGTGCTTGAGGACATGATCGGCGACTTGTCGAACGCGCCGCAGCCCATCCAGATCAAGCTTTACTCGCCCGACTCCGCGCTGCTCGCGACCGTCGGTCCACGTGTGGGGGAGGCCATCGCAAAAATCCCCGGCGTCACCGATGTCCAAAACGGGATCGACAATACCATCTCCGGCCCTGCCACGAACTTCCAGGTCAACCCGTCGGTAGCCGCGCGGCTCGGCTTCAGCCCCATGGAGGCAGCCGAGGACGCCACGGCGATGCTCGATGGCGTCGCCGCCACCATGCCCGTGATCGCGAACGGTCGCCCATATACTGTGCGCGTGCGCCTCCCCGCGGAGTCGCGAAGCTCGTTGGAAGCCATGGAAAACACAGTCTTCAACAGTGCCGGGGGCAGACTCGCCACGCTCGGCTCGCTGTCTGAAGTAACGCAGCTGCCTCCGCAAAACGAGCTCAAGCGCGAAAACCTCCAGCGGCTGATCGCCGTCACCGGGCGGCTTGAGGGCGCAGACCTTGGCAGCACGATCGGCCGCGTGCAGCGCATCGTCACGGGCCTGCACCTGCCTTCTTCGGTGCGGGTCGAATATGGCGGCACCTACCAGGAGCAGCAGAAGTCGTTTGCCGATCTGTTCCGTGTGTTGCTGCTGTCGCTTGCGCTGGTTTTCGGTGTGCTGCTGATCGAGTTCCGATCTTTTTCCGCGCCGACGGCCATTCTTGTGTCCTCCATCCTGTCGGCGGCCGGCGTAGTCGCGGCGCTGCTGATGACAGGCATCACCTTCAATGTGTCCAGCTTCATGGGTCTGATCATGGTCATCGGCATCGTCGCGAAAAACGGCATCCTGCTGCTGGACGCGGACGAACGCTTCCGCGCCGCCGGCATGGGTGCCCGCGAAGCGATGATGGAAGCGGCGCGGCGCAGGCTGCGGCCCATCCTGATGACCGCCGCCGCGGCGATCTGCGGGATGCTGCCGCTTGCCTTTGCGCTCGGCTCCGGCAGCGAAATGCTGCAGCCGCTGGCTGTCGCCGTGATTGGCGGCTTGCTCGTATCGCTCGTGTTGAGCCTGCTGGTGACGCCGGTGGTGTACTACCTGCTGACACGCCGTACGCGGTTGGCGTAGCGGAAGCACGTATCAAACCCAAAAATGGCTCATCCTGAACGCAGTGAAGGACCTGCTTTTGCTCGCACCGCGCGCAACAAGCAGGTCCTTCGCCTACGGCTCAGGATGACCCTTCTTGTGGGGAGTCTTATCTCCCAACCACAATCACCTCAAACGTCCCTGGCAGCACGGGCGGACGCCCATGCGGGTTCTCGGCTGAGGGGGCAGGCTTGGGCCCGAACTGGGCCGTCACGGTATACGTGCGCCCGGTCGCCTCATCCAACGCCATGGTGCGCGCTCCGGGCGCGGTCTGGACTGTTTGCACAACCTTCGGCGTGGCCCCACGCACGTCCACAAACGTCATATCTCCGGTTTGCCCGTTCGAGGAAATGGCAAGCCCGGCTCTCGCATCGTAGCGGTCCGCGTCCGGTCCATCGCCGATCGGGGCGGTCCCGATTCCCTTGCCGGTGTCGGCACTCGTGATTGCCATCACCTTGCCGTCGCACACTGAGAACAGCTTGCGCCCTTTGCGATCCATCGCGAGGCCCGAGGGCGATTCGCACCCGGTCAGCGGATACGTCGCAGCCAGCGTTTTGCCGCGCGCGTCCAGCTTCACCAGCTCGTTTTTGTCTTCAATATTCGCGAACACCACGCCCGTGCCGTCGGCGGCGGGAAACTCCGGTTTGCCCGGGAGCTTGATCGTCGCGGTCACGGTCCGGGTTGCCGTGTCCACCACGGAAACATCGTTGCTGCGTCCGTTGAACGCCCACACCGTCTTCGTTACCGGCTCATACGCAATGCCATCCGGGTTGGTGCCCACCGGTACCGACGCGACTTTGGCCAGTGTTTTGCGGTCGAAAATGACGACGGCGTTTGCCTTCCCGTCTGAAATGTAGCCGTACTTGCCTTCCGCATCAAAAGCTACACCATGCGTTCCACCCAGTCCCGTAATGGCTCCAACCTTCTTGCCGGTTTGCGTATCGATGACATCCACGGTCACGTTGTGCGCGATATACAGCCGATGCGCGGCGGAATCGGTTTCGATGTAGTCCCATCCGCCTTCGCCGCCGACGGTCCAGCGATCCACCACATGATAGCCCTGCGCTCCCGCTTGAAAGGTGAGTGAAACACAAGCCAGCACAGCCGAACCGTATATACCCAAACGCATGGAGAGCTCCTAAGTCGGGCCTTCGAGACCCGCGCCTCACAGTATGGCAGGAGCAGATGAATCCCGGCTGAAGGGCAAACAAAAGCCCCGGCTTATGCCGAGGCCTTTGCTTTTCTATCGTTGCAGTTATATCTGCTGTACACGCCCGCGCGTAATAAGGCGCAGAAGGAAGGTTAAAATCACGGCCCCGATTACCGCAACGATAATCGAGTAGATGAGTCCGCCCGAACCCGCAAAGCCCAAGTGCGACATGATAAAGCCGCCGAGCAGCGCACCGACGATGCCGATGATGATGTCCATGATCGCGCCGTAACCGCCGCCGCTCATGATCTTGCCCGTCAGCCAGCCTGCGATCAGACCGACAATAATCCACCAGATAAACCCATGTGCCATGCTGTTTCCTCTTTCAAGACCGTTCTTACGGCGCAACAATGAGACGGAATTGCGGGAGCAAGTGTTGCTTGCACTAAAACTAACTTACGGTAACTCTTCAACTGATTACTAAGCTACCACCGCCTGCTCCACTGCCAATTCGTCCAGCAGCAAACGGATTTCCAGGATCGTCTCCACCGGCTCCGTCGCTGTAAGCGGGAAGCGCAGCACGCCCTGGGGCGTAAATTGCGCGCCCTGCCTCGCGTTTTTGGCAACCAGACGCATCAGGCGGTTCGGGTCCACAGCGGCCTGTGGAGCGAAGCGCATCTGCACCTCGCCCTTCTTTCTGTCCACGTGTGAGACACCCAGGCGCTCACACTCAGCGCGGAGCGCCCCTGCTTCGAGCAAGTGCCTGACCGTTTCCGGGACAGGCCCGTAGCGGTCTTCCAACTCCCTGCGGACATCCTCCACCGCAGTCTCGCTCGTTGCCGCGGCGATGCGTTTGTACACGCGCAGGCGCTGATTCTCCTCGGGGATGTAGCTGTCGTCCACCCGCAGCGAGATTCCCAGGTTGAGCTGCGTCGTGATGGTCTCCGGCTGATGCTCGCCCTTGATCTTCGCGACCGCTTCTTCAAGCATGCCCGAGTACATTTCAAACCCGACCGCTTCAATGTGCCCACTCTGCTGGCCGCCCAGCATGTTGCCGGCACCGCGCAGCTCCAGATCGAGCGCCGCGATTTTGAAGCCCGCGCCCAGGTCCGAGAACTCCTTCAGCGCCGCCAAACGCTGCCGCGCGATGTCCGTCAGCTCCTGCTCCGGCGGGATCAACAGGTAGGCATACGAACGGCGGTTCGACCGCCCTACGCGTCCGCGCAGCTGGTACAGCTCCGACAAGCCGTGCCGGTCGGCGCGGTTGATGATGATCGTATTCGCAAGCGGGATATCGATGCCGTTCTCGATGATCGTCGTCGCGACCAGCACGTCGTACTCGTGATTCATAAACGCGAGGATGACTTTTTCAAGGGCTGCTTCTCCCATCTGCCCGTGCCCGACGACGACCCGCGCGGACGGCACCAGCTCGCGGATTTTGGACGCAATCTCGTAGATCGATTCCACGCGGTTGTACACGAAAAATGTTTGGCCGCCGCGCTCCATCTCGAGCTCCACCGCCGACCGCACCAGCTTTTCGTCGAACTTCGCGACGACGGTCTGGATGGCCATGCGGTCCTTCGGCGGCGTTTCAATCACGCTCATGTCGCGCAGGCCGATCAAGGACATATGCAGCGTGCGTGGAATGGGCGTGGCGGACATGGTCAACACGTCGATCTGCGCGCGGATCTGCTTCAGCCGCTCTTTGTGCTTCACGCCAAAGCGCTGCTCCTCATCCACAACCAGCAGGCCGATGTCCTGAAACTTGATATCCTGCGCGAGCACCCGGTGCGTGCCGATGAGGATGTCCACGCGCCCCGCTTCTACACTCTCAAGAATTTTTTTCTGCTCCTTGGGGGTACGGAACCGCGAGATCATTTCGATGTTGATGGGAAACTGCCGGAAGCGCTTTTTGAAGCTCTCGAAATGCTGGAAGCAGAGCACCGTTGTGGGCGTCAGCACCGCAACTTGCTTGCCGTCCTGCACGGCCTTGAACGCCGCGCGCATGGCGACTTCCGTTTTGCCGTAGCCCACATCGCCGCACAGCAGCCGGTCCATGGGCAGCTCGGACTCCATGTCGGCCTTGATGTCGCGGATGGCCGCCAGCTGGTCGTCGGTTTCAGTAAAGTCGAAAGCGTCTTCAAACTCACGCTGGAACTCATTGTCCGGCGCGAACTGGTGACCGCGCGCGGCTTTGCGCTGCGCATAGAGCTTCAGCAGCTCATCGGTCATATCCTCCATGGCCTTGCGTACGCGCGCCGTGGTCTTTGCCCATTGCTGCGAGCCCAGTTTATTGAGTACGGGTGCCGGGCCGCCTTCGCTCGATCGGTACTTCTGGATCAGGTCGAGCCGCGTGAGCGGTACATACAGCCGAGCCGCGTCCGCGAACTCGAGGATCATGAACTCGACGTTGACGCCCCCCTGCTCGATCTCCCGAAGGCCCACGTAGCGCGCAATGCCGTGCTCCACATGCACCACGTAGTCGTTCACGGTCAGGTCGCGGAAGTCGGAAACAAATGCGGCGGTTTTGGATCGCTTCGCCGCCGGGCGCGCCGCGACATCGGCATCGTCGGAAATGTCGTTGACGCCGATCACCACGATGTTGCTGTCGAGGAGCGCAACGCCGTTCGCGAGGGCTGCGCGCACCAGCGCGGGCGGGGTTTTCTCACCGGGTCGCTGCGCGCGATCTTTCTGTCCCAGCTCGGATGTTGCCTGCTCCGATCGCCAACCGATGCGGTAGGGCAGCTCGTATTCGCCGAGCAGATCCGCCGTGCGTTCCAGCTCGCCCTGGTTGGCCGCGGCAATGACCACGCGCTGCCCCGAGTCCATCAGCGAGCGCAGGGCGTCGGCCAGTGCGACGGAGTTGCCATGGAACTTTTGCGTGGGCCGCGTCGTCAGCGCGATCTCGCCCACCGCCGTATCCGCCTCAAGCACATCCACAATGCCCAACTGGTCCAGGTCGAGCCCCGGCTGGTTTGAGATGAGCGCGAGCAGCAGCTCGGGCTCGCGATACAAGTCTTCGGGCCGCATCAGCGCGCCGATATTGGAGCGCTCATGCCGCTGCGCGAGCTTATGCCACCAGCGCTCCACATGGTTGCGCAGCATGCCCGGCTCTTCCACAAAAACCACCGAGCGCTTCCACAATCCCAGCAGCGAGGTGTCCGCTCCCGCGACACCCGCGAAAAACTCCCATCCGGGAAACACCGTCACGCCCGCAGATACAGACCGGCTGACCGCATCCGTATCGTCCAGGTGCGACCCGGACAAACGCGCATGCACCGCCGCCAGCAGCTTTTCGGTGACTGGCGTTTCAGTCAGCGGCAGCAGCGTGGCCATGTCGAGCGGCTGCAGCGAGCGCTGCGTTTCCGGGTCGAACCGCCGCAGCGATTCAACTTCGTCACCGAAAAACTCCACCCGCACCGGCCGCTCGGCTTCGGGTGAATACACGTCCAGGATGCCGCCGCGTCGGGTAAACTGCCCCGGCATTTCAACCAGGTCCACCTGCTGGTAGCCCACGCTTTGCAGGTGGGTGGTCAACTCATGGAGGTCGTGGTCCTCCCCGCGTTTAAGCGTCCGCGCGAGACCCGCATAATACTCCGCGCGGAACAGCTTCTGCGCCGCCGCCTCCACGGGCGCGATCACGATCTGCGCCGCCCCGGTTGCGATCTTCCATAGCGAGGCCGCGCGGATTTCCTGCACCTCCGCATGGGGCGACAGGTGCTCAAACGGCAGCACATCGGGCGCGGGCAGCTTGACCACGCGCTCGGGCGCGAGCGCCCCGGTCAACTCGCAGGCCGCCCGTACCGCCAGGTAAAGCGCATCGGCGGCTTTGTTATCAGCCACCAGCACCACGGCTGGCTGCTTCGCCGCGCGCGCGAAGGAGGGCAGGTACAAGGCACGCGCGGTTGCGGTCAGCCCGGACACACGCCTGCGCCCGCGCCCCATCTCCAGATGGCGCACGACTTGCTCAAATTGGGGGGACCGCTCCAGATCCGCCAGGAGCTCGCGGACAAAGGGGAGAATCATTATCATTTCAGTCTAACAGCGGGTCTACTCCTTGAAGTCAGGTACCTGAAGGGGCCTAAAAGCATTCACGGCTTTCAAACGAAAGAGCGCATTCTTCTCGCTCGACGCTCTGAAAGTAACCTTGCAAAGGCTTTCGAGTTTGTGCCCTTCTGGTCCGGCTAGAAGTTCTCCTCTACCGGCAGTGGGTTTGCTAGTCTTATTAAGCCATGATTTCCCGCATTCTCCGCCTCGCCCTTTCACTCGCGTTCACCCTCGCTCCCCTGGCCGTGCAAGCGCAGGGCACGCTGCTGGTGTCAAACGTCCGGAAAATCTATATCGAGAAGATGGCCGACAATCTCGACCAGTTCCTAGCCTCCTCCATCTCGGAGAAGTTTCATGGCGGGGTCGTCGTGGTTCTTAATGAGAAGAGCGCGGACGCCGTCCTGCGCGGCGTCAACATCGGCGCCCAGACCACGCAGAGCGCGACCGTGCAGTTGGTGGATCCATCGGGACGCGAGATCATTTGGTCTGGCACCGCGGGCGACCGCAAGCGGCTCGCGCTCGGGTTGGCGCACGGCGGCCAGCAGAAGCTCGCCGACAGCCTTATCGGGCAGCTCAAGAAAGCGATGCAGCACTAACATCGGATCGTGAAAGCAGGTTGGTAGAATCGTGCCATGGCCGCCACCGCCGTGCTTCATCCAGCTTTGCTTTCCAAATACGAGCCAGTCATCGGCCTCGAAGT
>CAXTKZ010000074.1:0-14149 GCA_964244985.1 uncultured Acidobacteriaceae bacterium
GTGAACAGGTCGATGTAGCCCTGCGCGCCGGGACCCTGGTTCGGGCCGGGGTCATGCTCGACAACGCCGGGGGAGACCAGCTGGCGCATCCCTTCGAGATTTCCTGAGTTGATCGCCTCGCCGAACCGTGTTTGCGCCTCCATGTTCTGTTGTTGACTCATGGGCTGCCGGGATGCGCGCAACACGGCACTGTGTTTGCCGCGCTGCTATGCTTCGGGGTATGCCGAGCCCCATCATCACAACCATCCAAGCCCACATCCTCGACCAGCAGCGCCAGCACTCGGAGGAAGCCTCCGGGACCTTTTCGTGGATGCTCTCCGGCATCACGCTTGCGACCAAGATGATTGCGGCCGAAATCCGCAAAGCCGGCCTGAATGATGTGTACGGCTCAGCCGGAGCCACCAACGTGCAGGGCGAAACCCAGCAGAAGCTGGACGTGTTCGCGAACGAAGCGATGCAGCATTGCCTTGGTCAGCGCGACACGGTGGCCGCGCTTATCTCGGAGGAAAACGATGAGCCGGTGTTGTTCGACAAATCCGGGCACAAAGGCAAGTACATCATCGTCTTCGATCCGCTTGACGGCTCCTCGAACATCGACGTCAACGTGAACGTTGGGACGATCTTCTCCATTTTTAAACGCCCGGAAGGTACGAAGCTGGAGGACGCGCTGCTGCAGACCGGCCTGGGGCAGGTGGCGGCAGGCTATGTGGTGTATGGGCCTTCAACAGTGTTTGTCTATACCACCGGCACGGGCGTGTACGGCTTCACGCTCGACCCGGCGATCGGGGCGTATGTGCTTTCCTTCGACAACATGCGGATGCCGGACCAGGGCCAGTACTACTCCGTGAATGAAGCCAACTACAGCACGTTTCCGGCCAAATATCAGCAATATCTGACGGAGCTGCGCGAAGGCCGGTTGAACGGGCAGGCGTACTCGTCTCGGTACATCGGCTCGCTGGTCGCGGATTTCCACCGCACACTGCTCAAGGGCGGAGTCTTTCTGTATCCGCCAACCGAAAAGCAACCGAAGGGCAAACTGCGGCTCTTATATGAGGCGAACCCGCTGGCCTGGATCGCGGAGCAGGCGGGCGGGCGGGCGATTTCCGGATTCGGGCGCGTGCTCGAAACCAAGCCGGAGAGCATTCATGAGCGCACCTCACTGATCGTCGGCAGCCGAGTTGAGGTGGATCGCTTGGAGCAGATTCTGGCATCCTAACCGGCATGTCCGCTCACCTCAGCCGTCGCCGCTTCCACGGCCTGCTTGCCGCGGGGGTTGTCGGGAGCGGCATCGCCCCCGGCGTTGAAGCGATCCCGCTCGGCCCGATCGGCTGGTGCCCCAACAACAAAGCTTTGCCGGTTTTGCTGTACCGCGGCGCGATCCCGGCGGGCGACCCGGCCCGGTTTGAGGAAGTGTTCACCCGCAACGGCTGGCCGTCGCAGTGGCGCAATGGGGTATATACCTTTCATCACTACCACTCCACCGCGCATGAGGTCCTGGGCTTCGCCGCCGGTTCGGCGCGGCTGGTGCTAGGCGGCCCTGGCGGGCGCGAGATGACCGTGGGAGGGGGCGATGTGCTGCTGCTCCCCGCCGGTACAGGTCATTGCGAGCTGTCGAAATCTCCTGACTTTTTAGTAGTCGGTGCCTACCCGCCCGGGCAGACCTGGGATATCTGCCGCGATGCACCGGATGCAGCCGCCAAAGCCCGCATGGCCGCGCTGCCGTTTCCGCACGCCGACCCGGTGTACGGCGGGGGCGGCCCGCTCGCGCCGTACTGGCTCGGCAAGAGTTGAGCGCCGCTACCGGTTGCTCCGCTCGCGAATCCAATCTACATGCCTGAACTTCCTGAAGTGGAAACCATTGCGAACGGCGTCCACGACCGCATTGCCGGCGAACAAATTGTTTCTGTCTGGTTCTCGTCCAAGCCCGAGCCGTTCAAAACCACTCCCGCGCGCATGGCGGAAGCCTTGCCCGGACGGACGATCGGTCGCGTGCGCAGGGTCGGCAAACATATTGTGGCCGACCTCCTCGGCTTTGACGGCGCGCTTGAAGGGGAGTGGATCGTGCACCTCGGCATGACTGGGCGTTTGCTGGTGTCGGAGCCGGACGTTCCCTTGCCGCCGCACACGCACGCGCAGCTGGCCCTGTCCTCCGGCCGCGAGCTGCGCTTTGTGGACGCGCGCCGGTTCGGGCGGCTCGACCTGCGCGTCCTCCATGAAGTGGAAAACTTCACTGGTCCCGGTGCCGAGCCGCTTGAAATCGACTCCCAAAGCTTTATCGCGCTGTTTCGCGGACGCAAGCTCGCGATCAAGCTTGCGCTGCTTAACCAATCGCTGCTGCATGGGGTTGGCAACATCTATGCCGACGAAAGCCTACACCGCGCGGGCATCCGGCCTTCACTGCAGGCAGGCAAAGTTTCGCGGCCCCGTTTGCGCCGGCTTCATAGCGAGCTGCAGGCGGTGCTGCGGAAAGCCATCGCGCTCGGAGGGTCATCGGTTTCCGACTACGTCGATGCCGATGGCGTACGCGGCTTCTTTCAGCTGGAGCACCGAGTCTACGGCCGCAAGGGCCTGCCGTGCCGTGTGTGCGAGACGCCCATCCGCCGTACCGTCCTTGGCGGGCGCGGAACCCACAGCTGCCCACGCTGCCAGACCTGATCTACAGAAAAAGTGAGCGCTGCTGCCTTCCTAAATCCATTTTTATGGAGATTGGAGGTTGAAGCCACGTCTA
Source organism: uncultured Acidobacteriaceae bacterium (assembly GCA_964244985.1). Classification (GTDB taxonomy): domain Bacteria; phylum Acidobacteriota; class Terriglobia; order Terriglobales; family Acidobacteriaceae; genus EB88. The sequence continues at coordinate 2,729 of CAXTKZ010000074.1, forward strand.
AGTTGTTGATTTTAAAAGTGTGCATAAGCGGCATAAAAATTGCTTATAGGGTCTATGCCAGCGATGCAGGAGGTGCCCGGCATGTACCGGGTATCCCGCTCATACCAGGCTCCATGGCTGAAGGTGCTCATTGAAGAAGCGACCTCAGCCGGGAGCTACGCTCCTACCGGTACCCCGTGCCATGGACCGGTATGGGCATTTCAGGAGGCCAGTGATCGGCCATTTTGGGATTTCGCTTGCGCGGAATTCCGGCAGGGTACGAAAGGCACAGTCGCTGCACTTGCAACTGCGCACAATTCGCGGTAACCTCTCCCTTAATCAAGTTATTCGCGGCTGATGCCCAGCGCTCGCCGTGAGCTGGATGAGCAAAGTATATCTACTCGGCACTGGAACGAGTGGAGCGTGAATGGTTAGCTTTTAAACCGCCGCCCAAACAGCAAACCATCGCTGCCCATTGACACTCGCATCACGGAGTCGACCTGTTTTTGTTGAGTCGGCTGATGTTTGTATGGTGGCCCCTTTCCTGGGACCGCAGTATCTAACGTGAATGTGACCAAGTAAGAAGAAACTTCCTGCCGCAAAACCACAAGCGGCTGGGACGCACGAGGGACGTGCACGCATGAGCACAGAGCAATCCGAGCCCATCACTCATTATGGGGATGACGGGCATAGCGCGGCCGGCAGCAGTGAGGCCGTCGGGAGCACCAGCCCTGAACGGGGTACAGCCACGGGAACTGCCGGCGGGGGCAATAATGGACGTCGGCGGCGGCGGCGGCGGAAAAGCAAAGCCGGTGGAGGAGCGCCCGCGGCTGCAGCGGCGCAGCAAACTGCCGGTGGCGAAGTAGCTCAGGATACAGCCCCCGCGCCCCCACCGACGCCTGCCCCACCCGTACAGGCGCAAAACAGCCAGCCTCAAGGGGGCGGGCAGTTCCAAGGGGGCGGCAAGCGCAAAAAGAATCGCAAGCGTGGCAGCGGTCCAAGCGCTCCCGAGCCCGGCAATCGTGATACACGCCCCCAGCCTCAGCGACAAAATGCCTGGAAAGCGCGCAATGCCGACGGGCCGGACGGCAATCGTGAAGGCGCCCGGGGCGGCTTCGGCAGCGGAGAACATTTTTCCGACAATCTCGGAAACGGCAATGGCGGTACGCGCCGTAAGGGTAAATTCGGTGCAGCGCGACGCCCAGGCTTTGTCGGTCCGATGGACCACTCCTACCGCGTCGTGAACGGCAATGTGGCCGATGCGCCGCCTTCCACGATGGACTTCCGCAGCGGCAACGGCAGTGTAAACGGACGCAATGACTTTCGGGAGAACGAGCCCGTTGCCATCGTTAAAGAGGACGCGCCCGCTCGGATTGTCTGCTTTATTGAAGATCTGTTTGTGGTCGCAAAAATGCAAGAAGCAGCAAAAAAGCTGGGCGTGAAAATTCAGTTTGCCAAAGCTGAAAAGGAAACGCTTGCGGCGATCACCGACGCGCCCGATGCGGATCGACCCTCGCTGATTGTGTTCGATCTCAACAATGGCGGAGCAAAACCGCTGACGGCTATTCCGAAGCTGAAAGCCAAACTCAAACGCGGGACCTCCATTATCGGCTTTTTGCAGCAGATTCAAGGCGATCTCAAGATGAAGGCGATCGAGGCCGGTTGCGATACCGTAATGCCGAAAGCGGCGTTCTCGCAGAACTTATCCAACCTGCTGCGCCGCCATGGCCTGGCCGAAGAGGAAGAAGAGTTCGCGGGCGCGTAAGCTCGCTTTTGTGGAAAGCCCGGCCCAGGCCGGGCTTTTTAGCCGGGCGGCCAGCCCATGGCGCGACCGCCCAGCACGTGAAGATGGAGGTGGTCGACGGTTTGCCCCCCATGCTGCCCTGCATTGATGACGGTGCGAAAACCTTGCGCAAGCCCTTGTTTCGCAGCCAGTTCCGCAGCGACCGCCAGCATGTGGCCCAACAGCGGCGCGTGTTCCCGCGCGGTGTGAGCGAGCGACGGCAGGTGCTCGCGCGGGATGATTAAAAGGTGCACAGGCGCTTGTGGGGCTATGTCATGAAAGGCAACAACCTGCTCATCCGCGTGCAGTAAGTCAACCGGGAGACTCCTGTCGGCGATTCGGCAAAAAAGGCAATCCATGCGAGAAGCATAGCTGTTGAAGGGGGACTTCGTTGCAGCCGGACCGAAGCCGGCTATTTTCCCATTGACCCTTCTTCACGGGGCCGTGCAAGATGGAGTCCCGGAGCAAGAGGCCCTACCGATCGACCGGGACCGCCAAACCACTGTTTGCCGCACCCACGGCAAGCGCATCGACCCGGTCCAGTATCTGTTGTCTGATTTGGAGGCCCCATGAAGGGCGCGCTGTTCGCACTTTCCTTGCTTCTTGCCCCTACCTTCATAGCACAAGCCGCTGAGCGGATTATTCCCGCAGGCTCGCTTTTGCAGTGCACCATCGCCGAGCCGAAGCTCTCCTCGAAAACCGCTCAACTGGGTGATCCGGTGCTGTGCCAGTTGAGCTATGCGGAGCGGTACGGCCGCGCGACTGTGCCCTACGGCAGTTACCTTGTGGGCCGGTTTGAGGACTATAAAGACCCTGGCCATTTTGTCGGCAAGGGGTATATGGAGCTGCGCTTCGACCGCATGGTGATGGAGCCCGACACCATCATCCCGGTGGCGGCCAAGGTGGTGGACGTACCCGGCTACTCAGTGGACAAAACCGGGCGTATCCAGGGCAAGGGTCATGCGGTACGCGACACGGTTGAGTGGTCGCTGCCCATCCTGTGGCCGCTCGATTTGATCAATCTGCCGCGACGCGGTCCACGTCCTACGCTCAAGGGTGAAACTCGGTTGACGCTTAAGATCATGGACGACTTGGCCGTACCGGCTACGTCCGACCCGCAGCGCAACCCTTCAGGGCTGTACCGTCGCGAACCGACTGCCTATGTGCAGCAGTACGCACCGCCCGCGCTCCCGCAACCAATTTTGTACGCGCCCGCTCCTCCGCCCGTGTACATGGCTCCCCCTCCGCCGCTGGTGCCGGTGATGGTGATGCGGCATGGGCTGGTGTATCGGACGATTGCGCCGTAGTTTGTCCCAGGATTGAGCAGCCGCCTGCTTGTTTTTGCAGGCGGCTGCCTAAAAAGCCCATAAGAAGTTCGCGGAACGGTATACGCCCACCGTGCGTAGTCATTTCATGCATCGCTCGCTCGTTGCTTCCATCTTTTGTATCTTGCTCAATACAGCTATGCTGAGTCCGCAACGTGCCGCACAGGGGCAAAGCGGCGTGATCAACGGCGTTCATTTGTGGTATCGGATCGCCGGTGTATCTACTCCGGGCCGAGTGCCTTTGCTTTATCTCCATGGCGGCCCCGGCTATAACAGCTACAGCTTTGAGAAAATGGTCGGTCCCCGGCTCGAAAAGCAAATGCAGGTGGTGTATTTCGACCAGCGCGGTTCGGGTCGAAGCGAGCGACCGGCAAGCAGGGACTACTCAATGGCGGCTCTCGTCGAGGATGTGGAGTCACTTCGCAGGCAGCTCGGTGTGCCTCAACTTTCTCTGCTGGGCCATAGTTTCGGGGCGACGATTGCGCTTGAATACGCGGCGCGCTACCCCGAGCATGTGCGCAAACTGATTGTGCTCGATGGTGCGGTGGACATGCCGCGAACGTGGGTGGATTGGGAGAGAGAAATCGAAGCGCGCTACCCGGAACCCTGGCGGGCAGTGATGAGCGGCGAGCCTGGGGAGGCGCTTCGGGCAGCAGAGCAGGGCGGCTCCTCGTGCTCCATTGCAAAAGCTCGGTTTGCCCTGGATATGGCTGCCCTCAGCCGGGTAGACCGGCAGCAGTTTGCGGATTGGCAGCAGTTCCATGACCAGCGCTTTCGCCGTGAGCAGAAGGCGTGGGATGACCGGAGCGGGCTGCGCAACACGGGCGAGTTGAGCAATGCTTATTTTGCGCCGGGACGCGACTACCTTTGTTACCGCTTTGCGGAATTCGGACGGCTCACGATGCCGGTGCTCGTAATGGGCGGGCGCTTCGACGGGGCGATTGCGATTGACCGGATGCGGATGCTTGCCCGAGCGCTACCGGATGCACGCTTCGACGAGTTCACGCGGAGTGCGCACTTTCCCTATGCGGAGGAGTCGAACAAGTTTGTGCGCGATGTCAGCCATTTCCTTACGTTTGGAGTTGAGACGCATAGGCAGGCAGCAGGGGTACACTGACGGTGATGGCAAGCGCAACCGAGCCTTCCGGACTGATTCAGATCGATCTCGCGCCCAAGCGGCCGGCACCCAAGCCCGCATGGCTGAAAGCGCGTGCGCCGGTCGGCGACAACTATCACGATTTGAAAAAGCTGGCGCGGTCGCTCAACCTCCATACCGTGTGCGAGTCGGCGCATTGCCCCAACATCGGTGAGTGCTGGAATCACCGCACCGCGACATTCATGATGCTCGGCAACCTGTGTACCCGGCGCTGCGGATTTTGCGCGGTGCCAAAAGGTCGCCCGGAGCCGATCGACCTTGATGAACCGCGACGGGTGGCCGAAGCTGTCGCCGAGCTTGGGTTGAAGTTTGCCGTGATTACGAGTGTGAACCGGGATGATGACATTCTGGGCGGCGCGCGCATGTTTGCCGACGTGATCCGGCTGATTCACGAGCAGGCGCAGGGCTGTCAGGTTGAGGTGCTTATTCCGGATTTTCAGGGCAGCGAGGAAGCGATCCGCACGGTAGTGGAAGCCCGTCCGGAAATCCTGAACCACAATACAGAGTCGGTGCCTCGGCTCTACCGGGCGGTGCGCTCGGGCGCGCGGTATGAGCGGACACTGCGGCTGCTTCAGTTTGCGAAAGAGCTGCGGCCTGGGATGGTGACGAAATCCGGCGTGATGGTCGGGCTGGGCGAGGAGATGCACGAGCTTTTGGCCGTTTTCCGCGATCTTGCCGATGTGGGCACGAACGTGTTGACGGTCGGGCAGTATCTGCGGCCCTCGCGCGACCACCTGCCGATGACGCGCTACTATACCCCCGAAGAGTTTGCCTTTCTCAAGGAAGAAGCATTGCGGATGGGCTTTCGGCATGTGGAAAGTGGACCGCTGGTACGCTCGAGTTACCATGCCCATGAGCAGGCCGAGGTCGCACAGAAGTTATGACATCGCCTGGGTGGTCGGCGGCTTAATTCAGCAAAGTATATGCAGGTCGTCCGCCCGATCCCGCGGCAGAGATGAGCAGACCGTTCGACGTATTTTGCGCAAAGTGGCGGGTGACGGACGGCATCGGCGGCGCTGCTGCCCAGATCGGCTTACGCTGCCCGCTCGGTAGCTCCGTAACATCGCTGCATTCGCTGAGCAGGCGCGTGATGACCTCGGGCGCAAGCGGCTTTGAAAACAAGTAACCTTGGTGGAGATCGCACCGCATTCCTTGCAGGCACCTCAATTCGCTTTCAGTTTCGACCCCTTCGGCAATTACCTTCTTGCCCAGATTGGCAGCAATCTGCACGATCGCCCCGGCCAGATCCGCACGCTGTGCATTAGTGTCGAGGGCTTGTACGAAGCTTCGGTCGATCTTGATCAAGTCGAAGGGAAACCGCAGAAGATAGGAAAGTGAGGAGTAGCCGGTGCCGAAATCGTCAAGTGCGATTTCAACACCCATGGCGCGTACTTCGTCCAGAATATCTCTGACCGGTTGAACGCCGGTGAGGAGAACGGATTCCGTTACTTCGAGTTTCAGGCGACTTGGGGGGAGTGCACTTTCACTTAGGGCAGCTTTAACTTTTTTAAGCAGCAGCTCATCGTCGAACTGCCGCGAGGAAACATTGACGCTGACATAGAACTCTCGGTCGAAAAGCTTATTCCATTGCTGGACTTGCCTGCATGCCTGGCGCAGAACCTGCTGACCCAGCTCTACAATAAGGCCGCAATCTTCGGCGATGGGAATAAAATCGCCGGGGGAAATCCATCCGCGTGTTCGGTGCTGCCAACGTGCAAGTGCCTCAAATCCGATTACAGCTTGTTCAGTAAGCGAATAGATCGGCTGGTACTGAACGGAGATGCCGCCCGCGTCGAGTGCTTCTCGAAGATCAGTCTCAAGGTGGAGTGCTCCATTGGCTTTTTCCGCCATGGAGGCTTCAAACACGGTCGCTTGGTTCCTGCCTCGATCTTTTGAAGCGTACATGGCACAGTCGGCACTGCGCAGAAGCTCGTCGGGATCCATGCCGGCTTCCCCCAGCACAATGCCGGTGCTGGCCGTGACATGGAGGGTACGGTCCTCAATGATCAGAGGCGTGCGGAGCTGCTGCACAACGGCATCGGCCAAAACCCGCGCTTGCGCCAGATCGGCGCACTCCGTCATGATGACGAATTCATCACCTCCGAGACGCGCGACGAGGTCGCCCGCGTGCACGGCGGAGGTTAGCTTTTGAGCGACGGCAATCAACAGCCTGTCGCCGAAAGCATGGCCGAGACCGTCATTGATGGTTTTAAACCGGTCAAGATCGATGAAGAGCAAGGCGACTTTTCCGGTATGGGCGGTATGGGGTCTGAGGCGCTCTTCCAGCTCACGGAGAAGCTGCCTGCGATTGGCAAGCCCGGTAAGCGCATCATGCAGGACGGAATACTCCAGGGTGTCGTGCGCTGTATGCAGTTGAGATTCGCGGGTGCTTGTGCGCACGGCAAAAAGCAGGAAAGCCGCGGCTAGGGCAGCTATGCCGGCGATCGTGTGATGCAGTTCCAGAACGATGCCGGCGGCGATCGACAGTACGGTAAGACCGAGCGCGCTGAGCCCCTGAAATCGCCTGGGCAGACCTGCTTTCATTTCTTGAAGCTGAGCAGCGGGCATCAGCTCACTGATTGAGGACAGGGCGCAGAAGATCAGGAAAGGAGTGCTCCAACAAAGGTCCAACCAAGCGCGTGTGACCTTGAAATCGACCTCCAGATGAATGCCGCCGCAGACCAGCAGCCCATAGAGGGCGAGGAATAAGAAAGTGTTGCGAAAAAAAACACGCTCCGCCCCGGAATCCGCGCTGGAATAACGCATGGCTCCGGTAAGCACGAAGGCAATGCACTGAACGTCGTAGGCAAGGGATACAGGGATGAGCGAGGGACGCGAAAAAAGAAGTGCATCCAGCGCGAAAAAGAAGATGCAGGCCTGGGCGGAATCGAGCCAGGTGACCCATTCCCAAGTAGTGGCCGACCTCCGAACCACTGTGACCATAAGGATAGGAAAAGCAACCAGAAAATAGAGAATGCTCGAAAGCGAAGGAAATGGAGGCTGATGCTGGTTTGTGATCAGGAAATAGAAGTAGACGCTTTGAGCGCTGGACCAAAGCGCGAAAGCGGAACCGAGCAAAAGCCAGTTTTGCCGCAGATAGCGGTCGCGCGTGCGCCAGGCGTAGTTGAGACAGTAGCCCAAAGCCAGAAAGGCAGAAGCAAGTTGGAGCACATTCGACAGCACTTCCGGCCGGTGAACAAAACCCAGCACAGCGACGTGCGAGAGCGCAATCGTGAGCACGAAGGCAAGGCTCAATAACGGATTGAGGCGATTCGAGCGAAGCCGCATAAGGGTCCATGGCTGTTATCGGCAGAAAGGCGCTTCTATTCAGGGTGAAGGCCGGGTTTTCTACACTAAAGTACTCAAAGCTGCTGAGGGCAAAAGAGATGATGCCGAAAAGCGCGGCTTCGTGAACCCATTGTGCAGGCGGTCCCGATGCCGAAACCTTCCCCCTGTGCCCACAACGGCGAAGTACAATAAGCCTGTTGGCTTCGACCTTAATTCACAGGATGCATGCATGCCCCCTTCTACCCTGGCTTCGACTCCGGCTTTAAAAGACACGCATCAGCACGTAAAACAGAGGCTGGAAAAATCTATCTCCGATTTTCAGCACCATCTCCAGGGAGTCCGCACCGGACGCGCGCACGTGCAGATGCTCGAAAACGTCCGGGTCGATTACTACGGGACGCCCACGCCACTGACGGGCGTGGCACAGCTGCTTGCCCCCAACGCAAACTCACTGACGGTGCAGCCGCGGGATCCGAAGACGATTGCGGAAATTGAAAAGGTACTGCGCTCGCCCGAGCACGGCTTCAACCCTCAGAATGACGGCAAGATCATCCGCATCAATGTTCCTCCCATGACCGAGGAGCGCCGGCGCGACGTTGTAAAGCAGATGAGCAAAGTGCTGGAAGAGCACAAAACATCAGCCCGCAACATCCGGCGCGAGGGCAATGAGCAGATCAAGGCCGCAAGCAAGGACAAAAAGATTTCGGCCGATGAGGAAAAACGCGCGCTCGATGAGGTGCAGAAGATGACGGACGACGACATCAAGAAATTGGAAGAAATGAGCAAGAAAAAAGAAGCCGAGATCATGCACATCTAAAACGACTTAAGCGATTCCCATGCTACTGTTTAGACATTCCAAAGCAGCCTGATGGCTTTTCTCCAATAAAGGCCAGGTTTGCGACCGGTGGCCCCCTCCACCTGCGATATGAGTTTGCTTAAAGCCAGGAATGACGGTTGCACTCCGCATTGATGCGGGTAAAGGGGGCGGGATGCGCATAGGTTTTATTGGGCTGGGCAGCATGGGATCCGCGATGGTGGGGCAGCTGCTCCAGGCGGGCCACCAGGTTTCTGTATGGAACCGCACTCGGGAAGCAGCTGACAAGCTCCAGGGAGTGACGGTGTTGCCTTCGCCCGCGGCAGCTTTTGAGAATGAAGCCGTGTTGACGATGCTTGCCGATGATGCGGCAGTGCGCAGCGTTCTCCTCAAGTCGGGCGCACTCGCTTCCGCTCCTCGAGGCTGTGTGCACGCAATGATGGCGACGATCTCCCCATTGCTTTCGAGCGAACTTGCGGAATTGCATCGCCAAGTCGGAGTTTTGTATGCTGCGGCTCCTGTATTCGGTATTCCGGCGGTCGCCGCCAAGGGCGAGCTGAATATCATGGCTGCCGGAGATGCGGAAGCTCTTGAAAAACTCCAGCCGGTGTTCGATGTGCTGGGGAAGAAAACCTGGCCGCTTGGAGCCGATCCGCAGCACGCGAATGTGGCTAAAATCGCGGGAAACCTGATGATTACCATGGCGATCGAGGCCATGGGGGAAGCAACCGCGCTCACGGAAAGCTACGGGCTAAAGGCGGGTGATTTTCTCGACATTGTCACCAATACGATGTTCGCAAGCCCCAGCTACCAGCGCTATGGCGGCAACATTGCGAAACAAGCCTACGAGCCGGGATTCACCTTGAAGCTCGGCCTCAAGGACGTGAACTTGACGCTCGATGCGGCGAAGGCGAAAGGCACGGCACTGCCGACAGCAGAGATTGTGCGTGAAAACATGCAGAGCGGGGTGGACCAGGGGATGGGTGCGAAAGACTGGTCGATCCTGGCAGAAGCAGCGCAGCGTCGGGCCGGTCTGAAGAAGAACTGACCTTAGGTTCATATCCCTGAAGCGCAACAAGGAAAGGAACTGCATTGAGCCCTCAGTCATTTTGGACGCAAGGAGAGCCCCGGACTTCTCGCCGTGGGCAGTTCTGGATACCAGGCGAGCGTGTCAGGCGTGAAGAGAAAACGTACCAGCGCGGCCCGATGTTTGTGGAATGGGAAGCGCCGGTTGAGACCACGCAGGCTTACCCAATCGTTTTGGTGCATGGCGGCACGCTCCAGAGTACGGAGTGGCGCGACACCCCGGACGGACGTCCCGGCTGGGCACAGCGGTTCCTTGAAGCCGGCTACGCGGTCTTCCTGGTCGACCGGCCTGGGCACGGACGTTCGCCGTACCATCCGGAAATCGTAGGTCCCACGGGGCCTCCTTTTTCGTATGAGCGGGCCCGTGAGGTGTACTTCAGTCCCCAAGCCGCCGATAAGCAGACGCAGTGGCCATTCGATCCGAACGATGCCGAGGTCTATGACGCTTTTCTCGCCCCGTACGGTCCCATGCCGGCCGATCTCGCCGCCTCACAAGAGATGGACGCCGACCGACTCGCGCGCTTGCTGGACCGCATCGGACCCGCGATCATAGTGACGCATTCGGCTTCCGGCCCGGACGGCTGGCTTCTCGCGGATCGCCGGCCCGGACTGGTGGCAGCCATCGTCAGCGTCGAGCCGATGGGGCCGCCTTTCGCGGCTACACCGGGGATCGGCACTCTCGCCTGGGGTTTGACGGCCGGGCCCTTACGCTTCGACCCGCCGCGCGCCACCGCTGAAGAGGTTCAACATGCCGACCCGTCCACGCTGCGCATCCCGGCGTTCGAGCAGGTACCGATGGCCGTGGTGACCGGAGAGACTTCCGGCTTTGCTCCGTTCGGTCAGCCGATTGTAGAGTTCCTCGCCGCGGCGGGTGCTGCGGTCGAACAAATTCGGCTTACGGACCATGGCATTTACGGCAACGGGCACGGGATGATCTATGAAAAGAACTCCGACCAGATCTTCGCCGTGGTGCTTCGTTGGCTTCAGGCGCACACCGGGAGTAAGAGCGATCAAACAGGGGGCCGCAACGTATGACTGATCTTTACGTTGTTTATCGGGGAAACAGCGACAGCCGCTTTGACCGCAAGTACTACGTGGAAAAGCACCTTCCGCTTGTGCGCGAGACGTGGGCTCAGTATGGCTTAAAGTCTGCTGAAGCGTTCTTCCCGCAAGAGAGCGGTGCGGGTACGATCGCGGTGTGCTTATGCGTTTTCCAGGACGAGGCGTCCATTCAGGACGCCTTCCACTCACCGGAAACACCAAAGGTAATGGCCGATGTTTCCTGCTTTACCGATGTTAAGCCCGAGCAATTCACAGCAGTTCCGTTGTAAGTACGAAGTTCAACCCGTTGCTTATGTGGCGCAATCTCGCGTCGAACCGCGTCGGCTCCAGGGAGTGGTATAGCCGCACGCAAACGAACAAGAAGGCCGACCCATGACCCCGAAGACAGCTGCGATGCAGGAAGCGGCAGCCCAAGCCGTGATTGCAATGATCGACGACTGCTGGGAGCGGATCGTGGTGAACTACGAAATGGACCGGACGCCGGAGGGCCGCGTCGTCGACACTGTCATCTTCTACATCACCGCCGAGCCCGACGGCAGTTTGAGGAAGACAAGCGTCAGGGTAGCGTCGGACGGAATGGACGATTGCTTTATCGAGCTTGCGGACACCATGGCACGGGAGGGCGAGATGTGGGGCAGCTGCGACTTGGTTGTCGACTCGAATGGGGAGTACAGCTTCAAGTTCGACTACGCGCCGCCGCGACGGATCAACGGCATTTTCGACCACGCCTCCATGGGCCGGTTCGCCAACTACCTCGATACCTACCGTGCGGAGCGCGCCGGAGCCGGTTTCGCGTAACCCTGGGTTTCCGGCCTTAATGCGTGCGCACCGGCTGGCGTTGAGCCCACGTGCTCCTGGGCCTGCTCTCGGCAAGCCGGGTGTAGCCTGAGCGGACGATCATCTGAAATCGCAAGCAGTCGGTTCAAGC
>CAXTKZ010000074.1:14249-16183 GCA_964244985.1 uncultured Acidobacteriaceae bacterium
AACCGATGTGTGCGCTCCTCCAACATGACGAGCACGAGCGATCCCCAGCGGGATGTGACGTGGTCCAGGACGCTGCGCGAGGGGCAGTCCGCAGTGTACACATTGCCCTTTCGGTGTCCTGTGGAGGTCATGTAAGCAGCTTACCTTAAAGTACGTACTTACAAATAGTAAGCTAGTGCGCTACCTTTACTCAAGCGGGACATCTCCCGGCGAAACAGGAGCGCGCACATGATCGTCGTTACAGGGGCAACAGGGAACCTCGGGCAGCTTGTGATTGAGGGCTTGCTTGAGAAGGTACCGGCAGAGCAGGTAGTCGCGGCGGTCCGCGCACCGGAAAAGGCCGCGCATCTCGGGGCGCGGGGCGTTGTGATTCGGGAAGCAGATTACGCTCGTCCGGATACGCTTGCCCGCGCTTTTGCCGGTGCCGAAAAGGTGCTGCTTATTTCATCGAACGAGATGGGACAGCGCGTCGCGCAGCATCGGGCGGCTGTCGATGCGGCGGCAGCGGCAGGGGTCAAACTTTTCTGCTATACCAGCATCCTTCACGCGGACACGTCCACGCTGATGCTTGCGCCGGAGCACAAAGCGACCGAGGAGTACATCCTCGCATCCGGTGTGCCGTATGCCTTGCTGCGCAATGGCTGGTACATGGAAAACTACACCGGCTCCCTCCCGCAGGCGATCGAGCATGGGGCGGTCCTGGGTGCCGCCGGGGAAGGGCGGATCGCGGCGGCTGCGCGCGCCGACTATGCCGCGGCGGCGGTCGCGGTATTGACGGGCACCGGTCACGAGAACAAGATTTACGAGCTGGCAGGCGACCAGCCGTTTACGCTCGCGGAGCTTGCGGCTGCAACGGCAAAACAGGCCGGGAAGCCTATTCTGTACAAAGATCTCGAGCAGAAGGCATACGCGCAGGCGCTGGAAGGTTTTGGCCTGCCGGCACCGCTCGCAGCCGCGATTGCGGACGCCGATGCGCGAGCTGCCAACGGTGAGCTGGATGACCGCTCGCATACCCTTAGCCGGTTAATTGGACGGCCCACGGCAACGCTGGCGGAAGCCGTTGCTGCTGCGTTGGGGCGCAGTGCATAGATTGCCCGGCAACGTGGAAGGCCTTGCGGTTCGCTCGTGACCAGAAAAGATGGATCGTCCCGCAATGAGCTGTGACAAGCGTCAATGGACGCTCAAACCCCAAACCGGGTCATCCTGAGCGCAGCGAAGGACCTGCTCTTTGTTTTCTCTGACCCGCAAAGCGAAAAGCAGGTCCTTCGCCTTCGGCTCAGGATGACCCATCTTCCTGGCTTAAAGCTGCAAGTAAAGTTCCTGCGCGCACGTATGAAAAAGCCCTCCCTTGCGGGAGGGCTTTTTGTTAAACGGCAACTTCACTCGCCGCTTGCCGTTTGCGCACCCGCAGCCTTGTTGCCGGTGTATTTGACCTGCCAGATCGATCCCGAACCGTCGTCGGTAACGAACAGGGACCCATCCTTTGCAACCGTAACCCCGACCGGACGTCCCCAGATCTTTCCGTCCGGGGTAACGAAGCCGGTCAGGAAATCTTGGAACGCGCCCGTGGCTTTGCCGTTCGCGAGTGGGACCGTGACAACCTCGTACCCGGCGCGGTGGGACTTGTTCCACGAACCGTGCTCTGCGGCAAAGATGTTGCCCTGGTACTGCGCGGGAAACTCCTTGCCCTGGTAGAAGGTCATTTCAAGCGAAGCGAAGTGCGGCTGTAGTAGGACATCCGGGGTGATGACTTTCGATTGCAGCTCCGGATGTTTGCCCTCATGGCGGGGATCCTGATGGCCGCCCATGTACCACCAGGGCCAGCCGTAAAAGCCGTCTTCCTGCACATGCGTGATGTAGTCGGGAACCAGGTTGTCGCCAAGCATGTCGCGCTCATTCGTGGAGCACCACAGCGCGCCTGTGCCGGGCTGGAT
>CAXTKZ010000075.1:0-16007 GCA_964244985.1 uncultured Acidobacteriaceae bacterium
CCGATGTTGTCGGTTCGCGGCGCGCGCCCAACGGCCACCAGCACCTTTTCGGCTTCCTTCACCACCTGCTTGCCGTCAGCGGCAGTCCACGTCACCTTTGCGCCGCCATCCAACAGCTCGACCTTCTCCACCTTCGCGCTTGTGTGGACATCGATGCCGCGCTTGCGGAAGGTCCGCTGCAGCTCCTTTGAAACTTCCTCGTCCTCCGCGGGCACAATGCGCGGCAGGAACTCGACGATCGTGATCTCCGCACCGAAGCTCCGGAAAATCGACCCGAACTCCACTCCAACCGCGCCCGAGCCGATGATGATCATCGATTTCGGCACCTGCGGGATCAGCAGGATTTCGTTATTGGTCAGGACCGTGCTGCGGCCATTCGGCCCGATCTCCAACCCCGGCAGAAAACGCGCATCGGAGCCGGTGGCGATCACAACATTTTTCGCCCGCACCTCTCCTTTTTCGCCCACGCCATTCGCGGCCTTGTCCATGGCAATCGTGTGCACGCCATCCTTTGCGGGTCCGGTCAGCGTCGCCTGCCCGCGCACCACCGTAACCTTGTTCTTCCGCATCAGGAAGTCCAGGCCCTTGACATGCTTGTTGATAATGCCGTTTTTGCGGTCGAGCACCTTCTGCCAGTTCAGCTTCGGCTGGCCCAGCCCTTCAATGCCGTACTCCTCGGCATGCTCTACCAGCTCGTAAACCTCCGCGTTGAAGAGCATGGCTTTCGTCGGAATGCAGCCCCAGTGCAGGCACGTGCCGCCCAGCTTGTCTTCACGTTCCAGCAGGGCGACCTTCAGCCCGTTCTGCCCCGCCCGGATCGCCGCCGTATACCCGGCCGGCCCGCCGCCCACGATCGCCACGTCATACACTGTCTGCTCACCCGCCAAAACCGCACCCCACCTGCCTGTAATCGCGCCGTTATCAACGGCCTCATCTATCGTACGCTTTGCCCTTTGCCCTATTCGCGCCATACTGAAGACGCACCCTGGAGGTTTCGCGATGAGTGCGTTGGCGAACCCGGTCTTTATACCGGTTGAAGAGTACCTGCACAGCATCTACCACCCTGACCGCGAGTATGTGGATGGGGTTATTGAGGAGAGAAACTTGGGCGAGGAAGCGCACTCTATCCTACAGGTTTACTTCAGCTTTCTTTTTCGCAGTCAGCATCGTGAATGGAATACGCGGGTTTTCTCCGAGTACCGAGTTCAGGCCGCCGCGACCCGCTTCCGCATACCGGATGTCACAGTCGTCCGCGCTGATACGCCGCGCCAGAATATTCTCCGCACCCCGCCCCTGATTGCCATCGAGATCCTTTCACCGGACGACACCCTGAAACGTCTTCGCGAGAAAGTCGGCGATTACGTCCGCTTCGGCGTCGAGCATATCTGGGTGTTTGACCCCTACGACCGTGTCGCCTATCTCGCTGACGAACGCGGTTTCCACGAGCCCGCCGAAGGTTCCGCGACCGCCGTTCTGACCGTGCCCGGCACACCGATCTCTGTCCAGCTTGCTAAAGTGTGGGCTGAGCTTGACGACGAGCAAGCGTAACCTACCGCCCCCCGAACGCCACCTCAACAGCCGTATCCTTCGGGAACGTCACCGGCTGACCACGCCGCACAAACCGGAAGTAAATGGACTTCGCCAACCCGTACATGCCGAACCCGGCCGCCACATTCGGGCTTGCCACCGCGCCGGACACGATACGCCCCACCAGCCCGACCCCATTCGCCGCGACCACTTGCTGGCCCACACCGCCATCCTCGTCGTGCCCGCCCGCGGCCAACACCGCCAGCAGCAGCGGAGCGGCAAACCTGTTCTTTGCCGGCTGCGCCTTGACGTTGCCCTCATCATCTACCTGAAGATTTGCCGCGGCGGCACCTTGCGCGCCCGTCACCGTCCCGCGCAGCTTCTGCGCGTCCTCATCCTGCCTCTGCACATCCTTGAAGGTGAACCGCAGAGCTCCATTGCGCCCGAAGCTTTTCGATTGCTTCACCCGCAGCACTGAGCCTTGGAGCTGCGAACCTTCAGGCAGTACTAGCTCCTTGTTGATACCGTATACGGGCTCTGTGACCAGCGCCGTTACTGGCGTGCCTTGCTTTGTTGTGTCGGAATCAAGCGCCGTCAAAAGACGCGCATGCACCGTGGCATCCTTCGGCATCGACCCCGCCAGTTCGGCGGGGTCCACCAGCTTCGCTTCCGGCTCTTCATCCATCGCGACCGACGCAGGCTGCTGGAGGTCGGCGACAAACTCCGTGCCTTGCCATACCCGCTGCGGATGATACGGCAGCTGGTTGTAGATCATCCGCAGCACACGATCCTTCTTGCCGGGCGCAAGCACCTGATCGTGCACGGAGGCCCATTTTTCCTGCACAAGTCCGGAGACCGTCGCCCGCATCCCGCGCTTTTGCGGGCCGAGAAAACGCACCGTCTCCGTTTGGCGTTCTCCGCCTTGGGCATCCAGCATCGTCCGGTTTCCGTCGGCTTCCACACTGGTGATTCGCACCACCGGCATGTGCAATGGCGTCAGGTCGCCGTTCAGGCGAGCCTTCAGCCGGTCCTCGCCTTTCATCGGCGCAAGCGAGGCCACCGTGCCCCGCACCACAGAGCCCTTGGGCCATATCATCCGGTCATACACCCACACAGGATCGGTCAACACGCCCTCGACAGGGGCGCCCACACGCATGGCGGCGGTCCTTGTCAGCGCTACATGCAGGGGGACGCCCGTTTGCACTGTTACAGCCTGCGCAAACGCGAAAGCAGGCATGCTCAGCCCTGCCCAGACCAGCCCCGCCGACGACAATGACAGGCCCTTGTTACTCAACTTCTTCATGAAGATTTCCTGCCGTCCGGCTCAGCGCCCGGGCTTTTGGGATCGCGGTTTGTCCGGCGGCGTCATACTTATTCCACTTTAGCAGCGGGGGGAGGCTGTTTTTTGCACGCCCCGGATTGTTTCCAAGTGGAAATTTTAAATTTCTCCCGAAGTTCTCTGTACGGGTGCAGCCAGGATCCTTGCCCCAAGACGTTGAGCAATGGAAGCGAAGCATTGCTTTCAATCTCATAAGTAAGTTGATTCACTGAACATATCTTCCATTGCGCCGCAATCTACTGCGGCAGCGGGGGAGGGCTGAAGCTACCCTGAGCCGAAGCCTGGGCATCCTCCCAAGTATTGCCAGCCGCACTTTCGACATGGGTGGAATTAAGGCAGCGCTCTTCACGCGGTCTACTTACAAACTTCGTGGATTGTTTCTTGATTTCGGCCATGGCGCAAGTGTCCAACCCGCCGCTCCGGCGACCACCCCCCTAACCCTTACTGGAGCCAGATGATGAACCCCGAAACCCCCTCCTCGGCAGTCGACAGCGCCGTTACGCGCCGCCAGGCTTTCAAATACCTTGCAGCCGCAGCCGCAGCCGTCGGCACAACCGCCTATGCCACCCCCGCTGAAGCCCAGGGCACGGAAGGCGGCGTCACGCTGCCTTCCGGCTTTGTCGTCCCCACCAGCCTCCAAACCCTGCTCAGCGGAAAAACCGCTCTCATTACGGGCGCGGCGCGCGGTATCGGCCAGGCGATCGCGGCGTTTTACGCGGCTGCCGGTGCCAATGTTGTCGGGGTCGACATCGCGGCTCAAATCGCGACCGCGCCGTACGCGCTCGCCTCCCCCAACGACCTCGCGTACACGGGCGAGATCGTACGGTATGTCGGCGGCAAGTTCATTCCCGTCGTCGCCGATACCCGCTCGCTTTCCGCCATGCAGGGCGCGGTCAACACCGCCATCTCGAACTTCGGACGCGTCGATATCCTTGTCTCCAACGCCGGCATCAACCCCTACAACACACCCATCCAGAGCATCACCGACGCGCAATGGCAGGATGTGATCGACGTCAACCTGACCGGCTACGCCAACGTCATCCGCGCCGCCGCTCCCAACATGATCAAGAACAAGAGCGGCGTCATTGTTTGCACCGCGTCCGTCGACGGCCGCCAGGGCGAGCCGCGCAACGTGTCCTATGCCGTGTCCAAATGGGGCGTCATCGGCCTCATCAAGTCCGTGGCGCTCGATTTGGGCCAGTACGGGATCCGCGTCAACGGCCTTGCCCCCGGCACCACGGAAACGGTCCTCGCCGACAACCCCGCAGGCTGGGCCTGGACCAATCCGTCCAACCCCACGCGGGAGGGCTGGCTGGAAGCCAATCAGATGATGAACGCCCTTCCCGTCCCCATCCTGCAGCCCGAGGACATTGCATCCGGCGCGCTGTTCCTGGCGTCTCCGCTGGGACGCTATGTCAGCGGCACAATCGTTGACATCGCGCTCGGTTCCAACGCCCGCTACACCGCTTAACGACAAACAGCCGCGGGTCATCCCGCGGCTGTTTGTTTCCCGGCAGCAGGTCAGGCCGCAGCGAGCTCCGCAAGATAGCTTTGGAGCGTTCGCGGCGCACGGCCCAGTATCGCCTCCAACACCAGTGCGTTGCCGCCGGGAAACCCGAACCGATCGTAGTCGGCGTACATGGCGCGCAGTCCGTCGCGCATGCGGCCTTGGGGAAGATGCGCCATGTCCGCCCACTCGTCATAAGGCAACTCGCCTGGCTCTACCGTCTTTCCCAAGGCTTCCCCCATCATCGCGGCAAGCTCGACGCGGTCCACCATGCCGGGCGCGCATAGCTCGAACGTCCCGTAATCCAGCTTGTTGCTTGTCAGCCCGATCGCGGCGGCCTCGGCCACATCGCGGTAGTCCACATAAGAGGCCTTTTTCTGCGTCGAGTACGGCAGCGCAAACCGATTCTTCTCGACCGCTTGGCCCCAACCGGCCGCAATCGTCTGCATAAACATCGTGGGCTGCAGTACGACATAGCGCAGCCCGGACTCGTACAGCGCTTCTTCCACGGGCTGCTTGCCGATGTGATTGCTCATCCGAGCGATGGTCGGATGGATGACGCCGGAAAACACAACCTTCAACACCCCGGCATCCGCGGCCGCCCGCACCATCGCCACACCCAGGTCGCCCTCATGCGGCGCAAACGCGGGATTGATATGGAAAACTCCATCCACACCCTCAGCAGCCCTGCGCAGGCTGCCGCTGTCCTCCAGGTTGCCGACGGCCGCTTCATCCGCGCCCGCTTTCCGCGCTTTTTCCGCCCCTTTTTCGTCGCGGACCAGCGCGCGT
This sequence comes from uncultured Acidobacteriaceae bacterium, assembly GCA_964244985.1. Classification (GTDB taxonomy): domain Bacteria; phylum Acidobacteriota; class Terriglobia; order Terriglobales; family Acidobacteriaceae; genus EB88. The sequence goes on from CAXTKZ010000075.1 coordinate 5,163, forward strand.
ACAACCGCACCGCGCTTTTTCAGCTCCGGCAGCACAAGCCCGGCGTACTGGCCGTTCGCCCCAACCATCAACACCTTCATCGCACACTCCTCAGCCGTTTGCGGCTTGTGAGCAGTAAGAACGCCCGGGCGGAAAGGTGCGTTGCACGCCGGAAGTCTTACTTCCCGCCCGACTTCTTCTCGTCCTTCACCGCGTGATACTCCTCCAACAACTCTTTGCCCTTCTCGGCCAGCTTTTCGGCATCCGCATCGGTGTGCGGCACCGGCTCGCCCCAGGCATGGGCTGAGAGCGCCAGCCGCGTGGGCTCTCCATCGCGCTCCATCGGCCCCTGCGGATTGGCGAAGTGCCGCCGCAAAAACGATCCTTTGCGTACCATCTTGTCGGGCGTATCCGCAGGGCCCTGCACGCCGGGCCGCAGGTGCAGCCCTTCTTTTTCGGCGAACTCCTTGCGCCCCGCCGCGGTCAACCCGCCTTCCGGGTTCTTTGTAGGCTGCTTTTTCGTTGGTGCCTTTTTCGCCGCGCCGGGCACTGCTTTCTTTTCACCGGATTTTTTTTCGGTTGCCATGCGCGGATGGATGCGCCGTACCGCACTTGCGTTCTCGCCACGCAAATACTTTGTTTTACTGCTGCCGCATCGTGCGGCACCATAGAGGAAGATCCGGCGGCGATGCCGATCGGACGCGGGAGCTCGCACTATGTCCAAAGGTCGCATGGAAGCCTTCAGCGACGGCGTGATCGCCGTCATCATCACGATCATGGTGCTGGACATCAAATCCCCGCACGGAACCGGTCCGGCCGCCCTAAAGCCCCTTCTTCCTATCTTTCTCAGCTATGTTCTGAGCTTCCTTTACGTCGGCATCTACTGGAACAATCACCATCACCTTCTCCACGCGGCAGAGCATGTTACGGGTGCGGTCCTTTGGGCCAATCTCCACTTACTGTTCTGGCTGTCGCTCATCCCTTTCGCCACCGACTGGATGGGAGAAAATCGGTTCGCGCCGGGGCCGGTCGCCCTATACGGAACGGTTCTGCTGCTTGCCGCCCTCGCTTATTTCCTGCTGACCAGAACCCTGATCGCCCGCCACGGAAAAAGCTCGAAACTTGCGGTTTCTATTGGAAGCGATAGAAAGGGCCTGGTTTCCATGGTGGTGTATGCCGCCGCGATCCCGTTGTCGTTTGCGCGGTCCTCCCTTGCGTGCGCCTGCTATACGCTTGTTGCTGTGATGTGGCTGCTTCCCGACCGGCGCATCGAAAGAACGATGAATCGAGAGCTGTAACCCGCACGCCTCCCGACCGATACACTCGACGCATGGACACGCCTTTCCTCCGCATGCGCCGCCTTCGCCGCACCCCGGCCCTGCGCGCGCTCGTCCGCGAAGTGCATCTCGCGCCGTCGCAGCTTATCCTTCCGCTTTTTCTCTGCCCCGGCGAGGGCGTGCGCCGCGAAATCTCTTCCATGCCCGGCGTGTTCAACCTGTCGCTTGACCAAGCCGAGCGCGAAGTCGAGGAGGCCGCAGGGCTCGGGCTCGGCGGCGTGCTGCTGTTCGGCCTGCCCGCGTCGAAGGACGACGAAGGTTCCGGTGCCTGGGCCGACGACGGCATCGTCCAACAAGCGCTGCGCCGGTTTAAGGGCCTGTCCGCCGCCAAGCACCTTGTTCTCATCGCCGACGTGTGCCTGTGTGAGTACACCTCCCACGGCCACTGCGGCGTCCTGCACTCGGTAGACGGTGAAAGCCACGTCCACAACGACCGCTCGCTTGTCCCGCTTGCCCGCGCCGCTGTGTCGCTCGCCCGCGCGGGGGCCGACATCGTCGCACCCTCCGACATGATGGACGGCCGCGTCGGGGCCATCCGGGGCGCGCTCGACGCCGCCGCGCTTGAAAACACCCCTATCCTGAGCTACGCCGCCAAGTTTGCCTCCGCCTTTTACGGCCCATTCCGCGAGGCCGCCGACTCCGCCCCACAGTTCGGCGATCGCCGCGGCTACCAGATGGACGGAGCCAACCTTCGCGAAGCCATGCGCGAGATTGAGGGCGACTTGGCGGAGGGTGCCGACATGATCCTGATGAAGCCCGGCATGCCCTACCTCGATGTCATCCGCGAAGCCCACACCCGTTTTGAGGTTCCCCTCGGCGCGTACCAGGTGTCCGGCGAGTACGCCATGTTGGAGGCTGCCTTCGCCCGAGGCTGGCTGGAGCGCGACCGCGCGATTTTAGAGTCGCTGGTCAGCCTACGCCGCGCTGGGGCGGGGTTTATCGTTACCTACTTCGCGCAGGTAGCGGCTAAGCTTCTCGCATGAGTTTCATCTGTCCGTCCGCCGCCCATCGATGTACGATGACTCGGACTCAATGAAGCCTCAATCGCGGTTCCTCATACTTTTCAGCGTTGTTCTTTATCTGCTTCTCATTGCCGCACTGGTCTACAAGGTCAAGGTAGCGACAGGCGGCCCTTTTGTTTACGCGCTCGACGATCCGTATATTCACCTGGCCCTGGCGGAAAACCTCGCCCATGGTCATTACGGCATCAACCCGCAGGAGTTCTCCTCTCCTTCTTCCAGCATTGTGTGGCCGCTGTTGCTTATTCCGTTCGCGGGCAGCCCATTCCATCTCTACCTGCCGCTTGCCTGGAATATCCTCTTCGGAGTTCTCGCCGCCGGACTCCTGGGCCGCGTTGTCTCTGAGTGGCCTTATGCGGTTGGGCAGCCGCGCCCCGCTCTTTGGCAGCGGGCCGCTACGGTCGCGCTTCTTCTGTTTGCGGCCAACCTTCCCAGCCTTACCCTCACCGGCATGGAGCACGTTCTTCAGGTGCTGCTCGCCGTGAGCTGCGCCCTGGGGATCAGCCGCGCTCTGTCCGGCTTGCCGATTCCCCCCTGGTGCCTCCTCACGGCTGCCGTCGCTCCGGCGATCCGCTATGAGGACCTTGCCCTCACCCTTGCCGTTTCCTTGGCGCTATGGGGAGTCCGCCGCCAACGCGCGGCTTTAACTGTGTTCGCCGCTTCCCTCGTGCCTTTGTTCGCGTTTTCACTTTTTCTGCACAGCAAGGGCTTGCCGCTGCTGCCCATGTCCGTGCTCGTCAAGGGCGGCGCGTACGCGGGCAACAGCCTGCCTTACCGCTTCTTCGACCTTGTCCATACCAGCCTTCAACAGAGTTACAGAACCATTGTTCGGTATCCCATCCTGGTGCTGACCCTTACCTTCATCGCGTTCGCATGGCGAGCCCGCACGGTCGAACGTCGCTTCATCTTCAGCGGTGCCGCCGCGCTTGGAGCTCTTCAGCTCACCATCGGCCGCTTCGGCTGGTTCCACCGCTATGAGATCTACGCCGTCATCTTTCTCCTTCTATTGCTGCTCAGGGTTACGGCCGAGCTGCCTTCGGCACCTTTCCCGCTGCTGGCAATGGCGCTTATGTTTTGTGCAGCAAGCTCCATTGAGGCCGCCGCCGACACAGCCACGGCTTCCCGCGCTATATGGGAGCAGCATTATCAAATCCACCGCTTCGTCACTGATTTCTACAAGGGCGACTATGCGGTGAACGATCTCGGCCTTGCTTCCTTCCGGCGCAGGCCCGGCGCTTATGTTCTGGACGTCTATGGCCTTGCTTCCCCTGAAGCAGCGCGGCAGTCCGTCAAGTCCGCCGCCTGGCTCGCCGGCATCACGGAGAGACATGGAACGGACCTCGCCATCCTGTACCCCGATTGGTACGACATCCCCGAAGTTTGGACTCCGCTCGCCCGCCTGTGCGTCGACGACCAGGGAAGCGGCAATATCGGAGGGAAATGCGCTGTTTTTTACAGCACGCGTCCAGCGACGGAAGCCGTGCTTCGGGACGAATTGAAGCAATTTTCCAAGGTCGTTCCGCAACAGGTGGGCTTTTACCTGGCCAAACCGGAAATAAAAGGGTCGTTGTGGCATCTCGTCACACACCCTGTCACCCCTTCGCTGGCCCCCTGAACGTTGCTCTGTACAAACCGCGGCCGGGGACGCGACGCAAATCTGCCACTTACAATTTGCGTCGAACGCCCCTCTTTTAATTTCGGGCGGGTTTTTGTGAAGCAATAAGTGAAATCCCTCAAGCAATCTCCACGCCGGTGCGCGCTCTGCCATAACCTCTCGATTTAAAGGCCCGTTGCATGAGGCTTCAGCGGTGCGCCTTGAGCTCGCCCTGTCCACCGATCCTTCAACCGGAGGAAGCTCTCCTCAAAATATCTTCGCGACAGCCAGGCTACCCCCGTCGCCACCGCGATACACACCATCGCTTGCGCCGTCCACACCCAAAAGCTTCCCAGCGCTCCCCGCGGTGTATGCCGACTCATCAACCCACCCAGCTTGATGTACACAATCACGTTGATCAGATACAGCCCGTAGCTGATATACCCATAAAACGGCAGCACCCCGCGGGAGTCCGTCCGTCCCGTCCGCAGCAGCCGTGCATGGTCCCGCTTGAGCCCCAACAGCAGTGCCCCACATGCCGCCCAGGTGAACGGCAGGTCTGCCAGGGCGTCCACGGTTTTTCCCATGTGAAAGGCCGATAGATAGATCGTCACAAGCCCCAGCACGCCGCCCAGCAGCAGCAGCGCCCCGCCCACGCGTCCTGCATTTCCAGCGTGCACCCGCCCCCGGCGCAGCAACAGCGCCAGCAGCGCCCCATAGGCGATAAAGTCCAAAACAAACGGCGTCTTGTAGTGAATATCGATGTGCCGCAGCAGATAGATCGCCGTCAGGCGCAGCACGGGTTCCCCTGTCACGGTTGCAAGCAGAATCCAAAACAGCGTCCGCTCCCGCAAACGCCGCACGCAGGTCGGCCACAGCAGGTAAAAGTGCTCTTCCACCGCAAGGGACCACAACGACCCGAACTCGTTCATGGGCGCGCCGAAGAGCATGGAGAAGTTCGCGATAAACAATAAGGCCGCCAGCAGGAACCGGTTGTCGATGAACCCCCAGGCGCGGATCACGACCAACAGCAGCAGGTACGCCGGCAAGATCCGTAGTACCCGCCGCTTATAGAAATCCTGGTAAAAATCCTTTCGTTCCCGCGCCTTAAACAGCAAGGTCGTGATCAGAAATCCCGACAGCACAAAAAACACATTCACCCCAAAGCGCCCGCACCCCACCGAGGCAGACGCGAGCGGCCCCCAGAACCCGCCCAGCGCCGCGCGCCATCCAAAGCCGCCGAATCCGTGAAACATAAGCACCAGCAGCACAGCGACGCCGCGGATGGAATCGAGAGAAGGCATGTGGCGGAGGATCAGTGAATTTGGGGTAGTCTGGGGGGCGCTTGTCATCATGTTCTCCCGCTTATCCTAGCGTGAGTGTCCACCCGTGGCGCATCGCCCTGCGTTTTCTGTGTGGAACCGAGGAGGCCGCGGCGGGAGTTTATTGCGTCATGACTTAGTCAACCCAGCTGTTGCGTTTGGTGCCTGCCGATTAACAGCGGCATTGCGTTTAGGTTACGCAAGGTTCCGCGTTTGCTGCCCGGCTCACCCCAGCTCAATAATCGTGGGTCGGCGGAAGCTCCGGCTCTCCGCAGGCAAAGCACAGTTGACGAACCGGGTGACTTCCCCTTGTTCCTGACCCCAGCCGCCGTGGACGTGGCCGAAAACGTGCAGCCTCGGCTGGGCGCGAAGGACGGCGCGGGTGAGTTCGCGGCAGCCGTAGTGCTCGCCGAGGATGTGCTGCTGGTCGAGCGTGCCGAAGGGCGGCCCATGAGTAAGCAGCACGTCAACCCGCTCGGGAATCCTGCTCCAAAGCTCACGCAGTTGCGGGCAGCGTTCGGCGCGAAAGGCGAACTCTCCTAAAACCGGGGTCACGGGGGAGCCCCAGAACCGCAGGCCGCCGACTGCAGCCGCGCCATTCTCCAGGTACACGGCATGACGAAGAAGCCGGCGAGCCCGCTTCCCATCCCGCTCAAATAGAAGGTCGTGATTTCCGGCAACGACGATTTTATGCGGGTGCGGAAGCCCGGCCAGCCAATCGTCGAAGTCCTCAACCTCCGCTGGGTCGGTACCCGTGCGCATAAAATCGCCGGCATGAAGCAGAAACTCTCCGTCCGGGATCTCCGCCTGCCGGTGCAGCCCATGGGTGTCGCTGAGGCATACCAGACGCGTTGGCCGGGACTGAGTCATCTCCTTCATTTTACAGCAACTTAGGCCGCTTTACGAGTTCAGCGGGATCCTGCTGGGAATGCACAAGCAGCCATAAAAAGATGAGCGCCGGAATGCTTGCAAAAGCGCTTCCTTGCTCTCCATCCCGCCTGGGAGGGGCATCGCTTCACTGCTGTATGGTCTGGTGAGAGACCTGGACCGGAAACGCTCAGCATTCGCAGATCGGCATCTCTACAGAAAAGGTGTGAAGTGGCACTTATTACTTGCCTGCTGACCGGTATCTGCCTCATCGTCCTGGGACTTCGCGCCAAAATCCCAGAGGACGCAGCCGCGCGGCAAACATCGAGGTTTTCAGAACAAGTACGGCGTTTGGTAGTAACCGGCATCGGCATGGTCGCCGTGCTTATCGCTTTATATCTGCTGGGCCATAGCCGGGGTTAGCTTCACTCCACCCGAAAACTACCACTTACTTTTACCCACTTTATAACTTCAATCAAACCCCTGAGCTACCCAGCTCTCGATTCCCGGCTCGCGATCCGTAAGTCGGGCGTATACTTAGTCCGTTGCATAAGGAGGCCCACCGTGGCCATTCTTGTTTCTATAATCGGATTGCTTGTCGGTTTACTCGTCGGCTTCACCCCATACCGCACCCGCATCCTCGGCAGCGAGCTTCAGATCAGCAGCCTTCTCCACACTTGGCGTTTCTCCCTTACGGACGTCGTCCGCGCCGAACCCGCCGCGCTCAGCCCATGGACAACGCTGAGGCTCGGTGCTGTAGGCCGTCCGTTCCCGCCCAATGGATGGCTCTGGAGCCGCACATACGGTCGCTTTCGCGCGCTTGCCAGCAGCCGGCGCCACCTCACGATGCTCACATTCCACGACGGCTCCCACCTGCTTGTTTCGCTGCCGGATCCTGCGGCTTTTGCGACAGCTGGCGCGCCACGAAGCGAGCTTACCGGGCAAACCACGTCCATCGCCTGAAACCGCGGACCGAACCCACCAGCGGCACACCTTTACCATAAGTACGTGCCCCCCCTCACCCACTACGCCCGCGCTCCCCTCGAGTGGGACCGCTTCCTCACCCTCCTTGCCCCCTACGCCGCCTCCCCACTCGGACGCGCCTGGCTTGACGGCCTGGTCCCCTCCGCCGATCTCGCGGGGATCGAGCGGGAACACTCGCTCGTGGCGGAAATGCAGCTTCTGCTCGCGGAGGGCGTCCGCCCCGCCCTTTCAGGCCTTGCCGACCCCACGCAGCTGCTTGCGAAGTCCCGCCTCACAGGCGCTGCGCTGGAAGCGCCTGAAATCCGCACCCTGCTCACCCTTGCCGGGGCGGTTTCCTCCTGGGCCGGCACCCTGCGCAATCCGCCCGACCGCTTCCGCTCCGGCGGTCTGCCCGGCCTTAACGCGCTGTCTGAACCGATTGCGTCCGCCGATCTCACCCCTCTTATCGAATCGATTGAAGCGAAGCTCCTCCCCGACGGCTCGCTCGCCGATACAGCCTCCCCCGAGCTCGCCCGCATCCGCCGTGAAATCGATCGCCAACAGCGCGCCATCGAAGACTCTCTGCGCGGCGCACTTCGCCGCCTATCCGACAGCGGCAGCACGCAGGACGACCTCATCACCATCCGCGGCGACCGCTTTGTCATTCCGGTAAAAGCCGAAGCCAAACGCCGCGTGTCGGGCGTCGTGCACGGGGCCAGTTCGTCGGGGCAAACCGTCTACCTTGAACCGCTTGAAACCATTGAGCTCAACAACGATCTAGTTCGCTTTTTTGAGGACGAACTCGAAGAAATTCACCGCATTTTTCTCGCCATCACCGCGCAGCTCGCCGCGCAAACGCACCTTCTGGTTCCCGGGGCAGAAATCCTCGCAACCGTGGAAACGCTGGTCATCCGCGCACGCTTCGCACAGGAATACGATTGCATCCGCCCCCGCTTCACCACCGGCCCGCAAGCCGAGCTGCGTTTGGTCGCCGCGCGGCATCCTCTGCTCGAACATCGTCTTAGAAATCAGGCGAAGACCCCCGAAGCGGGAGGCAGTCCCTTTTGGGGCGAAGCCCTGACCGGGACGGGTTCTCGTCTAAACCTCTCCCAAATCCCAGCTCTTCCTGAACACATCCCGCCGGGTCATCCTGAACGAAGTGAAGGACCTGCTTCCGACCCAACCGGCCCTGCGAACGCCCCCGAGGTCCGGAGTAAAACGCCGCAGGTGGTGCCGCTCTCCCTCGCGCTCGAACCCGACAAAAAGCAGATCATCATCTCCGGCCCCAACACAGGCGGCAAAACAGTGGGCCTTAAAACCACCGGCCTCCTTTCGCTCATGGCCCAGGCAGGCATCCCCGTCCCCGCGTTTGAGGCCACTTTGCCCATCCTGTCCGCGGTTCTTGCCGATATCGGCGACGCCCAATCCATCGAACAGAACCTGTCCACCTTTTCCGCCCACATCACCAATCTCAACCGGCTCAGCGCGCTTGCCGGGCCCGCGACGTTAGTTCTCATCGACGAGCTCGGTTCCGCCACCGACCCTGACGAAGGCGCGGCCCTCGCGGTTGCCATCGCCGAGCACTTCCTCCATGCGGGCGCATGGTCCATCATTTCCACCCATCACACCTCGCTTAAGATTTACGGCGAGACCACTCCCGGCGTCGTCAACGCCGCCGTCGGCTTCAATGCCCAAACCCTCGCGCCGACCTACGAGCTGCGCCAGGGCGTCCCCGGCGCATCCGCCGGCATCAACATCGCGGCTCGCCTCGGCCTCGCGCCCGAGATCATCGAGCGCGCCCGCACCCGCATGACCACCCAGGCCCTCGATATCGGCGCGTTTCTCGATCGTCTCCACGAAGAAATCGCCGGCCTGGGTGAGGAGCGTCTTCGCGTGCAAGTGCAGGAAAAAGCTCTGAAACAAGAGCGCCACCGCCTGGAAACCGAAGGCCACGCGGAGATGCGCGCCCGCACGCGCGAGCTTGAAAACGAGCTCAACGCCCTGCTCCGCGACCTTGAAGTGAAATCGAAGGAAGCCGTGCAGTCCATTGAGGACCGCGCGGCCCGCGAAAAAGCGCAGGCCGAAGGGGAGCGCCGCGCCGCCCGGCTCCGCCGCGAGTTTTCCGAGCAGTTTACGGCGCAAGTCCGTCAGCGTAAGCCCAATGCAATGCAGCAAGCCGCGGCGCAGGTCGCCGCGCGCCGGCAGGACCCCCGCCTAGCTGTCCCCGGCGACATCGTCAAGCTGCGCATCGGCCAGCAAGGCCGTGTGCTTCGCGAGCTCGATTCCAACACCGTTGAAGTCGCGATCGGCAGCATGAAGATGCGCGTCCGCCGGACGGATATCAGCGCTATCCTTCAAGCCGCGGCCCCGGAGGCCCCCGTAAGCCCAACCCCCGTGCAAGCCGCCGCCAACCGCCGCAATATCACCGTCCGCACCGCCCGCGACGCCGACTTCGACGAGTTGAGCGGCCCCGCGCTCCAGCATGAGATCAACGTCATCGGCCAAACCGCCGACCAGGCCGAGGACGAGGTTCAAAAGTTCGTCGATCAGGCCTTTCTGTCCGGCCTGCCCCGCGTCCGTATCGTTCACGGCACCGGCATGGGCGTGCTCCGCCGCACCCTCCGCGCCGCCCTCGTGCGCCACCCGCATGTCGCTACCGTGGTTGAAGCCGATCAGTACGAAGGCGGCCAGGGTGCAACGATCGTCGAGCTTCGGCAGTAATCTCAAAAAGTGAGTATGCCCGAGATCGATTCCATTCAAATTTACAGCGCAACAAGGTCGCTCAACATACCGCACGCGCTTCGGCTGGAGCGGCTTCTCCGCGCGGGCCTGTCCCACACGGGCGGTGCGGTCTTTTCCATTCATTCCACCGTGCATGTGCCCGGCGCGCGTAAATCCGAGCTCGATTTAGTGCTTCACGCGAGATTCGATCCGCCGATGTCATGCTCGATCTCGATGGAGGACGGTGCCGACCCCGTACAGGTCGCGTTCGAACATATTTTCGCGGTGATCGAGGTGAAACAGCATCGGCATATCCATGAGGGTGAGGATTCCACCGTGAAGCTTTCCGCGGGCAAAGCACTCGTGCGGTATAGAAATCCGCGAACCGGAAGTTATCGTTGGGACGATGCAACAGAAGACAACCTATCGCAGTGTCGCTCGCTGAAACAATTTCTTACCCCTCGGCTCGGTTGGGAGCCGTACGTTTGCAACATTCTTTGGTTTCCCATGCTGCAAAAGGCAGACATGCCGCCCGAACCTCATCTCTATCTCGCCTCCGACTCCACTTTCGACGACCTACTCAGGAAGCTCTTCATTTCGCGCCGCCTGGACAGCGCTTGGCCGCGACAGACTCTCAACTGTGTGGGCGCGAGCGGCAAAGACGAAATCCTTCGTCGCGATGTTGCACTGCTGGCTGAGCTGGGCGATCATCAGTGGGTTCCTGAGCAGCGGCCTTCCTCCTCCCAAAGGCACCCCAGCCATTCTTATCCAGGCGGTTCAGCTGCGCCCACCGCGCCGGTCGCCCTTCCAAAGCACACCAGGGTACAAGGAAGATTCCTGTGGAGCGCGGGTGCGGTTTTACTCACCCTTGCGGTGTGCGCTGGGAGCTTCGTCGTCATTCACCACGACCGAGAGGCGGCTTTAAACAGCGCAGCGTCTGAAACCGTAAGATCCGCTCTTGAAATCAATCTTTGTTCCAGCGAAGCTGCCGCCGAAGACTGCACACCGCAGCAGACCTTCCGTCCCGGCAAGCTCGTACTTCT
>CAXTKZ010000076.1:0-3470 GCA_964244985.1 uncultured Acidobacteriaceae bacterium
CTTGTCACGCCAGGCATTCGGGCTGTCGGCGCAACCGCGGATGACCAGCAGCGCACCGCAACCCCCGCCGAAGCCGTCCGTGGCGGGGCAGATCAGCTTGTGATCGGAAGACCCATCACGGCCGCCCGGAACCCTGTCGAGGCTTATCTTAGAATCTTCGGCGAGATTGCTTCGGCCAAATAGAAAAACCCGGCAAGAAGCCGGGTTTTCTTTTAAAGCTGAACTTACAGTTTCTCGTGGAACTCACACGCGGAGCAGGAGATATACACGCCACCCGGGGTGCCCCGCTCCCGGTCTTTTACCCGCTTGACAATCCGGGTAGGCTTGCTGCACTTCGGGCAGTCGGTGCTTTTTGCTGTATCCATTTCCTTCTTACGGTCAGCTGTTTTCGCGATTTTCGCCATTGTTTCTTTCTGCTCCTCAACTCAATCAGGCGCGCACTTCACGCCCACAGGCATGCCGTTTCAGCGCTTTTGTGAGTTTACACGACGACCTATTGGCTGGGCTTATGTTCGCCGTCCCTTGCATCCGGAAACTGCACGGGTCCTTCGTGCGGCTGCTTCGTGTTGCTGTCGGCAGGCAGGCTCTCGCCTGGTTTGCGCAGCGTCGGCGGAGCGGGCTGTGCATTTTGCGCCACCCGGTCGGCTTCCGCGCGGTCACCGATATTTACAATGCGCTCGTGGGTGCTGTTGCCTTGGGTAGCCCAATAATCTCCCACCTCGTTCGCTGTTCGAACGATCGGACTGGCACCGACCGAGGCTTCTTCGACGCGGGTTACGCGATCGTGCTGCAAGCGCACGAACTGCGATTTTTCAGGCGGTACGCCGTAGATCCATTCTTCAAACGGCCTGCCTGCATCCCGCTCGCGTACCTTTTGCACGGGCGAGCCCAAGGCGTGCAGCACCATGTCTGCGTCCATGCCGACAAGAACGCGCTTGTCGAGAATTGCTTTTTTGAGAAACGGCGGCAGCGTTTCCACATAGGCTTCCAGCGGTGATTTCTCGCCGAACCCAATAATGGGTGCGATCAATGCTTTTACCTGGTCGCCAGTCACATTCGGCACACCGCCCGGAAAGATGAGCGTGAGCCGCGAACCCGCGGCCTGTTCGCCGTTGTCGCGTGCCAGGGGAACCGTCCCCATACCGGCACCCAGCTCCAAATGGCGCAGGTACTTATGCGGCAGGTCCGGGCCGCCGTTGGTTTCCAGCACCAGCCTATCCTTGTGAAAGGCGATTTTTGTGATCGTGACCCGGTCGCCGGGCCGCGCCGAAACGCCCTTGCTGTTGAGCTCCGTTACGTAGTCCGAACCGGTCGGCGACATCGGTCCGTTCGCCACCAGGTCCAACCCTTTGCTGGCGAGGGGAAGCGGGCGCATTGCATAGCCCTGTTCGGACGCGAGGGTGCGCTGGAGGTTTTCTGAAGTAAACGGGCCTGCGTGCATCTTCGGCAGTTCCACGTGCGTCGGCTGGAACTGGAGAAAGCGGCCTTCCACTTGTTCCGTGCTGACGACAAACACCTGGGCGCGGCACGTGAGACCGGCGGCCAGGAAGCTTCCGAATGCAAATAATCTAAGCGACCAACATAGTATGGGAGGCATAGGCACCCTCCTTCGGGGGAACAATTCCAGCATGCATCTGCCGCAGGACGAGTTGCAAGACTCTCTGCGCAATTGATTGGATGCGACGTTACTTTCGCTTGGGTTCGTTCATGCAGCTGCATCAAAACCGGGATTTTACTCGTGCGGTTTTCGCTCGGCGGGCAGGATTTGCACGAGCTGCGGCGCGGCTTCGACGCTGATCCCCATACCCTCTGTATGCTGCTGCCGCGACAATGCATCGATATCCACCGGAATGCCCGCGCCGGTGATCTCCGGCAGTGCCCAGCGGTGCCGCAGGTCGCGCGTTGCCCGGCTCATCGCGAACAGCAGGCCGAGTAACACCAGAACGGCAACGGCGGACCCCTCCGGGCCGTAGCTTCCGCCCGTCAAGGCAGGCGGCCCTATCGTGTATGTCGTAAAGATGGGCGCAAACTCAGTGGAGCCGCTCAAGGGCAGCCCGAACAGGACGGCCAGCACGGCATTCCAGGCAAAGTGGAAACCCCAACCCACCCAGAGCGCGCGCGTCCGCAGGTAAGCCATTGTGAGCAAAAAGCTGAGCAGAACTGCTGAAACGATTCCGCCCGCAGTTCGGAAGCTGCCCGTGCGGGCAAACACGAAGAACACGGTCATCACCAGGGTTGCCGAAGCAGGTCCGACCGCAGCCATCAGTCGTTGAAAAGGGTATCCGCGGAAAAGCAGCTCATCGGCAAGCGATGCCGCAGCCAGCGCCAGCAGAGTGGACAACAAAGCGCCGGCACTGCGCCAGCCGCCTTCCCCCAGCTTGGGGTACATTCTGCTGAACAGCGCAATGGGGAGTACGCAGGCGACCGCTCCCGCCCAGCCCAGCGCCGTACCCAGCAGCCACTCGCGCCCGGCTCCGGGGCGGCGTGGCAAGCCGATCGCGGCAATGGGAGCACGCTGCCTTTGCCCTCCGGCGCTCATCGCGGCAAAGCCGATTAACAGCAGGGTAACCAGAAACAGCCGGCTCACCACCGTAAACGCGCCCGGTGCAAGCAGGGCGGCGGCCCGTGCGGCCAGCTGGTGGGCCACGACCGCGTACACGGCAGCCCACACAAACCAGGCGAGTGCGCGCAGCCGGTCGCTTCCGCTAGCCTGCCGTGGCATAAAATGGCGCCATTTCGCGGAACTTTCGGTAGCGCTGATCGAGAAGCTGCTCGGGCGAAAGTTTTTGCAGTGCGCCAAGCTCCTCAGCCAACTTTTGTCCCAGGGCGCGGGCGGCCTCTTCGGGCGCGGTATGGGCACCTTCGCCGGGCTCCGGGACCAGCCCGTCCACGCAGCCGAGCGCGAGCGCGTCGTCTGCCGTCGCCCGCAGGGCTTCCGCGGCTTCGGCGCGGCGTCCGGCGTCGCGCCACATGATGGAGGCACACGCTTCCGGCGAAATGACCGAGTAGATCGCTTTCTCCAGCATCAACACGCGGTCGGCGACAGCCAGCGCCAGTGCGCCGCCTGATCCGCCTTCGCCCGTAATGACCGCGATCGTCGGCACCCGCAGCCGCGACATCTCCCGCAGGTTGCGCGCGATCGCCTCGGCCTGGCCGCGTTCTTCCGCGCCCAGCCCCGGGTTCGCACCCATCAGGTCGATCAGTGTAATCACCGGCCGGCCGAACTTTTCCGCAAGCTTCATGGCCCGCAGCGCTTTGCGGTAGCCCTCGGGGTCGGGCATGCCGAAGCGATGCGCGACCTTCTCCTTCAATGTGCGGCCTTTCACGTTGACGATGGCAAGCACTTCCTGCCCTTCAAAGCGTGCAAAGCCGCAGCGCACGGCCGGGTCGTCGCCGAACGCGCGGTCGCCGTGGATCTCGGCAAAATCGGCGAGGCAGGTTTCCAGGAAAAACACCGGGTCGGGCCGCTG
>CAXTKZ010000076.1:3570-15675 GCA_964244985.1 uncultured Acidobacteriaceae bacterium
TTGCCGCGCGTGTAATCCTCCGCGCCGACAATGATCGGGAAATAATGATGCATGCCCAGCACCGACAGCGTGGCATCGATGGAAGCACGCGGCGAACCCGACACAATGGCATACGGCAGCCGTCCATGGTTCGCCTCGATCACAGCCAGCACAGAGGCAATCGGCTTCAAACCGGCAAGCATGTCGAGGTAAAGCGCTTCCTTGCGGCTGACCACCGCTGGAGCATGCATCGCCAAACCGAAGCGCTCGTTCAACAGCTCCACCGTGCGGTGCAATGGAATGCCGCCCATCTCATAAAACAGCGGCTCCGGAAAGTGCCCGCCGTGTTCCAGCACGGCTTTGGACCAAGAAACAAAGTGCAGCGGCATCGAATCGGCAACCGTGCCGTCAAGGTCGAACAGGTAGGCGGCGTGCGGGCCGGGCGGCAGGGTAAGGGGCATCAAGTAAACAATCCGTAGAGAGTCATTGAGAACATCGAGATGTACAACACTATGAGCATTAGTCGAAATCCTTGCTTTTGCCTGGTACGCGTCTCAGGACTCAGTAAATCTCCCTGTACAACATGCGCCCAACCTTGGCTTAGGAGCCACCAAAAGCAAGCACCGAGCGGTGGACAAAATATGTCGAGTAGAATCTGTTGCCCTCGAGGCAATGCTCCCGGACGATGCGACATGCTCAATCCATCACCTGCACCGCGCCGCGACCCAGCAGGTTTTCCGCGCGGTCGATAAACGCACGGTCCGCAGCGACGAGGATGTCGGCGGGCTCGAGCACCACGCAGTACTCGCCCTTTTGCTCAAGGTTGATCATGACCTTGCCCGGACCCGGCGACGAACCCAGCATGCCGCGCAGTTCTTGGAGCGTGGCATCGCTTGCAATGTCGAGCTGAACCCGGATACGCAGATTTTTGGGCAGCCGCACTTTCAACTCTTCAATGGGCTGGATCGACGACAGGTACAACTTGTTCGCCGCTTCTTCCTCGGCCCGCAGCGCGCCCCGTACGACGACAGGCACCTCGATTTTTAGGCTCTCCGCAAGTTGCGCGTAATCCTTGGGAAAACAGATCAGGTCGATCTTGCCGACCGTATCTTCAAGCGATGCTTGCGCATACAACTCGCCGGAGCGCTTCGACTTCGCGACCTTCAACCCGACGATGACGCCCGCGATCTGCACTTCGTCGCCTTTTTCGCCCCGCCGGGTGGGAGCGGGCGAAGGCTTCATCTCAAGCGCTGTGGCCGTGTCGACGATGCCGGGGATGTTGCGCAGCTTGTCGGCATACTTGTCCAGCGGATGGCCGGAAACAAAGAAACCCAGCACTTCTTTTTCCGCCTGCAACCGCTCGTTCTCGTCCCAATCCGGCACGTTCGGCAGCGCATCCGTTTGCGCCGTTGTCGCGGGGTGGTCGTCGAAGATGCCGAACAGTCCATGCTGGCCACTGGCGAGGTCGCGCTGCGATTTCTGCGCGCGCTCGATCGCTTTATCTACCGCGGCAATCAATTGCGAGCGCCGGCCGAAGGAGTCGAGCGCCCCGGCCTTGATCAGCGATTCCAGCACGCGCTTGTTCATCAGCCGCAGGTCCACCTGCTCGCAGAACTCCCAAAAGCTGGTGAACGGTTTTTTGCCGCGGGCTTCCAGAATGGAGTCGATCGCATTGCGCCCGACGTTTTTGATCGCGGTCAGGCCGAACCGGATCGCTTCGGCATTTGGGGTAAAGTCCGCGCCCGACAGCGTCACATCCGGCGGCTGCACGGCGATCCCAAGCTCGCGGCACTCCTTGATGTACTTGACGACATTTTCCGGCTTCGAGATTTCGGAAGTCAGCAGCGCAGCCATGAACTCGACCGGATGGTGCGTCTTGAGATACGCCGTATGATAGGCAAGCAGCGCGTAAGCCGCCGAGTGCGATTTGTTGAAGCCATAGCCCGCGAACTGCTCCATCAGGTCGAAAACGCGGGCGACAACGTCTTTCTTAAAGCCTTTTTCGGCAGCGCCGGTCACGAACCGCTCGCGCTGCTTGGTCATCTCCTCTAGGTTCTTCTTGCCCATCGCACGGCGCAGCAGGTCGGCTTCGCCCAGCGAGTAGCCCGCGACCGCGTTCGCGATCTGCATCACCTGCTCCTGGTACACGATGACGCCGAGCGTTTCCTTGAGGATCGTCTCCATGGGCGGCAGGTCATATTCCACCTTGCGGCGGCCCCACTTGCGCTCGATAAAGTCGTCGATCATGCCGCCCTGGATCGGGCCCGGCCGGTAAAGCGCATTGAGCGCGGTCAGGTCCTCAATGGACGTCGGCTTGTAGCGGCGCAGCACGTCGCGCATGCCGCCCGACTCGAACTGAAACACGCCCGAAGTCAACGCGCGGTGGTACACCTTCTCATAGGTTTCCTGGTCATCGAGCGGGATCAGGTCGAGGTTGAGCTCGATGCCTTCCGCCCTGAGCAGCTTCAGGCAGTCGTCGATCACGGTCAACGTGGTCAGCCCAAGAAAGTCCATCTTGAGCAGGCCCAGTTTTTCAATCGCCTTCATGTCATAGGCGGTCACGATTTCGTCGTTCTTCGACCGAACGACCGGCACCAGATCCGTCAAAGGCCGCGGCGCAATCACCACGCCCGCCGCATGCACGCCAGCGCCGCGCACCAGACCCTCCAGCTTGAGCGCGGTGTCGATTACTTCGCGCATCTGCAGGTCGGTGTCGTACGCGGCCTGGAGCGGCGGCGAGTCCTTCAAAGCTTGTTCAAGCGTGATCCCGATGGTCGGCGGAATCATCTTGGCGATCTTGTCCACATCCCCGTAGGGTAGGTCGAGCGCGCGGCCCACGTCCTTGATCGCGGCTTTGGCGGCCATGGTGTTGAAGGTGATGATCTGCGCGACCTGCTCGCGACCGTATTTGCGGGTGACGTAATCGATGACCTCTCCGCGCCTGTTCATGTCGAAGTCGATGTCGATATCGGGCATGGACACGCGTTCGGGGTTAAGGAAGCGCTCAAACAAAAGCGCATTCTGGAGCGGGTCGATGTCCGTGATGTTCATCACGTAGGCCACGAGCGACCCGGCTGCCGACCCACGACCCGGCCCCACGGGGATGCCCTGCTCGCGCGCATAGCGGATGAAATCCCACACGATCATGAAGTAGCCGGGGAACTTCATCGCCTTGATGCACTCGATCTCGCGCTCCAGACGGGCGTGGTAATCGGAGAGGGGCGAGCGCAGTTTTCCTGTATCCTGCAAGTGCTTGATACTGGTGTCGAGACGCTTGCGGAAGCCCTCGCGGCACACCTGCTCGAAGTACGAGTCGACCGTGTGGCCGTCCGGCACGGCGAACTCGGGGAATGGGTTCTCGACCTTGTTGAGCTTGAGCTGACAGCGCTCCGCAAACTGCATCGTCCGGCTGCACACCTCCGGCGCGTGCGAAAACAGCCGCTCCATCTCGGCCGCGGTTTTCACGTAAAACTGGTCGGAGTCGAACTTGAACCGCTTGGGATCGTGGATCGATCCGGCAGTCTGGACGCACAGCAGGATTTCATGCGCGTGGTGGTCGTCCTCGCACAGGTAGTGCGAGTCGTTGGTCGCGACCAGCGGGATGCCCGTATCGCGCTCCAAGCGGAACATATCGTCATGGATCTTCTTGTCGAGCTCCATGCCGTGGTCCTGGATTTCGAGGAAGAAATTGCCCTTGCCGAACAGGTCCTCGTACTGGCCCGCGGTGCGCTTGGCGGCCTCGTACTTGTCTTTCATCAGGTTTTGCGCGAGCTCGCCCGCGAGGCAGCCTGAAAGCCCCACCAGCCCCGACGCATGCTCCGCCAGGTACTTTTTCGAGATGCGCGGCTTGCGGTAGAACCCGTGCAGCGAGGCCTCGGACGTGATGCGGACCAGGTTGCGGTAGCCCTCCTCATTTTCCGCCAGCACCAGCAGGTGGTTGTAGTCGTCTCCCTGCGGGTCGGCGCGGTGGTCCTCCTTTTGGCAGACGTACAGCTCGCAGCCGAGGATGGGCCGAATTCCCTGCTTCTTCGCGGCCTCAAAAAAGTGCACAGCCCCGTAAATGTTGCCGTGGTCGGTGATCGCCACCGAGGTTTGCCCGATGTCCTGCACGCGCTTGACGAGCTTGTCGACATCGCACGCGCCGTCGAGGAGGGAAAAGTCGGTGTGGAGATGGAGATGGGTGAACTCGGCCATGGGGTCTACTCCAGTTTAGTGCTTCAGGTCGACGAGCCAGGGGATGTGGATACTTCGGAAAACAGGAGCGCTGCCCCGCGATTGCGCTTGCGGGCTGAGGACGGCGGTTCTACGCTGGAAGCATGGCAGCGCAGGCAAATCCGATCACGATCGAGGAGTACCTCCGAACCAGCTACCGACCGGATGTGGAGTTTATCGACGGGTACCTGGAGGAGAAGCCCTTGGGAAGTTTCAACCATGGTTTCATTCAAGGTCTGCTGTTCGGATGGTTTCTCAAGCACAAGCAGGCGTGGAATGTTCTACCCACACTCGAGATGCGGACGCGCGTCACTGATGTACGGGTGCGCCTGCCTGATGTTGTTGTTGACAAGGCCAGACTGCATGAGCGGGTGCTGGTTGAAGCTCCTTTGCTTGTGATCGAGGTGCTTTCACCGGATGACACCTACTCCGCTTTACGCAAGCGATCCAAGGATTACCAAAGCATGGGCATAGCGAACATCTGGCTGATCGACCCGGATACGAAAACCGCGCAGTCGTGCGAAGGCGCGTTTTGGACGGAACGGGAGCGGTTGGAGGTTGCAGATACGGAGATCTATCTGGACGTGCCCGCGCTGTTCCGGGCGCTCGACGCGGGCGAGCCGCTCTAGTCCAGGTCAGATAGCGGTGGCTCGCGATGAAGGTCAGCTGAGCCGCGCTGACCGGCGTTAGCGGATGGTTCTCTCACGCTTCTCCGCATCAATCACCTCCATAAGGCTGGATTTACCCGCCCACATACCTTCAATCTCACCCCAAACTTTGACCAGAGTGGGCGGCAGCATAGGAAAGACCGTAGCGTGCCCGTTGCCCCTCCAGGAGCTTATATTTGCGATGTCTTCGATAAAGCCGATCCCGATAAGCGTACGCGTCGCTTGATTTCCTGCAAGGAACAATCTCTCGAGTAGCAAGAAGGCCTGCCTTGCCGCTTCGCGGTTCCCATGTTCAAAGAGGGTGCAATCAATGAAATGCGCGAAGACATTGATGTCATTGAATGAGCCGGCAGGCTTCCCTCCCCATTCAGCTAGATGCTCATTCCACGACTCGACGAAGCCAGGAAACGTCGCACAGATTTCAAGCATGAGGGTTTGCCCTGCTGTCTTCAACACGGCTTCTTCAACATCTTGCTCAGGCTGTAGGTTTCCGCTCACAGATCAATTATGCCTGCCTCGTTCTGAAGAATGGCGAGCGCGTCAGTGACCGCTTTCAACTCTGCCCGCGTCGTGAGCACATCCGGGCAGATGCGGACACGCCCACCGCGTCCATCCACCACGATTCCCTGCTCAGCCAACGCCTGCGCCAGCTCTGCCGCGCGCGGGATGAAGATCGTCAGAAACGCTCCGTGCTCCGCATCGCCGCCGACGCTTGCGATCCCCTGTTCCGCAAGCAGCAAGCGCAAAAACCCAAGCTGCCGGAGCGAGTACGCCCGCAGCCGCCCGACCCCGACCGCGCGCGTAAACGCGAGCCCGCTCCGCGCCTGGTAATACGTGAGCACGGCGGGCGAGCCTTCCAGCCACGCATCGCCGCCGGGGCGCAGCGCGGGCCCGCTCCCAGCCCAGGGGTCCGCGCCCGGCTCAAGTGCGAACCAGCCTAGATCGAGCGGGCGCACCCGCTCCGCGACGCCCGGTGCCAGTGCCAGGAACGCCGCCCCCGGACCGCCGCGCAGGTACTTGTAGCAACCGCCGAGAAGGTAGTCGCAGCCGAGCTCGTCCATGGTGAACGGTACTGCTCCCAGCGAGTGATACGCGTCGACCAGCAGCGCCGCCCCTCGCGCGCGGCACTCGGCGGCCAGCGCGGGCAGCCCGTCGAACACCTGCCCATCACGGTGGAACACATGCGACACAACAACCAGCTTCGTGTCCGGCGCGCGCCGCAGTACATCCGCCACACACGCCGCCGTCCAGCGCGGGGCAGAAGCGCGCACCACCCGCAAACGCCCCAACGCCGCGTACTGCGCCAGCACTACGGCGACAGCGCTGAACTCGCCTTCCGTGGTCACGACCGTAGCCCCGACCGGTAGGGTGTTCAAAACCGCCCGCAGTACATGCCCTGCCGAGACCTTGGGCACCACCAGGTCGGGCCGCGATAGCCTCAGGAGCGACGCCAGGGCCGCCCGGTAGCGCTGTTCTTCTTCCAGCCAGGGTTCCCAGGCATCCCGCAACCCGTCCGCCCACGCCCGAGCGCCTTCTTCCAAATCCAGAAACACGCTGTCGAGCGGTCGCCCCAACGAGTGACCCATAAGATAAACATCGCCCGGCGCCAAGCTGTGAGAAAACAACGGCCGCAGCCATCGCACGATGCCGTCCTCAGTCAATGGCCCCGGCCCCATCCCCGCAACTGCTTCTTCAACTGTCATCGATGCACTGGCGCTCCCGTCGAGCTCATGCTAGCGTAGTCGCCATGCTTCGGATGCAGCCGCTTCCTCTCGTTTTATGTGCCGGGGCGCTTGCCGCGGCTGCCTACACCCAGCAGGCCGTCCAGCCTCATCCTCCACCCGCGCCCGAAAACCAGGCGAAAGAGCTTGACCATTTCCGCTCCCTCGCCAACAACTACGGCGGGGTCGACCACTATGCCCAGGCCAACGCTGCAATGCGCCCGCCCGCGCCGGGCGAGAGTCCACGCATTCTGTTCTTCGGCGACTCCATCACCGATTTTTGGAAGCTCGACCAGTTCTTTCCCACTAAGAAGTACGTGAACCGCGGCATCAGCGGCCAAACCACTCCGCAGATGCTTGTGCGTTATCGGCAGGACGTCATCAATCTGCACCCGGCGGTTGTCGTGATTCTCGCGGGCACGAACGATATCGCCAACAACACCGGCCCTGAAACGCTCGACCAGATCGAAGCCGACCTGGCCACCTTTGCCGACCTCGCGCGCGCGCATGCGATCAAGCCTGTATTCTCGTCCGTTATGCCGGTCAGCTCGTACGGGCCGTCCGGCGCGGCGCAGGTCGCCAATCACCCGCCGGCGAAAATCCTTGAGCTCAATGCATGGCTGCGCCAATTCTGCGCGTCGAACGGCATCCCGTACCTCGACTATTACGCTGCCATGGTGGACGGCTCCGGCATGCTCAAGCGCGAGCTGTCGAACGACGGCCTCCATCCAAACGCAGCCGGGTACATGGTGATGGCGCCGCTCGCGCAGCAGGCGATCGATGCCGCGCTTGCCGCACCGCCCTTGCCGCCGCCCCTGCCGGGCGCACGTTGATTTTTGCTATACTCAGGCTCACAAGCGGAAGTGGTGAAATGGCAGACACACCATCTTGAGGGGGTGGCGCCGAGAGGCATAGGGGTTCAAGTCCCCTCTTCCGCACCAAGTTTTCACTAAAGGGCTTTTGTGACGATTCTGCTTACCGTAATACACGTGCTTCTTTGCCTGTTCCTTATCGGGGTCATCCTGCTGCAGCAGGGTAAAAGCGCCGACCTCGCCGGTGCATTTGGTGGGCAGGGTTCGCAGACGGCATTTGGGCCGCGCGGGGCGTCAAACATCCTTTCGAAAAGCACAACCTGGTGCGCGGTCGCTTTCATGCTCACCTCGATCGGTTTGACCGTTTTGATGCAGCGCAACGCCGGCGACAGCCACTCAGTCCTTTCCGGAACAAAAACGACCCACAGCGCACCTGCAAAAAAGTAAGGTACGCATCCAACCCGGACATGAGTGAAGAATCCGCCTCAGTCCATCCTTATTTAGAAAATCTGAACGGCCGCGACTCGCTGGAAGTTTTGCGCGAAACACCGGCCCGGTTGAATGCACTGCTCGACAAGCTCACCCCTAAGCAGGTTGAGCAGAAGCCCGCGCCGAACAAGTGGAATCTCCGCGAAATCATCGCCCACCTGGCCGATTGCGAGATCGCCTGGAGCTGGCGCTTGCGGCAAATTCTCGCGCAGGATAAAGCCGAGCTGCAATCGTTTGAACAGGATGAGTGGGGCCGTACCTACGCGAGCTACTCGCTTGCCCAGGCCCGCGAAACATGGAATGCCCTGCGCACTTGGAACATTGCCTTTCTCAGCGGCTTGAGTGAAGAAGATAAACAGCGCCAGGCCCGCCATCCGCAGCTTGGAGTTATCACATTATGGACCGCCGCGCAGATCGCAGCGGGGCACGACCTGCATCATCTCCGCTCCCTTGAGCACGTGGTCGAGAAGCTCTAACGCGGACCCACGTAGATGCACGCGCACACGATGGAACATCCAGAGGAGCGCAGCGACGAAGGATCTGCTTTTTGCCGCGCTGACGCAAAAAGCAGATCCTTCACCTCGTTCAGGATGACCCATTCTCGTGAGCGAGATGCTAAGCACATTTCAGGAAAAAGTATGACCCCTTCAAGGATTGTGCGCCTTCAAAGCTGCCGCGGGCTGGGCCCATTTACCTTGAGAAGTGCATCGACGTCAGTCGCTGTTTTCGACCGCCATGTTTCTTCCAAGCTCACCTTCGGCTCTGGTGAAGCACTTGTTTCCACTTCCTTGTATACGTACGACAGCACCCGGTCTTCTGGTTCATCCACCCAGGTATTTCCCTTGCCTTGCACCCGCGTGGAACCTTTTTGCCAGCCGCCGGGGGTCAGGTGCCATTCCGTCCATTCATTCCGTATCGCCATGGGTTCATTATAAAAAGAGAGAACCCATGCAGCCCTTTCTCCGCGAAACTTTTCCTATCGGCCTCCTGGCCTGCAACTGCACCCTGCTTGGCGATCCCGCGACCGGCGAAGCTATCATCATTGACCCCGGTTTAAGCCAACGGGGCGGCCCGGCATACCTGCTGGGCAGGCTGGCTGTGCATAAGCTCGCACTCAAGCAGATCGTAATCACCCATGCGCACATCGACCATGTCGGCGGTGCGCTTGCCCTGAAAGAAGCAACCGGCGCGCCCATTCTCATGCACAAGAGCGACCTACCGCTGCTCCACATGATGGATATGCAGGCTGCCTGGCTCGGGATTGCCGCACCGCCGGTCGCCCAGCCTGACGGGAGCGCAGACGACGGCATACGCATCGGGTTGGCGACTCTGCCCGGCGAAGTCCTGCACACGCCTGGCCACACGGAAGGCAGCATCTGCCTCCATTTCCCTTTGCAAAATCTGCTGATAGCGGGCGATACGCTGTTCGCGGGCTCCATCGGCCGCACCGACCTGCCCGGCGGCGATGGGCGCAAGATCCTGCGCTCCATCGAGAGCCGTTTGCTGATTCTTCCCGAAAAAACGCTGGTGATTCCCGGTCATGGGGAGGAAACCACCATCGGCAGGGAGCGGGAGCGGAATCCATTTCTGCGGGATATTTCTTCATCTAAAGGATGAAGAAACGTTTGCATGTCGTAGAATCGATTGTATTCCAGTCTGAAACACAGGCATTTCGGCGAGCAGGCTGAGAACAAACCATCCACACTCAGAGAAGCCGAACACCGAGCCCGGATGCACCAGCACCCCCTCTTCGCGCAATAGTCGTTCCGCCAGGATTTCGTCCGGTTCCAGGGCCGGCACCCGCAGCACTGCGTACCAGCCGCCCTCGCTCATGAGCCGGGAAACAGCAGTGCCCGCGACGAGCGCATCCAGAACACACAGGTTGGCCGCGACCCGCTCCCGGATGCGCCCCCGAACCGCACCGGAGTCCGCGAGCCACGCCGGAGCCGCTGCCTGCGCGGGTGCGCCGACCGAAAGAAATGTATCGGCAATCACCTCCAAGCGGGCTAAAGCCTCCCCGCTCTCGGGTCCGAATGCCAGAAGCCAGGAAAGCTTCATCTGCGGCAGCGCGGCGATCTTGCTCAAGCCGCTCAATACAAAGGTGAGCGCCCGGTGAGGACCAAGGGCAAAGCTGCGCCGTGGCGCGCCGTAGGCGTAGTCGAGAAACACCTCATCCACCAGCAGTGCCAGGCCGTGCCGCGCACAGACCTCTTCCAGTGCCACCCGTTCGTCCTCGCTGATGAAATGCCCTGTTGGGTTATTGGGGTGCACCAGCGCGATGGCTCGCGTTCTCGGCCCGATGCGCGCTTCCACAGCCCCCGGCTCAATCTGCCAGCCATGGTCGTAGAACAAAGGGTACGGAACAAGCCGAACATCATGAAGCGTCGCCAGGTACTCGAACAACGGATACGACGGCGTCGCGATCAGCACTTCATCCCTTGGATCGCACAGCAGCCGAAACAAAAAGCCGTATGCCTCACTGGTGCTGGCCGTCAGGCATATCTGTCCCGTATCGACCAGTGCGCCGCGGTCGGCGTAGTACCCCGCCACGGCCTCCCGAGCTGCCACCATACCGAACGGCTGCGGGTCGTAGCGCGATAGGTCCACGGTCCGCAGCGCTGCTTCGGGCGCGTCCATGCCCAACCCGCAGCGTGATGGGTTCGACACGGTCAGATCCAGCACCGGCAACCCGGCGGCCCGCCGCTCCCGCACCGCCTGTGCAAGCTCCGGCTCTTCCCGGTTCCACCCGGTTCTCCGTGAAAACACCATTTCCAGCATAATAAGGGCGACGAACCACAAAGGAGAACAACCCCGCATGGCCCTCCAAGCAGTGATCTTCGATTACGGGATGGTTTTAAGCACCGCACAGGAGCCCGCGCCGTTGGCCGCCCTTAAGCAGATCACCCGGCTCGACGGCGCGGCGTTTGATGAGCACTACTGGCGGCATCGCCACCGCTACGACTTGGGCGAGCTGAACGGCGTCGACTACTGGCAGGCTATTTCGGAGGATGCGGCGCTCTCGCTCAGCCCTGCCGAGATCGAGCGGCTGATCGAAAACGACGTCCTCATGTGGTCCACGCTGAACGAAACCATGATCCGGTGGGTCGCGGCGGTCCAGGATGCGGGATTCCGTACCGCCATCCTGTCGAATATGGGTGAGGAGCTGGTGCGCTACATGCGGCAGGAGTTCGGCTGGCTGGGCCGCTTCGACCATCACACCTGGTCTTCCGAGCTCCGCATCGCGAAACCAGACCCCGCTATCTACCGCTACACCTGCGAAAAGATGGGGGTGGCTCCGGCCGATGCTTTGTTTCTGGACGACAAGCCGGAAAACATCCTTGCCGCGGAAAGTGTTGGTCTGCAGGCGATCCAATTCTCCACGCCCGAAGCGCTCCAAACCGAGCTCGACCGGCGCGGTTTGCTGTCGGTGTTGCCGGCACCTTTAGCGCCGGAGCTGAAGGTCTGAGCCGACCTTTCTCTGTGTCGGTTGAACGGAAGCCGACCGCGTGGCAAATTATGGGATCACTTGATCCACCGCGTCGTGCAGGTCCGGTTCTTCGGCAAGAAAGCGGCCCGCAACCTGTTCCTTCAGATCGTCCAAGGCCTGCTTGGGATAGAACGATCCGGCGCGAACCACGGCATGGATCCGGTGCAGACTCTGTGCGCTTTCCAGTGGATTGGCGTCGAGCAACACCAAATCCGCGTTTTTGCCTGCTTCAACCGTGCCCATGGTCGACTCCCGCTTGAGAAACTCGGCCCCGTTCAGCGTTGTCATCTGCAGGATGCGCAGCGGCTTTAATCCGGCCTTTTCGAGAAGATCGAACTCCTGATGCAAGGACACGCCGGGAACAACCCAGCCGCCTCCGAAATCGGTGCCGGTCATCATCTTGACGCCGCACTCGTCGTACAGCCTGGTCAGCTTCAACTCCATTGCGCCCAGTCGCTTGAGGGTATCGCGGCCATCGGGCGGTACCTTCCGCGAAAACATTTCGGCCACACTGTTCCAAAACGCACGCGTGGTGCCGGACACGTAGCGGAGGTTGGGGCTCGCTGTATAAATTGGATCGTCCCCAAGCCGCATCGTTGCATCTCGGATCAGCGTGGGACACTGCCACGTCCCGTGCCGTACAAATGTGGCGCTCAGTACACGCGCTTTGCGCTCACTGTACGAGTCGATCAAACGCCTCGTCTTGGTAAGCGCATCCCCATCGGCATTCAGGCGGC
>CAXTKZ010000077.1:0-15509 GCA_964244985.1 uncultured Acidobacteriaceae bacterium
GCATGAAGCCCCGTGCCATCGTTTCCCTGTCCGGCGGTATGGACTCCTGCGTGTGCGCCGCCCTTGCGGCTCGCGATTACGAGCCTGCGGCGCTGCATTTTTCCTATGGCCAGCGTACGGAAGCCCGCGAGCTCCAAAGCGCCCGCGCTGTCGCCGAGCGGCTGGGCATCGAGCGATTCCTGCACCTGCGCATTGACCTGTTCCGGATCATCGGCGGGTCCGCCCTGACGGACACGTCCACTCCGATTCCCGAAACGCTGAACCCCGACGAAATCCCGGTGACCTACGTCCCGTTCCGCAACGCTCATTTCCTCTCGGCAGCCGTGAGCTGGGCGGAAACGCTCGATGCCCGCGCGATCTTTATCGGGGCTGTCGAGCAGGACTCGTCCGGCTATCCGGATTGCCGGCCCGCGTACTACGAAGCTTTTCAAAACCTGATCCGCACGGGCACCCGGGACGGCGATATCCAGATCGAAACACCGCTCATCCATATGCGAAAGTACGACATAGTGCGGCTGGGAGTTGAGCTTCGTGCACCGCTCGATGTAACGTGGTCCTGCTACGGGGGCGAGACGGAAGCCTGCGGCGTGTGCGACAGCTGCGTGCTGCGGTTGCGTGCTTTCGCCGAGGCGGATGTCCCGGATCCCATCCCTTACGCAACGCGCGAGCGGGCGGCGGGTTAAGAAGAATTGACGGCAGCGGCCAGCGCCGCGCCGGTTACCAAACAAGGAGAGTGATCACGATGCGTTCCACCTTCCCGGCAATGTTGTTTTTGAGCGCGGTTCCTTTCACGGCTTTGGCGCAAACGCCGCCCACGGGCAGCATCCATGGGCATGCCCAGAACCCAGCGGGCGACGTTATCCCCAACGCGCAGATTCTGGTGGTGACCCCCGACGGCAAAACGACGAAAAACACCTTTACCGCCGACGCAAACGGCGACTACAAGGGCACGGGCATTGAACCCGGCACCTACGTGCTGGAGCTGCAGGAAGCGGGCAAGCCGGTCGATCTGACCAAGCCCGTCGATGCGATCCAGAACGTCAAAATCGATGCCGGCGCGGATTTGGTGGAGAACTTCGACCTGTCACGGCCCGAGTACCTGGCGAAGTTGACGCCCGAGCAGCGCAAGCAGATTGAGGATGTCAAAGCCAAGAACGCCGAAGCTCACAAGGCCAATGCGGTTATCAGCAACCTGAACGGCGACCTCCAGACGGCGCGTACCGATATCAAGGCGAAGAACTTTGCCGATGCCGACGCCCTGATGACCAAGGACTCGCAGATCAAGCCCGATGCGTCGGTAATTTGGCTTGAGCTGGGCAACGCACAGCTGGGTGAAAAGAAGTTTCCGGACGCGACCACGTCACTGCAAAAAGCAATCTCGCTGGAAAGCGCGAACCCGAAGCCGAATGCAGAAATTCTCGGCGGCGCGAACAACTCACTGGGTGAAGCGCTAGCCGGGCAGAACAAAGGTGCCGACGCGAATGCGGCATATGACGCGGCAGCCAAGGCGAACCCGCCGCAGGCCGGCGTGTACTACACCAATGCAACGATCATCCTCGCGCGCTCCGGCCAGAACGGCGATGCGGTGGTGGCCTCGGCGGATAAAGCGATTGCCGCCGACCCCAACAAGCCGATTCCCTATTATTTGAAGGGGCAAGCACTGATCGGCAAGGCAACTGTAGACCCGAAGACGCAGAAGATCACCGCGCCTCCGGGCTGTGCGGAGGCATATCAGAAGTATCTGGAGCTTGCGCCGGATGGCCAGTTCGCGGGGGATGCCACCAATATCCTGGCCAGCATGGGGCAGACTGTCCACACAAGCTACAAAGCGGGAAAGAAGTAGTTTCTGTCTTACGCGAAAAAGCCCCGCTTACCGGCGGGGCTTTTTGTGCTTATGCATCCGGCTTGCTGTGCGAGGAAACGTTCGGGCGAGGTGTGCGCTTACAGACCGGGACTGATGGCGGGGGACGCCTCCCTCAAGATAGGTCCCGAGTTCTTCACCTATGTAAAAGCTAATTTCCATCCACCTACTGGCGCCCTTTAACTGAGAACAGCAGGCTTCAGCACGCTTTCGCACCACTGGCGGAAGCTGGTCGATCCCCTTTCTTCGTGAGCGCGGGGACCTTCTGTGTCGGAACCCTCATTTTTGGCGTTCATCATATCGGCAAACGCTTCCACGACCGCGGGGGACATCCCGAAACCGGCGAGCTGGCCCTTGAATGCTTCCATGGGAACTTGCTTGAAGCTCACCGGCTTGCCGAGGACTTCAGACAGAATCTGCGCCGTTTCATTCAGAGTCAGGTCATCCGGACCAACTACGGGCACCTCGGCCTGTCCCGTCCAGTTTGGGTCCACCAGGTATTTCGCGGAGGCCGCGGCAATGTCGACCGTGGCGATGCTCGGGAACTTACGATCAGCGGCCAACGGGGAAAAAAACATCCCGTGCTCCTTGATCGCTCCCGCCTGGGCGAGAAGGTTGTCCATAAACGAAGGCAGGGCAAGCGCGCGCAGGTGCACGCCCGTGCTCGCGATCAGGTCATCCATGGCGAGCGCGGCGGTGACCAACCCGGCGTGCCCGGCCCACTTGGTCCCACGTCCCAGGGTCGAGACAGTGACGACCCGCTTCACGCCTTCCTTTTGAATGGCCTCGCATGCGGGCCGGGTGAAGTCGACATAGGCGGCCTCCATCGAGGCGGCTTTCGTGTCCGGGGGCACCAGCCAAAACACAGAGTCCGCGCCTTGAAATGCTTTCGTAACCACATCGGCATCGGCATGCGAGCCCTGGATCACGTCCACCTTGCCTTGGACTTCAGCGGGAAGTTTGGAAGGGTCGCGAGCGATCACGCGGATTTGCTCGCTGCCGTGGAGAAGATGC
The DNA here is from genome assembly GCA_964244985.1 of uncultured Acidobacteriaceae bacterium. Lineage (GTDB taxonomy): Bacteria > Acidobacteriota > Terriglobia > Terriglobales > Acidobacteriaceae > EB88. The sequence continues at coordinate 2,876 of CAXTKZ010000077.1, forward strand.
TTCAGGAGCTCTTTGCCGATATTGCCGGTGGGTGCGGTGACGACAATCATGGAACCTCTCTTCGTGGTTGAATCGTTAAGGAAACTGCTTCGTACCAGATTTAAATAAACGGTACAGTACCGTTTATTTCAGGTCAAGCCCGAGAAAGGACGATCCAGCAATGGCAAGGCGGGGGGACATTCTGCGCGAGCACATTCTCTGTACGGCCAAGAATGTGTTTATCGAACTTGGGTTCGAGCGAACATCCATGGATGTCGTCGCAGGCCGCGCCCAAACCTCAAAGCGCACCCTCTACGCTTACTTCGAGAGCAAGGAAAAGCTGTTCCTTGCCGTGATCGAGCTTGTGCGCTGCCTTTTTCTCAGCAGGTTAAAGATGCCCGGCGAGTATGCCGCCGAGCCGCAAGACAGCCTGGTCCTGTTCTGTGCGCGGTACGCGGAAATCCTGTTCTACCAGGCCTCCATCCAGATGATTCGTGTGAGCGTCGCGGAAAGTGAGCGCTTTCCCGAGCAGGCCGCCAACTATTTCGACGTGATGTTCACCGAGGTGCACGGACGCCTGAGCGCTTACCTGAGCACGACATTTGCGCTTTCAGAACGCAGTGGCAATGAGGCGTCCCATAGGCTGCTTGGCCGGATTCTTTACCCGCGGTTGACCCAGGCACTTTTTGGGATGGAGCGGTTGGCTCCCAGTTTCGACCCCGAAACGCTTTCCCCGGATTTCGACCTGGAGCCTATACGCGAAGCAGTGGGGGAGATGCTTGCATCGCTGCGCGAGAAATAGACTTCTATCCTGGTGTGTCGCCGCTGCCCAGCGGGTCCGACCCGCTCGCCGAGGCAGCCTAGAATCGACCTGTGACCCTTTCCTACACAGACGCAGCCGCCGTGGTACTGCGGGAGGCCGGGCGGCTTCGGCCTACGCACAGCGAAATGGTATCGCTCGATGCAGCTTACGGGCGCGTTCTTGCCGAGCCGCTCCGCGCCGACCGCGATCAGCCGCCTTTTCCGCGCGCGACCCGCGACGGGTTTACCGCTCGCGCGGAGGACTGGGGGCGCGGGCCGTTGACCGTTGCAGGCCTGCTGCGCGCGGGGGAGGTCTGGCCCGGGCCTGCCCTCCCCCGGGGAACCTGCGTGGAGATTATGACGGGCGCGCCTGTGCCGCCGGGAGCCGATTCGGTCGCGATGGTGGAGCATGTGCAGCGTGACGGGGACACTGTTTCGCTCCATCGGGCACTCGCGTCGGGGGAGAACGTCGTTCCGCGGGGAGCGGAAGCTGGCGCTGGTGCCGTTCTGCTTTCCGCGGGTACGCGGCTCAATGCCCATGGGATTGCGGCGGCGGCGGCGTGCGGAGCCGCTTCCCTGCTGGTATGGGCGAAGCCTCGCGTCGCGGTGCTTGCGACGGGCGATGAGTTGGTGGAGATCGGGGCTGTGCCGCTGCCGCACCAGATCCGGAACTCAAACACGCACAGCCTGGCGGCGCAGGTGCGCGCACTCGGGGGCGAGCCTATTATTTTGGCACCGGTCGCCGACGAATCTTCTGCTTTGGCCGCCGCGCTCCGGCAAGCGGCGGAGTCCTGCGACCTCCTGCTGATCTCCGGCGGCGTATCCATGGGCAAGTACGACCTGGTGGAACCCGCGCTGCTTGCGCTTGGCGGTCGGTTTCACTTCACCGGCGCGCGCATCCAGCCGGGCAAACCTGTGGTGTTTGGGTCCTTGGGGGAGCTCCCGTTCTTTGGGCTGCCCGGTAACCCCATCTCCACCATGGTGTGTTTTGCGTTGTTTGCCGCGCCGGTGCTGGCGGCGCTTGCCGGGGAAGAAAGTTACACGCCGCCTTTCGCGCAGGCACGATTGGCAGCCCCGGTTAAAAATAAGCCCGGCCTCACGCGCTTTTTCACGGCTTCGCTCTCAAGCGACATCGCGGGTTCATGGGTGGAGGCCATCCCCTGGCAGGGCTCGGGCGACCTGGCCGGCACTGCCCGCGCCAACTGCTTTCTGGTGGTGCCGCCCGAGGCCGGCGACCTCGAAGCGGGCGCGACGGTCAGCGTACTGCTCGCGTAGGCTTGAGGGATGACTTCCCTATCGCATTACGATGCCGAAGGTAGGGCGCGCATGGTGGACGTGAGCGGGAAAGCGGCGACTCGGCGCGAAGCGGAGGCTGAAGCCTTTGTTGCGCTTTCACCCGAGGTGCTGGCGGCGCTTCCGCGCAATCCCAAAGGCAATCCGCTGGAGGTGGCGCGGTTCGCGGGCATCCAGGCGGGCAAGCGCACCAGCGAGCTGATCCCCATGTGCCACCCCCTGCCGCTCACGTTTCTCGACGTCCTGGCCGATGTAGTGGAAGGCGGCGTGCGGATCCGTGCCGTGGCGGCCACTGAAAGCAACACCGGGGTGGAGATGGAAGCGTTGACCGCAGCCGGCGTGGCCGCGCTGACGGTGTACGACATGTGCAAAGCGCTCGACAAGGGGATCGTGATTGAGCGGGTTCAGCTGCTGCGGAAAAGCGGCGGCAAGAGCGGCGCGTATCAACGCGGGGAGGAGGCGTGAAACCGACCGCCCATACCGCTGTCCCTCCTGCGGCACCTCCCCCGGCTCCGCACTCCAGCAATCTTTTCGACTCAAGCCACTGGCAGGCCGTCACGGCGGGCACTGTGCTCATCTGCCTTGCCCTGACCGTCGGGCTTGCGGTACATAGACTTTTGTTCCGCATCCTGGCGCGGTTTCGGCATAAAGATGTGCAGGCTTCGCCGCTGCTGCACATCATCGCGAGCCGCCTGCGCGGCCCCGCACTCGCCATCACGCTGCTCACCATGGTCGGCATCGTGCTCCCGTTCCTCAATATCGACGAACCGCTCCATTCGCAGCTGGAGAAAGCGCACGCGGTTACCTGGCTGCTGGCGTTCGGCTGGCTCATGGTATCGGGGGTGTACGTGCTTGAGGGCGTGGTGCTGCTGCGCTACGGCAGCACCACGACAGACGACCTGCGGGCACGCCGCATCCGGACGCAGCTGGTGCTGATGCGGCGCATGGGCATTATTCTGCTGGCGATTTTGGACGCCGGGCTGATCCTGTCCTTGTTTCGCGATTCGGCCATTTGGCAGTACGGCGCGGGGCTGCTCGCCTCGGCGGGCCTGGCCAGCCTGGTGCTCGCCACCGCTGCCAAGTCGACCGCGGAGAACCTGCTCGCCGGGTTGCAGATCGCGCTTTCCGAGCCCATTCGGCTCGATGATGTCGTGATCGTCGAAGGCGAGTACGGCAAAATCGAGGAGATCACCACCACCTATGTCGTGGTGGCGCTGTGGGACTACCGGCGCATGATCGTGCCGCTCACTTACTTCATCGAGAAGCCGTTCCAGAACTGGACCCGCGAGCACGCGGACCTGATGGGTACAGCGTTCTTGTACGTGGATTACACAATATCCATTGAAGATTTGCGCACGGAGTATTTCCGCCTGCTGGAAGCGCAGCCTTTATGGGACCGCAAGGTCAAGGCGCTCCAGGTGACCAACCTGACCGATCATTCCATGGAAATCCGCTGCCTCCTGAGCGCAAAAAACGCCGGAGACGCGTTCGACCTGCGCTGTATCGTGCGTGAGGGCATGATTGTGTTTCTGCAGAAGAACTACCCGGAGGCATTTCCGCGGACACGCTTCAGCGCCGTGGGGTTGCCCGAGCCCACGCGTGCCGGCGCTGCGGCTCCACTATCCGCGGGGTCGCCTTAGGCATGAAGAATGCTTGAAGGTATGCCCTCTAAGATCCCGGATCCATGCTCCTCGGGATCGCTTCCGAGAAGACGATTTTGCCGGGACTGATTCGGAAGCAACCGCACGCGGCGTCTCAACTCGGGATTGTCGCCAACAAAACGCGCGTCTCCGCGACGACACGGGCTGGGAAGCTAGGATCCCTTACGAGCGCGGAAGCGAGCATCGGATGTCCTTCGTCGTCGTAATAAACGCCGGTTTCACCCGGTGCATTCATTACCACTTTCGCGATTACGCGCGCGGCCTGCTTGGGGGTGCTCCAGTACTTCATAAAAGGGACCAGCAACGGAAGGATGTGTTTCAGCATAAATCGGATAGGCGCGTTGGCTTCGCGTCCGAGAGCCGTTGCGGGACTGAAACCCGGCTCAACGGCATTGATATATAAACGTGGGGTCTCGCGGGCAAACTCCAGCGCCGTGGCGAGGGTGCACTGCTTAGAGGTAGCATATGCGTCGGCGCCGGCAGCTTTGGATCCTCCAGGTTTCCACTCGCCACGTGAACTCGCCTCTGCGGAGATGTAGCGGCCACCACGAAAGCCCGCCATCTTAGCCGGTTTACGCTCAGGATCTTCCACGCCGGAAGCTATGAAAACCACGTTCGCGCCATCAGGCAAATGCGGGATCAATGCTTCGGTCAGGGCAAACGGCCCAAGGTGATCGGTGGCAAAAGTCATGTCCCAACCCTGTACGCTCTTTGTGGGTTGCGTTTGATGAATGCCCGCGTTGTTGACCAACCCAATGAGCGGCAGTTGTAAATCAAGGATGTTCACTGCCGCGCGGCGCACATTCGCAATGTCCGACAGATCGCATACGATGGGCACTTCCCGTCCGCCCTCGCGCTCAATCTCCCTTTGCAGCTCGTTGAGCTTTTTGCTGTCGCGTCCGACCAGGACGACTGTGCCGTGCCTGGCTAGTTCAAAAGCGGTAGCTCGGCCTATCCCGGAAGTAGGGCCGGTGACGATGTATGCTTTGCGCCCTGAGACGCTGCTTAGGGATGATGAACCGTTCATTGATGCTCTCCTTCTTGAGTGTCCAGTCAGTCAATAGCTATAAACAAAAAATTACGCAACGGCCCGCCAAAGAGCGTCGAAACCCTCATCGCAATGTTTTTTGGCGTGGGCTGCATCTTGAGCCATCATATCGATCGTTGCCTCTGCGATAGAGTTCATGATCGCGACAACAAACCTCATAGGGGTTGTACGCATGGGGCCGTGAGTGCGAATGTCTTCGAGCAGTTCGGCAACGTTTGCCATGGTTTTGTGCCCCGCTGTACGGGTTTCCAGAGTAATCACGTCGGAAACGTCGAGTTGTGCAAGCGCGCGGCGCTTATCGGGGCAGGACACCGCCCAAGCCATCCAACGCTGCCAGATACGGTAAAGCTGTTCGCGATGTTCTGCACCCGAGCGGAGGTCCTTCAACGCAGCGGCCGCCATCTCAGCCTTCAGTTCCAGATAAAGCTTGTTGAAAAGAACGCTTTTCGTTTCGAAGTACGTGAAGAGCGATCCATTGGCAATTCCGGCCTCTTTCGCGATACTCGCCGTCGGCGCGCTCAGGCCTTGTGTAACGATGACGCGCGTTGCCGCTTGGAGAATGGCGCTTCTTTTCTCGTCGCTTCTCGGGCGGGACATAGTGTAACGCTATCAATGAACGTCTAGCCAGTCAAGCAAAACCAGAATGATGCGATTGGCTGACAGCCCGCGCTTCTGCCGACTTCCGCACTTAAGAGCCGCTTTACTGATTCATACTTGCAAATGCGTTTTCCGGCAGGTACTCCGCTCGCCACGAAAATCACGCTGAGCTTTGCACGTCGGCAGGGCTGATGCTTGGGTAATCGGCAACCTTGACGGGTCGACTTTCTTTACATTGAGGGGAGCGGCTGAACGCGGTTTGCCGCCTCAATGCGGAAGCACCCCTACACAGCCTCCGCCAGGTACACCCCGAACCACCGTTGCGCATCCGTCCATTCATGCCGCAGAGCGAACCCGGCTTCTGCCAGCAGCGCCCATATCCCATCCCCGGTGAACTTATAGCTGTTCTCGGTATGGATGGTTTCGCCTTCGGCGAAGCGCACCGTCAGGTCGATGGCCGGGATTGCAACCGTCTGGGCGCGCTCGCTCTTGAGGTGCATTTCGATGCGCGACTCCCCGACATTCCAGAGCGCCTGGTGCTCCCACGCATCGAGCGCGAAGTCGGCTCCAAGCTCCCGATTTAAGCGCGCGAGCACGTTTTTGTTGAACTCCGCCGTCACGCCTTCCCCATCGTCATAAGCGGCCAAAAGCGTTTGGGCGTCCTTTACAAGGTCGACCCCCAACAGCAGACGGTCGCCCCCCGCAAGCTGCCGGCGCACGGACCCAAGCAGCGCCGCCGCGGCGTGGGGTTCGAAATTGCCGAGGCTCGATCCGATGTACAGCACCAGCTTGCGCCCGTCGGCCTCGATCCGGCCCAGACCGTCGGTGTAATCGCCCACACGGGTATGTACCTGGACGCCTTCGATGCTGCTTTGGAGATGCCGCTCCGCCTCAGCCAGCGCGCTCTGGGACACATCGATCGCATAGTAGTCGACCGCGCTCTGCTGTTGTACAGCGGCCTGCAGCACCAAGCCGGTCTTGGAGGCAGTGCCCGCGCCCAGCTCGATAAGCGTGAGCCGATGGCCGTCGGCGGCTTCACGCACCATGTCCCCGGCGTACTCGGCGAGGATGGCCCGCTCGGTGCGGGTCAGGTAGTACTCCGGCAGCTCGGTGATGCGCTCAAACAAAGCCGAGCCCCGCTCATCGTAAAACAGCCATGGGCTCAGGGATTTCGGTTGAGCGGTGAGCCCCTGGAAGGCTTCCACGGCAACGGCGCTCCTCTGCACGGGCATTCCAGCCAGGGGCTCTGTTGGTTCAACAGGCATGGGTCCTCGATTGGGAAGAAATCAGCGCCGCGCCAAACGGACACCGGAAAACTGCCAGCGCGTGTCGGGCGGGAAGAAATTGCGGTAAGTCGCGCGGATGTGCGAGGCAGGGGTTGCGACAGACCCGCCGCGCAGGACCATCTTGTTCGACATGAACTTGCCGTTGTACTCGCCCAGCGCGCCCGGCGGCGACTGGTAGCCGGGGTAGGGAAGGTAAGCGCTGCCCGTCCACTCCCATACCCCGCCCAACTGCTGCCGCAGCCCATGCGTATGCGCCTCGCCGAGGGGGTGCAGCACACCGCCCTCCAGCAGATTTTCAAGCTCCCGCTGCGCGTGGGCAGCCGCAATCTCCCATTCGGCCTCGGTGGGCAGCTTCATACCGGCCCATCTGGCAAAGGCATCTGCCTCAAAATAGGAGACATGGCAAACAGGCGCGCCGAGCAGGTCCGCGAGCGGCTGCTCGCCGCGCAGGGTAAACACCTGCCACTCGTCGGCACGGTCATCGCGATGCCAGTAAAGCGGCGCTTGCAACTCCTCACGGCACACCATGTCCCAGCCCTCGGAAAGCCAAAGCTCAGAGCGGCGATAGCCGCCGTCCTCCATGAACTGCAAGTATTCAGCGCAGGAAACAGGCCGAGCCGCCAGCTCGAAGGCATCAAGCCACACCCGGTGCCGGGCTTCTTCGTTGTCGAAGCAAAAACCCGGGCCTTCATGCCCGATCGCGCGCAGCCCTTCGGGGAACGGCAGCCAGTTTTGCCCGCTCCGCTCGCGCAGGGCGGCAGTGGGGCGCGGCAAGGGTTCGGCGTTGTATGCGGGCCGCAGCGGGTTCGACCACAAGGCATGCTTGATGTCGGTGAGCAGGAGTTCGCCGTGCTGCTGTTCGTGATGGAGGCCCAGCACCAACCGCCGTCCGGCTTCTTCGGGTGCGCTGCCGTTGGTGAAAAGCTCCTCCACTGCCGCATCCACATGCGCCCGGTAGCTGAGAATCTGCTCCAATGCGGGCCGCGAAAACGATGCCCGCAGTTTCTTTTCAGGCTGGGAGGAAACGCCGTTGTAGTAGCTGTTGAACAGCCACAAAAAGTCCGGATGGAACGGCCGATAGCCGGGAAGGAACTCGCGGAGAAGAAAGGTTTCAAAGAACCACGAGGTGTGCGCCAGATGCCACTTGGTGGGGCTGGCCTCCCCGCAGCTTTGCACCATCATGTCTTCGGGCGTCAGCGGCTCACACAGCCGGAGGCTTTGCCCACGCACGGCGCGAAGCTGGTGAAGCAGCGATGGGGAAAAAGCGGGCGCGGCGATGGCCATGCGTGACCCCTCCTTGCAGCTTTCTTACCTTAACAGTTGGCGGAAGCGCCTGGGTGTCTGTTGAGCGATTTCCGGTACCGGCCAGTTCCGTTTTGAATCTGTGCGAGTCTTGAACAACAATCGGGCGCGCCCCGCATCTTTTTGGCGCTTCGCTCGTCTCACAAAGGACTGAAACCCGCAATGAAGCTTCGCTGCACTCTTTTTACATTTGCCTGCCTTGCCGCATCCGTTTTCGCGCATGCGCAGGAGGACTCGAATTTCGACATCGCCGGTTTGCAGGCGATTCGCGGCACGGTAGCGCGCACCGCCGGCTCTTCCGTGTTCGTGAAAGTACATGACGGCACGGTCTACCAGGTGGAAACCGGTGCGAACACACATTTTGTGAAAAACGGCGGCGCGGCTGCCCCCAACGTTGCACACGCGGGCGATACCGTGCTTGCCGGGGGCGAGCTGGATCAGAAAAAGCACACGCTGGGCGCGGTCTTCGTCGCAGTGGTGGACGCGGCGGAGCTGGCCGAGCTGGACCGGCGCAGGACCGAGTGGGGCAAAACCTGGCTGGCCGGGACGATCAAAGCCAAGCGCGGCACGGAGCTGGTCATCGAGCGGCCCGACGGCGTCGTCAACACGGTCAACGTGGATGAAGACACCTCCTTCCGCAAGCGCCACCAAAGCATTACCTTTCCGGACGTGCAGGTGGGCGACGGCATGACCGCGACCGGCGCGCAGGTGAACGGCGCGTTTACAGCAAAAGTGCTGACTGTTGTGGATGCGGCGGAAATCCGCCAATGGCAAAGGGTAAAGGATCAGTAATGCGGCTGTGTGAGAAGCGTGTTCGGCGCGCGGGCTGGGTTGTATGGGGGCTTACCGGCTGTGCGGCAGCCATGGGGCAAATGCCGGATCCGCGCCCGCCCGCGGTTTCAACAATGCCCGAAGGAGAAAAAGGCGGCACCATCCACGGCACGGCTGCTTCCGGCAGCACGGGGCTGCCCGGCGTTTCCATCATCGCCACCAATACGCTGACCGGCGCGAAATACGCAACGGCAACCGGCCTTGACGGCAGCTACACCCTTCACATTCCCGAAAACGGCCGCTATGTACTCCGTACCGAGTTTGCGGCTTTTGGCGAGAATACAAGCGAAGTCCGGTTCGGCGGAGCGGGAGGCGGCCCGCGCGACGTTGCGAAAACATTTTCACTCGTGCTGCTGTCGCGCGTGCCCGCGCAGACAGAGGACCGCGGCGCGCTCGGCCCCGCGTCCGGAAGCTCCGGCAACGGTGGGGGTCGACGGACAAACGGCGGCGGCGCGCAGTTGCTGGGGCTGCTCGGCTCGGCTGCCGGGGCATTGGACGCGGGCGGCACGGGCGGCGGCACAGCGCTCCCTTCGCTTGCCGGGAACAGCGATTTTGCCTCGGAGTCGGTCGCGGTGCAGGGGCAAACCGGCAACAACAGCCTGGCGGGCATCGACCTGGACGCCGTGCGCGAGCGCGCGGAAAACGATCCTTCGCTGAACGGCGGAGGCGGTGGTGGAGGCCGGGGCGGGGGCGGATTCGGAGGCTTTGGCGGTGGTGGAGGTTTTCGCGGGTCATTTCGGCACTTCAACCCGAACCAGCCCCACGGGGCTTTCTTCTGGAGCGGGTCGAACTCCGCGCTGAACGCTCGCGATTTCGCGCTGCGTGGGCAGCCTGTGGGGCAGCCGAACTACGGTTCCAACCGCTTCGGACTGGTCTTTGCGGGGACGCCCTACATCCCGCACCTGCTGACGCACGATAAGAAAGATTTTCTGTTTTTCACCGCCGCCGGCCAGCGTGCGTCCAGCCCTTTCGACCAGTACGGTACCGTGCCCACCGCTCCCGAGCGCGCGGGCGACTTCAGCGGGCTGACCACCCGAGCGGGCGCGGTCATTCCCATTTACGATGCCACAACCGAGCAGCCGTTTCCCAACAACACCATCCCCGCGAACCGGATCAGTCCGCAGGCGCGCGCGCTGCTCGGCTATATGCCGCTACCAAACCTATCCGGGGTCTCACGTAATTTTCAACGGCTCACGAGCGCGCAGGACAACACCACCACCATCGGGCTGCGGTTTATCCACTCTTTCGGCAGCACGGGCGGCTCACCGCTTGCGGGGCTTATCCGCCAGTACATTGGGCAAACGCAGGGCGTGCAACAAAACGTGCACGTCAACTGGAACTACAGCCACTCCGCTGCCGACAACCTGAACCTGTACCCGGAGCTCGGCGGCAAAACGCAAACAAACGCCCGCACAGTCGAGCTCGGCTACACGCTCAGTAAAAATCGCCTGACCAACAACCTCACGCTGAACTGGAACCGCTCGACAACAAACATCACCAACTACTTCACCAACTCGAACGACGTTGCGGACGCGGCGGGCATCCGCATCTTCGGCGGGCAGCCCACGAACCCGCTCAACTACGGCCTGCCAAACCTCACCCTGACGCAGTTCACCGGGTTCAACGAGCAGCAGCCTGCCTTCCAAATCAACCAAGCCCTCGGGCTCAGCGAGGCCAGCACATGGACGCACGGCAAGCACTCGCTGCGCTGGGGCGCGGATGTGAAGCGCGTGCACCTGGACGAGCTGGGCGGCGCGCAGCTGCTTTCAACCGGCACGTTTATTTTCTCCGGTCTGCTGACGGAGCAGCCCGGTGCGAGCGGCACGACAGGGGTAAGCAATACCACACAGGCCGGGCTGCCGCAGAGCGGGTCGTCGCTCGCCGACCTGCTGCTTGGTCTGCCGCAGCAAACGCGCTTGCAGGCCGCCTACGCGAAAAGCTACCTGCGCGAAAATGTATACGATGCGTATGCGCAGGATGACTGGCGCGCGCTGCCTTCGCTGACTCTGCAGGCCGGGCTGCGCTATGAATACTTTTCGCCGTACTCCGAGAAAAACGACCGTCTGGCCACGCTCGACACCGGCAACAACTTCGCTTCCACCGCGACCGTGACGCCCCATGGCATCGGCCCGTATACCGGGGCGTATCCACGCTCACTCATCTACCCTGAAAAAAACAATTTCTCGCCGCGCCTGGGTTTTGCGTGGCGGCCCGCCCGCGACACGGTGGTGCGCGGCGGCTACGGCATCAACTATGCCAATGGGCAATACAACAAGTTTGTGCAGCAGTTCGCGTTTCAACCGCCGTTTGCGGATGTGCAAACGAACGAGACCACGGCCAGCGCGCCCATCACGCTCGCCGACGGCTTCCCTGCCCCACAGTCCGAGGGCAATTACGCGGTCAACAAAAACTACCGCCTGCCGTATGTGCAGGTATGGAATCTGAACGTCCAGCGCACTTTGCCCGAGAACATCGTGCTCAACGTGGGTTGCAGTGGGTCGAAAGGCACGCGCCTGAGCATCGTGGACGCGCCGGGCCGCACTGACACTGCGTCCCTAAGCGGTGTGCTTTACGACTACGAAGATTCGGTCGCATTTTCAAACTTCAACTCGTTGACTGTAAGCGTGCGCAAGCGCCTGCAAAAGGGACTCGCACTGCAAGCCACGTACACGTACGCGCATTCCATCGACAACGCGACCTCAGTGGGCGGCGTCGGCAATGCGGTCGCGCAGAACTGGCAGAACCTGCTCGCGGAAGAGTCGAACTCGTCGTTCGACATCCGGCATAGAGTAACCGGTAACTTTTTGTACGAGCTGCCGTTCGGCGCGGACAAAACGTACTTCACCACGGGCCGCCCGGCGCACCTGCTCGAAGGCTTCTCGCTGTCCGGCACCTACACCCTTGCGACCGGCGAGCCGCTGACGCCGAGCTATGTCGCGTCCGTCACCGATGTCGCGCGCGGTTCGACCGGCTCGCAAAGGCCAGACCGCGTGCCCGGTGTTTCGCTGAGCACAGGCAGCGGCACGGCGGCTCAGTGGTTCAACCCCGCCGCCTTCACGCAGCCGACGGGCATCTACGGGAACGCAAGCCGGTTTTCCATCGCCGGGCCGGGCACGATTTCGTTCAACGGGTCGGCTGCAAAAACCGTCCAGTTCGGCGAGACTCGCTCGCTCGAGTTCCGCGTGACGGCGGACAATCTGTTCAACACGATTCAGTATTCGTCGGTCGATACACAGCTCGGCTCGGGTTCCTATGGGCAGGTGCTGAGCACGGCGGCGACACGGCAGTTCAACTTCACGGCGCGGTTCCGGTACTGACCATGAAACGTTTTCTTCTCTCGGCCGCCCTGCTTGCTGGTTCTGTCGCTCGGGCTCAGGAACCTGCACAGCCCGGCTTTACGCTTAAAGTCCAGAGCGACCTCGTGCTGACTGACGTTGTCGTGCGCGACAGAAAAACCGGCACGCCTGTGCGCGGGCTCACCCGCGACGACTTTACAGTTCTGGAAAACGGTAAACCGCAGCGCATCGCGAGCTTCGACGCGCAGGATGTAGACCGCGCACTGCGCCTGCCGGCGACGGAAACCGTGACTGGCCACGCCGGGCAGCCCGCGGCTGCTGCTCTGGGGGCAAGCGCGGCCCAGCAAGCGGCACTGTTGCGCGATCACCGGCTGATCGTTCTTTTCTTCGACACGACGTCGCTTCAGCCGGACGACCTGGCCCGCGCCCAGCAGGCTGCGCGCGACTACATTCAAAAGCGCATGGAGAATGCGGACCTTGTTTCAGTCGTTTCGCTCGGCGGCACGCTGTCGCTCGACCAGGACTTCACGACGGACAAGG
>CAXTKZ010000078.1:0-9616 GCA_964244985.1 uncultured Acidobacteriaceae bacterium
GCCGGACCGTGGGCGACAACGTGCAGGCGGTGTTCGCGTACCCGGGAGGGAAGCGGTTAGTGTTCAGCGCGCTGACCGACAACGCCAAGGTGGGCAACGACTTGTGGGTGTATGGGACGGAAGGCAGCATCCAGATCACGATCGAGGATGCGACCATGTTTTACGAGCCCAAAACGCACCCTCCCCTGCATCCGGGCAAGGAAGTCGTGGAGCATGGCATCGTAACCGGGGCTTCCTACAGCACAAAGGGCGAGATGCCATATCGGGGGCCGGGGGAGCCGCTGCCGCAGACCGCGACTGAAGACCCGACATTGACGGCATGCCGGGCGTTTATCGAATGTGTGCGGACGAAGCGGCAGCCGGTGGCGGATGCGCGGGTTGGGTTTGCGTCCGGCGCGGCGGCGGCGGTGGCGAACCGGGCCGTGGAGGGAGACGCGCCGCTGGAGATTCCTCAACCGGTTTGAGCAAGCTCAGCAAGTTATGGCATCTCGTCATGTTTCCAAGCGTCCAAGCAGTGAGCAGGTACAAAAATGACAAAGACTCTTCCCCTGAACGGCATGATCGGCAGTGAACAGATCCGCATCGACGGCCTCCCAAAGGTCACAGGGCAGGCGCTGTACGGGGCCGACCATCTTCTGCCCCACCCAGCGCATGCGGCGTTGGTAACGGCGCCCATCGCGCGCGGACGGGTGGTCTCGATCGATGAAAGTGCCGTGCGCGCGATGCCCGGCGTGCTCGAAGTGTTGACGTGGCGGAATGTGGGCAAAGCGGTGAAAGGGGGCAAGGCGCTGCTGGACGGCGGCTACCAGGCACAGGCGCACGCTCCGCTGTCATCGAACCGGATCACCTTTGCCGGGCAGATTGTCGCGGTGGTGATCGCCCAAACGCTGGAAGAAGCGGAGAGGGCGGCGGGGGAGCTGCCTATCGAGTACAAGGCGAGCCGGCAGGCCGCGGGGCGGTTCGACGACCGTTGGGCGAGGACGGTAAAGCCCAAGGCGCTGGGCGAAACGGAGCTGAAGGCGGGCGATGTCGACGCGGGCTTTGAAATGTCCGCCGCAACGGTCGACGCTTGGTACGAAACGCCGCCACAGCACCACAACCCGCTGGAGCTGTTCCAGACCACGTGCGCGTGGAAAGGCGACGAGCTGACAGTGTGGGAGTCGAGCCAGAGCGTGCGCGGGTTCCAGCATGGGCTGGCACAGCAGTTGGGCATCAAGCCCGAGAAGGTGCGGGTGATCTCGCCGTTTGTCGGAGGAGCGTTCGGGTCGCGCGGAGAGCTGGGGCAGTACACCTCGTTGATTGCATTGGCGGCGCACCGGTTGGGGCGTCCGGTGAAGTATGTGGCGACGCGGCAGCAGGGGTTTACGCTGCGGACGTTTCGGGCGGAAACGCGGCACCACCTGCGGCTGGGTGCGGACGCGCAGGGGCACCTGTTGGCGCTGGACCATGAAAGCTGGGAGATGACCGGCCGCTCGGAGCGGTTCGCGGTGGCAGGATCAGACTCAACAGGGCGCTTGTATGCGTGCCCCCATGTGCGGACAAAAGTGCACAACGTCGAAGCCGACCGGCAAGCACCGGGGTTTATGCGGGCTCCTCCGGAAACGCCGTACATGTTCGCCATGGAGTCGGCGATGGATGAGCTGGCGTACAAGTTGGGCGTGTGTCCGCTGGCGATGCGGCGGCGCAACGACACGATGGTGGAAACGGTGTCGGGAAAGCCGTATACCAGCCGGTCCTTGGTGCAATGCATCGACAAGGGCGCGGAGCTGTTCGGGTGGGACCGACGCGACCCGAAGCCCGGCTCCATGCTCGACGGTGATGAGCTGGTGGGGTGGGGGTTCGCTTCCGCGATGTACCCGGCGCAAATGGGTCCCGCGGAGTGCCGGGTGACGCTCCACACGGACGGGCGCGCCCTGGTGGAAGTGGGGGCACACGAGATCGGCACGGGCATCCGGACCGTTGCCGCGCAAACAGTGAGCGATCTGCTGGGACTCCTGTTGGAAGCGGTGGAGGTGCGGACGGGCGACAGCTCGCTGCCGGCGGCACCGATGGCGGCGGGTTCGAACTCGACGGCCAGCGTGTGCTCCGTACTGTACAAGGCTTGCGGGCAGCTGCGGGAGAAGCTCATCAAAGGGGCGGTGCGCGACAAGCGCAGCGTGCTGTATGGGGCGGCGGTCGAGGCGGTCACTCTGCGCGAAGGGCATCTCGTTGCAGGCGACAGATCGGAAACGCTTGCCGTGGCGGTGCGGCGGTTGGGTCCGTCATTGGTTGAGCACGCGACGTCATCCGCGCACGGCATTCCGCCGGTGATCGGGCCGCTGCTGGTGCGGCGCGGCAAGCCGGCGATGATGGGCGGCTCGAACACGAAAGACCGGATGCAGTTCGCGCATGGGGCGCAGTTTGTGGAGGTGCGGATCGACCGCTGGACCGGGCAGATTCGGGTGCCGCGCATGGTGGGGGTGTTTGCGGCGGGACGGATCATGAATCCGAAAACGGCGCGGTCGCAGTTGACGGGCGGGCAAATTTGGGGCGCGTCAGCGGCGCTCTTTGAGGCGACCGAGGTGGACCCGCGGCTGAAGCGATATGTGAACGACAACCTGGCGGAGTACCACGTGCCGGTATGCGCGGACATCGGCGATGTGCAAACGGTGATGCTGCACGAAGAGGACACGCTGGTGAACCCGCTGGGGATCAAGGGCGTGGGCGAGCTTGGGGTAACTGGGATGAACGCGGCGATAGCGAACGCGGTGTTTCATGCGACGGGGAGACGGGTGCGGAAGACGCCGATCCGTCCGGAGGATGTGTTGGGGTTCGCTTAAGGGCGTCATCCTGAACGGAGTGAAGGACCTGCTGTTTGCTCGCACCGCGAGGTCCGTTGGCGCAAACGCTTCCGTCGCTAGCGCTCCTCAGGATGACCCTTCTTCTTTTACGCCTTTTTTCGCAAAAGCACTACAAGCAGATCCGTTGGCGCACAGCGCTTCCGTCGCGCTGTTCCTCAGGATGACCCGGTCATTCCATAGATTTCCATTCGGCTTAAGTGCTGCTATTCCGTGCCCATGACTTTAGTTCCAAGAGCGAGTGCTTTGTTTTCGTGAATAGCATGACTATACGGCTAAGCTGGCCGGATGAGATGTGAACTGGCACATACTTATATCGTGTCAAGTAAAACGCGGGTGCTGTATATCGGCATGACAGGGGATTTACGAAAGCGCATCTTTGAGCATCGGCAGGGTGAGGGTAATGGGTTTGCTGGCCGCGATCGATGCAATCGTCTGGTTTGGTTGGAGGCGCATGCGGATGTTGGCGGGGCAATTGCGCGGGAAAAGGAGCTGAAGGGCTGGCTTCGAGTTAAGAAGATTGCGCTGATCGAGACGAGCAACTATACCTGGGTTGATTTGAGTTTGGAACTGTTTGGGTTGGGATGAGGGCGAAAAGCAGGTCCGTTGGCGCAAGCGCTGCCGTCACTGGCACTTCTCGGATGACCCTTTTTCTGATCACATTCAAATTTCAATCGCTCCGCCAGGCGAAACTGTGTCATCCTGAGGAGCGCCAGTGACGAAGGACCTGCTTTCATCCGCACTGCGGGCAAATAGCAGGTCCTTCGCTTCGCTCAGGATGACCCAGTTTTTTTGGTGCTCCGGCTTTTCATGCATCCTGTGGAGGCCCTTACGCGAACACCTTATCCGGCGTCATCGGCAACTCACGGACGCGTTTGCCGGTGGCGTTGAAGACGGCGTTGGCAATCGCTGCCGAGGCACCCGTGATGCCGATTTCGCCGACGCCGCGGGCACCGAGCGGATTGAAGTTCTTGTCGGGGATGTTCAGCGCGGAGACTTCGATTGCGTGGATATCGAGGTTGACGGGAACGTGGTATTCGGCGAGGTTGTTGTTCACCGGACGGCCTACGCGCCCATCGATGTGGGTTTCCTCATGGGTGAGGAGGGATTGCGACCACACAATGCCGCCGATCAGCTGCGAGTATGCGGTGCGCTCGTTCAGCAGCGTGCCCACATCGTAAACGGCGGTGATGCGGCGCACTTCGATCGTGCCGAGCGCTTCATCGACCGCGACCTCGGCAAAAACCGCGCCCCAGGAGTGCTGTGAAAACTCCTCAACATCCTGGTTGACTTCAGCGGAGGCTTTGGCTTCAACCGGCGCATTGCCGTTGCGGGCGATAACCTCCGTGAAGGGAATGCCGTCGGCGGGGGCGGATTTGCGGAACAGCTTGCCCGCTTTGAAGTCGAGCTCCTCGGGCTGGGCGTTGTGGAAGGGCGAAGCGGGGTTGCCGATCTCAAGCGTGATGAGTTTGAGCACGGCCTGCTGCGCGGCTGCCTGTACCGCGGGGGTGACGCTGGCAGCGGTTTGCGAGCCGCCCGAAACCGGGCCCTGCGGTAGTTTGGTATCGCCCAGCTTGGCGTCAAACAGCGCAACCGACATGCCGAGCGTTGCGGCGGCGATTTGGGCCATGATGGTGTAGGTACCGGTGCCGAGGTCTTGCGTGCCGGAGAGGACGGTGACGCGGCCGTTCGGCTCGAAGCGCACGGCAGCCTGTGCTTGTGAGCGGTTGGCTGGGTAGGTGGCGGTGGCCATGCCCCGCCCGATAAGCAAGTTGCCCTCCCGCTGCGACCGGGGTTCGGGGTTGCGTCGCGACCAGCCGAACTTTTCAGCACCTTGGCTGTAGCACTCACGCAAGTGCTTGCCGCTGAAAGGTTTGTGGCTGGTGGGGTCGATTTCAGCGTAGTTCTTCAGCCGCAGCGCAATCGGGTCCATCTTGAGCGCGCAGGCCAGCTCATCCATGGCGACCTCAAGCGCCCACGTACCGGGGGCCTCGCCGGGGGCGCGTTGAAAGGTGGGGGTGCCGAGCGACAATGGCACCAGCTTGTGCGACGTGTCGATGATCGGCGAGGCGTACAGCATGCGCGTTTGAGCGGCGGAGGTTTCGACGAAGTCTTCAAGAAGCGATGTGTACGAAAAACAGTGATGTTGGATGACGGTGAGCGCACCGTCCGCTTTTGCGCCGAGGACGATGTGCTGGTGGGTACGGGAGCGGCTGCCGACAGGGCCGAACATCTGCGAGCGCTCGAGCATGAGCTTGACCGGACGTTTGGCTACCTTGGCGGCCATGGCCGTGAGCACCACATGCGACCAGGTGGAGCCTTTCGACCCGAAGCCGCCGCCGGTGTAGGGGCACAGGACGCGCACGTTGTCCTCGGGAATGCCCAAGGTTTTGGCGACAGTGCGTTTGACCCCAAAGACGTACTGGGTGGAGTCATGCAATGTAAGCAACTCGCCATTCCACTCGGCAATCGTGGCGTGGGTCTCAAGCGGGTTGTGGTTCTGGATCGGCGTGGTGTAGATCTGGTCGATTTTGACCGCGGCCTGTTGAAGGCCGACTGCGGGATCGCCGTCGGACAGCTCGGCGGGCACTTTGTTTTTGCCGGGGTGCGCGTCCGGAAAGCCCGCTTCGAAATCGAGCTTCGCGGGTGTTTCTTTGTAGCGGATGTCGAGAAGATCGCGGGCTTGTTTTGCCGCCTCAAAGGTTTCGGCGACAACAACCGCGATGGGCTGGTTGTTGTAATGGACATCCGGGTCCTGAAGGAGCGAAAGAACGCGGCCCGCGGGTGGATTTTTGCCGGCTTCACCATGGTTGGGAAGCTGCGGGGCGTTCGCCGGAGTCATGATAAGAAGCACACCGGGGACGCGCTCGGCGGCACGGGTATCGATACGGGTGATGGTGCCGAGCGGTATTATGCTGGTGACGAGAAGGCCGTAAGCGGCATTCGGTACTTCGAATTCGGCGGCGTACTTTGCCGTGCCGGTAACCTTGGCCCGTCCGTCGAGGCGGATGATAGGATCCCCGATTTGAGTTGCCGCGCTCATGCCTGGGCTCCTGCCGCTGCGATGGACAAGCCGCGCACGATGGCATTTTTGCCCATGGGCACTTTGAAAGCATTGTGCTCGTAAGTTTTTGCGCCGGCAAAGGCGACTTCGGCAGCTTGCTTGAAACTGGCCTCGGTCGCGGGCTTGCCTTGCAGCAAGGCTTCAGCTTCATGCGCGCGCCAGGGCTTGTGCGCGACGCCGCCGAGCGCGATGCGGGCGCTGCGGATCGTGTTGCCGTCGAGCTCAAGCGCGGCAGCGACTGACACCAGGGCAAATGCATAGGAGGCGCGGTCGCGCACCTTGAGGTAGTGCGAGTGGGCCGCATACGGCGAGGGCGGCAGGTCGATGGACAGGATCAGCTCATCGGGGGGGAGGTTTGTATCGAGCTGCGGGGTATCGCCGGGCAGGCGATGGAAGTCGGCGAAGGGGATGGAGCGCTCACCCTTGGGGCCGCGCACACGCACAGTCGGGTCGAGCGCGGCCAGGGCCACGCACATATCGGACGGATGCGTCGCGATGCAGGTTGGGGACGCGCCGAGAACGGCGTGGATGCGGTTGAAGCCGGGGATGGCCGCGCAGCCCGAGCCGGGTTTGCGCTTGTTGCACTCCGCGTAGGCAGGGTCGTAGAAGTAGTAGCAGCGGGTGCGCTGGAGCAGGTTGCCGCCGTTGGTGGCCATGTTGCGCAGCTGCACCGTGGCTCCGGCGAGGATGGCCTGCGACAGCACGGGGTAGCGGCGGCGCACCTCGGGGTGGGCGGCTGTGTCGGTGTTGCGGGCGGTCGCGCCCAAGCGGAGGCCGCCGTTCGGCAGCGGAGTGATGTCGCTGAGCCCAACGCGGTTGATCTCAACCAGTTCGGACGGGCGCTCGACGCCCTGCTTCATCAGGTCGATCAGGTTGGTTCCGCCAGCGAGCACTTTTGCGTCGCGATTACGGCCCAGCGCCTGCACCGCGGCTTGCGGCTCGGGGGCACTGGTAAATGTGAATGGGTTCACGGGTGGGTTCCTCTAGCTCTGCTGGTTCAGTTGGCCGTAGGCCTGGCGGACCGCGGCGGTGATCCCGGGGTATGCGCCGCAGCGGCAGATATTGCCGCTCATGCGCTCCTTGATTTCAGCGTCGGTCAGATCGATAGGCCTGGGGTTGCGCAGGTCGGCG
The DNA here is from genome assembly GCA_964244985.1 of uncultured Acidobacteriaceae bacterium. GTDB lineage: Bacteria > Acidobacteriota > Terriglobia > Terriglobales > Acidobacteriaceae > EB88. The sequence continues at coordinate 7,033 of CAXTKZ010000078.1, forward strand.
GTGACCTGGCTGGGCTCGCCGCGTTTGACTTCTTCCATCAATGCGACGCCGGAAACGATCTGGCCGGGGGTGCAATAGCCGCACTGATAGCCGTCGTGTTCGAGGAAAGCTGTCTGCACTGGATGGAGATCGTCGCCGTGGGCAATGCCCTCAATGGTCGTGATCGATCCTCCCTGGTAAACAAGCGCGAGCGACAGGCAGCTGTTGACGCGGCGGCCGTTCGCAATCACCGTACAGGAGCCGCACTGCCCATGGTTGCAGCCCTTTTTGGTGCCGGTAAGGGCAAGCTGTTCGCGCAGGAGGTCGAGAATCGTCGTGCGCGGATCGACCGGTACGGTATGTTGCTGCCCGTTGATGGTTAGGGTGAGAGGCGTGAGGCGTGTGGGATTCGCATTTGGCTCATCCGCATGCGCCGCGTGCGTACCTGCGAGCGCTCCCGCTGCGAGTGCCGCACCCTGGAGAAAGCCGCGCCGTGAGACCGGCTCGGAGGCGAGGGAACTCCCCAAGGATGGGGTCCAGTCCCGGGCCTGTTCCGCTTGGGTTTCAGGTTCGCGGTCGCAGGGTGCCCCGTTCGATTTCGGGTGACCGCCCGCACGTGCTTTTGCAAACTCTTCGATCATGGGATTTACCCTTCAAGGATGCTTGAACACTGGATAAGATGCCGCATTCGGCACACCTATCGGGTAGAAGGGTGTCAAAGCTTTTGGAAAATGATGTTTGAAGTGTTTTCAGTTGCTGATGGAAACGTGGAACTCACGCGCAAGAAGGGCTAGCAACTTAGTAGGCTCATGGCTTGGAACCACAAAGCTCGCCCCAGGGTAACCGTGATCCATGACCGGTGCGGCAACAATCACCGGTACATCCGGAGCGATGCTCAGAACCTCGGCGATCAACTCTTCACATCGCGGCAGCATGGCATGGACCAACACTGCATCCACTTTGGGGAAGCGTTGCAGCAGCCTGAGACCTTCTTCGCGTGTATACGCGGTGAGTACATTGTGCTTGGCGGTTTCAACAACCAGCTTGCGCGCAGACAGCCCTTCCGGCTGGTCATGCTCGATCATAAGAATCACAAGAGATTCAAACCGCTCACTTTGCACAAAACGCTCCAGGGTATCCGGCGAGAATTGTTCTCCAGTCTACCCCAGAGGTGAGCATGCAATGGATGTAGCTTCCGCGTTATTGCACGGTCTGCACGGCAACGGGCGGTGGGGGAGCTGGCCGGGGAATGGCTGCCTTTTTGGCGGCAGCTTCTTTCTCGGCAAGAATGCGTTTTCCCGGCGCGAGAATGGCGTGGAGCGTCGTGCCTTCCATGCGCGGCATAAACTCAACCGTGCCGGTATCGCCGATGTCCTGGATAAGCCGATTGATGATGTTGTAACCGAGGTCGCGATGGGCCATTTGCCGGCCGCGGAATCGGAGGCTTGCCTTCACCTTATCGCCCTCGCCGAGGAAGCGGACAGCTTGATTCTTCTTGGTCTGGTAGTCGTGCTCGTCAACGGTGACCGAGAATTTCACTTCCTTAACAACAATTACCTTCTGCTTTTTACGCGCGGCGCGATCGCTCTTGTCCTTTTCGTACAGGAACTTGCCGTAATCCTGAATGCGGCATACGGGCGGCACTGCGCTGGGCGACACCTCAACCAGATCGAGCCCACGCTCGCGGGCAATCTTGAGCGCTTCAAAGGGGGCAAGGATCCCGAGCTGCTCGCCGCTGTCGTCGATGACGCGGACCTCGCGGGCGCGAATTTTGTCGTTGATGCGGATGAACTGTTTGGCCGAACGCTTATCGATGGTTCCCTCCGAGGACACATGGGGCAGTGCCCCGCTCTCAGCATATCACCGGGTGCCAAAGCTCGCCTGTGAGCTTGCCCTCCTCGCCTACGAGCTTGCTCTCACAGATAGATGCGACCTGCGCGGTGATGAGCCGGTTGGCTTCCACTTCTGTTGTAAGCGCGAGGGGAAGAAAGTTCGCGGACAGAGCGGTCCCGTCGCGCAGGGTGACCGCGGACAGAGACTTCCCAGGAAACCGTTCAAGAAATGCTTGTTTTTTGCGGGCGGCGAGTTGTTCGAGTGCCGTCATGCGCTCCCGCACTGCGCCCTGCGGGACCGGGCCCTCCCGATGCCAAGGAGCGGCGGCGGTGCCAGGGCGCGCGGAAAACGGAAACAGGTGCAGATAAGTCAAGGGTTGGGCCTCGATGAACTCAAAGCTTTCCCGGAAAAGGGCGTCGGTTTCGCCGGGGAACCCGACCATGACGTCGGCACCGATGGCCGCATCGGGCAGCAGGGCGCGCAAAGCGGCGGTTTTCTCGGCGTAGTGCCAAGGCCTGTAGCGCCGATGCATGAGCCGGAGGATCGCGTCGGAACCGGACTGGAGGGGCAGGTGCGCATGCGGAGCCAGACGGGGGTGGGGGCCTCCGGCATGGCGGGCAAAGAGCGCGAAGAGCTCGGAGGTCCAATCCATGGGCTCGACCGACGAGATGCGCAAGCGGGGCAGGGTGGTTTCGTCGAGCAGCGCGGCGATGAGCTCGGGCAGGGTGCGCGCGGGGTGGAGATCGCGGCCCCAGCGACCCAGGTTGATGCC
>CAXTKZ010000078.1:9716-15375 GCA_964244985.1 uncultured Acidobacteriaceae bacterium
CGGGCAGGGTGCGCGCGGGGTGGAGATCGCGGCCCCAGCGACCCAGGTTGATGCCGGACAGCACCAGCTCCTGCCCGCCGCCGTCCGCGAAGGTTTGGGCGGCACGTACCGTTTGTTCGAGCGGCACAGACCGGCTTGGGCCGCGTGTTTCGGGAATGACGCAAAAGGAACAGCGGTTGCCGCAGCCGTCCTGCACTTTAAGGTTGGGCCGGGTGCGCATCGCGGTTGCGGGCGCGAGCGGCATGGCATGCTCTCCCGCGTAAGGCTGCGTTGTGAACGGGGCGTGCAGCAGGGCACCGACCGGGACGAAGTTCTGGAGGGCGACGGCCGCGGTTGCCTGTTTGTGGCTGTTGCCGACCACGGCATCGACGCCAGGCAGGGCGCGGAGCTCGTCCGGCGCGCGCTGGGCGTAGCAGCCCGTGACCACGATGCGGGCCGCGGGGTTGCGCCGGCGCGCCCGGCGGATCAGTGCTCGGGCACTGCGCTCGGCTTCTTCCGTAACGGCGCACGTATTGACGACAATGACTGAGGCTTCTTCCAGCGGGGCCTGCGCGAGCCCGCCCTCGTGCTCGAGCTCGGCGGCGATGGCGTCTCCGTCGGCGGCTGAGGCACGGCATCCGAAAGAGTGGACATGATAGCCAGTCATGTTACCAGTGTACCCACCGGCGTACGCCCACGATAAGGAAGAGCCTGCTAGAATCGCCGTGTCATAAGTGCTTCGGAGAGATAAGGATGACAGCGAAACGCCGTATTTTGCTTGTGGACGATGAACTCACCATCCTCCTGACCCTCAAAGCGGTGCTTGAGATCTCGGGCTTTGAGGTGGAAACCGCGGCCTCGGCCCGCGAAGCCCGCACAAAGATCAAAACGCACGAGTACGACATGGTGATCACCGATATGCGGATGGAAAGCGAAAACTCCGGCCTGGAGGTGGTGCAGGCGGCGAAAAAAGCCCCGTACCAGCCCGCGGTCGCGATGCTGACCGCCTTTCCGCTGCCCGGCTCGGATTGGGCCGAAGAAAGCGCGGACAAGATGCTGGTGAAGCCGATGAACACCCACGACCTGCTGACGCAGCTGGAAGCGCTGCTGGCCGGGCACGATGCGAAGAAAGCAAAACTGTCCGCGTAGAGGCGGTGAAGCGCGATACGGCTCCTGGTGGACGTACGTTCCTACCGAAAAGCATAGATCCGGTGTCTGCGTCTGTATGGTTTGTTGATTTTTGAACACCGTGCCTGCCGCATAAACCACTGGAAGTACGGCCTGCCACTTTCGTTGCACTTTGGCAGCCGGATTGCTAGGCAACGGACATACTTTGCTGACCCGCCCGGGGGAGCAAACGCGTTTCTCGGGCAACAGCGCCGGAGAGATATGTTCAGAAAGACCCTGCACCACGCTACCCAGACGCATGCGTCACTTGCACTTGTCGCTATTGGCCTGCTTGCTTCCAGTACATTCGCTCAAACGAGCAAAGGCATCCTCGCGGGTGTAGTTCGGGATAAGAGTGGGGCCGCTGTTGCGAATGCGACCGTTACCATCACCAACGAGGACGATGGTGAGAAGCGGACGCTGCACTCGGAGAATACGGGCGCTTACCGCGCGGATGCTATCAACCCGGGCCGCTACTCCGTCCATGTCGAGAGCGCGGGTTTTCAGCAGTTCGACCTTCAAGACCTGAATGTCATGCCGACACGCATCACCTCGTATGATCCCGTTCTGTCTCCGGGGCAGGTGAGCGAAACCGTCCAGGTGCAGGGCGAACAGGCTGCACTGGACACGGAAAATGCATCGCTGGCCGGTTCCATCGGTGCGAACGCGCTGAACAAGATGCCGATTTTTTCACTCAATCCGATCGAGCTTGCCCTGAACGTGCCGGGTGTGCAGGTGGTCAGCAATTCCAGCTTTTCTAATGGCCAAGCGATTCAGGTGAGCGGGGCACGCCCCCGCTCGAATAACTTCCTGATTGACGGGCAAGAGATCAATGACGCAACGATCGGCGGTCAGGCGGTACAGCCGGACATTCCCGGCATGTATTCCGACGAGGTGGTTTACACGCACAATCCACCGGCGGAGTTCGGTCGTGCCAGCGGCGGCGTGGTCAACCTTATTACTCGGAGCGGTACCAACGATTTTCATGGCAGTGCGTATGAGCTCTACACTGGCTCCGGCCTGAATGCCCGGGATGGTCAACTTCGGCAGACCGACAGTGCGATCACGCGCTACGACCAGCATCAACTCGGATTCACCGCCGGCGGGCCCATCCTGAAGGACAAGTTGTTTGCGTTCGGCGCAGGGCAATGGAGCCGCTATTACGGCCAGGAACAGGCCTCTGTGATCGGCCTTCCAGACCAGAATGGTTTCGCATTACTGCAGCAACTTGCAACTGGCGGCAATGCCAATGCACAAAAATTATTGCCGTATCTGGACAGCGGTTCCTACCTGACAACCTTTACCCCGCAGGGAGCGCCCGTCGCGAAAGCATTGCTCGGCGCGGCGTGCCCTGCCGCCCAGCCCGGGTGTTCAGTGTCCATTTCGCGGTTCTTGCGACCTTCCGAGCCGGAGCTCAGTCCAGACACGCAGTGGACCTACAAAATTGATTTCATTCCCCGTTCCGCCGATACCTTCTCTGCGCGCTACCTCCACGACCGCGCCTCATTGAGTCCTGATTTTTCCAACAACGGAACCGCCCTGCCCGGATTCGACACGATTCAAGGCGGACCCTCAGAGTTGGGTCAAGGTACATGGACTCACGTTTTTTCTCCCACCCTGCTGAATGAATTTCGTGCCGCCGAAGCTCGTATCTCGTTCCTCTTCGCTGCGTCACCGTCAGCGATCGCAAACCCGCTTTTCACCGCCCCCAACCTATCCTTTAGCAGCCGCACCCGCATTTCCGAGCTCGGTTTCAACCAGAACTTTCCGCAAGGGCGCAATCAGGATCTTTACCAATTTCAGGACACAATTTCCTGGACGGTCGGGCGCAACACAATTCGTGTCGGCGCGGATATCGGACGCAGGATCGAAGAGGATATAGTCAGCCAAAATCTTCACGGTGGATTTACCTTCGCGGACGGTGGTACCGGTGTCAGCTCGCTCGGCAATTATCTGCTTAACCAGCTTGGGCCTTCAGGCACGGCCACTTTGACCTTCGGCAGCACCCGACTGGACCCGCATAGCTGGCGCTCGGGCGTTTTCGGCCAGGATGATATCAAGGTGTCTCCCGACCTGACCGTCAATTTGGGTTTCCGCTACGACTATTTCACCAACCCTGAAAATGTGTTGAAGTACCCGGCGCTGAATGCCGCCAACCCATTTGCTCCCATTGACACTGTTTACAAAGTTCCCTCGGACGCAAACAACGTAGCGCCCCGGGTGGGCTTTTCCTATAACCCGCATGCGGGACTTTTAGCCGATGGAAAGACTGTAATTCGTGGAGGATTTGGCGTTTTCTACGACTCCGACTTCACCAATATCGCTCTCAACTCCGCGCAGAGTTCTCCAAATTCCGTGGCGGGTACACGAATTCAGACTACTGGCAATGGTCTGCCGAACGCGCTTGGACAGCTTGCAAATATCAGCAATACACTCAACCCGCTCGCATCAGTCACAAGCGTGGTGAGCAGCTTTGTGAGCCCTTATACTTATGAATGGAATTTAGGTGTGGAGCGTGCGCTGCCTGGGTCCATCCAATTGTCTGTCAATTACGTCGGCAGCCGGGGACTCAAGCTATATGCCAACCAGCAATATAACTACTTCGATCCTGCAACAGGCGAGCGGCTGAATCCGTCGCGGGGAGCCATCAATGCCCGCGGCAATTTTGCCGACTCGAATTACCATGGCCTTGAGATCGGCGCAAACCATAACTTCAGCCACGGCCTTCAGATCAATGCTTCTTACGTGTATAGTAAGTCGCTTGACGACGGTTCGGAGGTTTTCACAACCGACTCCACCCCAACGTCGTACCCGGCAAACCTGGCTCCGGGCGGGCGCGGTCAGGACTACGGTCCTTCCGCATACGACCATCGCCATTACGCATCCATCGCTTACGTTTACTCTCCTGCCGGCTTTCACTCGAGCAACGCTTTTACGGACAAACTGATGAGCGCTTTTACCCGCCATTGGAGTTTTTCCGGGGAGGAACGCTTTCAGTCCGGGGCATACAGTACGGTCAATTTTTCGGGTATTGATGCAAATGGAGATGGCAACACCGCAAATGACCGCCCGGTTCTTTCAAATCGGGCAGCGCCATTCAGTTCCGTGGGCATTGACGGTTCCTATGTGGCAGATGCGAACGGAAATGCGGGAACGCCGGGCCAGTACTACGACCTGGCCGCCAACAATGCTACCGGCGCGCTCGTCAGCGTCAATCCAGGCAGCGCTCATTGGCTTATCTACAACGGGCCGCAATATCTGTCTCAATCCATTGGCAGGAACAGTTACGAAAACCCCGGGCTGGAGATCGACAACATCGCCGTTGAAAAATCGATTCCGACTAACTTCCTGCACTTCGACCGCGGTTCCATCGTCCTCCGCGCCGAAGCCCAGGACATTGCCAACCATAACAATGTAGGGCTGGTGGATGTAAATCTATTAGATGTAGGCACAGCCAGCTTCCTGAACAAGTCTAACGCCCGATACGATGTCAACAATCAGGCGCTGGGTGGAGCGAGAAACGTGCGACTTTGGGCGAAGTTCGTCTTTTAGTATGTTGGCTGCAACAAAGAAAAGCCCGGCTTGCGCCGGGCTTTTCGCTTAATCCGCTTCTTTACGAGCCTTCTTACGATTCCGCTTGCGCGCCAGCGCTTCTTTTACGCGGCGTTTTTCACCGGGCTTCAAGTAGAAGCTGTGACGCTTCACTTCCTTGATGATGTCCTCGGTCTGCACTTTGCGCTTAAAGCGCCGGAGTGCATTTTCAAGCGGCTCGCCTTCCTGCACGCGAACCTCTGCCATTCTCAATACACCTCGCATCCGGGCCTGGGAGGCCGTGCTGAACATTGATTCTAACGCATTCGGGGCGGGATGGGTGGGGTACACTCGGGGGAATGATGGCGATGGATATCGATGGGGCGGCCGATGCGCTGCGGCGTGAGGTGGCGGCGGAGGCTGCCGCGCTCGCGGGGCCGGAGGCGGCGGAAGCGTTTCGCCTGCGCTGGCTGGGGCGTAAGCAGGGAAGGCTCAAGCAGCTGTCGGATGAGTGGCTGAAGGGGGCGCCCCCGGAGCAAAAGCGCGTGGTGGGGCAGCGCTTCAATGAGCTGAAAGCCGTGGTGGAAGAGGCCCTGGCCAGGTTGGAGGCAGCCGGGTCGTCGTCGGCGCTCGATGGGGAGGCGGTGGACATCACGCTGCCGGGCGTCGCGCCGGGGCTGGGGGCGGAGCATCCGCTGATCCGCACCATGCACGAGATGACGGCGGTGTTTGAGCGGATGGGCTACTCGGTGGCGTCGGGGCCGGAGGTGGAGACCGACTTTTACAACTTCGAGGCGCTGAACTTTCCTCCGGGGCACCCGGCGCGGGATACACAGGATACGTTGGTGGTCGGGGGGCAGGAGCGCAAGCCCGCGCGGGAGCGCCTTTTGATGCGGACCCATACCTCGCCCGTGCAGATCAGGACGATGGAGGGGCAGCCGCCGCCGGTGCGGGTGGTGATTCCGGGCAAGGTGCACCGCAA
>CAXTKZ010000079.1:0-3806 GCA_964244985.1 uncultured Acidobacteriaceae bacterium
AGCGCCAGCGCTGAGCCAACGGCCAACACAAGCAGCATGGCCACCCAGAGGTCACGCTGCCCCGCCTGCCCTACCCCGTCGCGCCCATGAAACAGAGCGAACAACGAGCCCGCCCATACCGCCGCGAACCACCGAGCGCGTCTGGCGATGCGCCCCATGCCCAGCGCGGTCCCGAGCATCGCCAACCAATCCATCGCCCGCCACATCGCCCCTTCCCCCACATGCAGCGCGTGGGCCAGCACGAGCGAAACCCACTCCGGCGCGTATGCCCCCGGCAGGTTGATGTCGCCGATTTCGCGGTAGGGCGCGAGCCCCCTCTGCATCAGGAAGACCACGGCGTGCATCAACGCCGCATCGTTGACCAAGGGCCAGTGCCGAGTGCTCCACGCAAACCGAGCCACATACACGAGAAGAAATACAGTGCCCGCGATCGCCCCCCAGCGCCGGGCCGTTTGCCATTTGTCCACCTTTCCACCCTACCCCGGCGGGCGCGTCTGCGATACTGGGGCGTACCCACCTCCGATCTCACCGCGTTTGGGAGGCTCTCCTCATGTCAGCCAAATACATCTTTGTGACCGGCGGCGTCGTTTCCTCGCTCGGCAAGGGGCTTGCCGCGGCCTCCATCGGCTGCCTGCTTGAGAGCCGGGGCATGCGCATCAACCTGATGAAGTTCGACCCGTACCTCAACGTCGACCCCGGCACCATGAGCCCCTTCCAGCACGGCGAGGTGTTTGTGACCGATGACGGCGCGGAAACCGACCTGGACTTGGGCCACTACGAGCGCTTTACCCATGCCCGCTTGACGCGCGACAACAACCTGACCACCGGCCGCATTTACGAGCAGATCATCACGAAAGAGCGCCGGGGCGATTACCTGGGCAAGACCGTGCAGGTGATTCCGCACGTGACGAACGAGATCAAAAACGCAATGCGGCGCGTGGCGGGCCGCATTGAAGGCAGCGGACCCGCCGACGTGACCATTGTCGAGATCGGCGGCACGGTGGGCGATATCGAGTCGCAGCCGTTTCTTGAGGCCATCCGGCAGATGCGCCAGGAGCTGGGCCGCGAAAACACCGTGTTCGTGCACGTCACGCTCGTGCCCTGGATCGGCGCCGCGCAGGAGCTGAAAACCAAGCCCACCCAGCACTCGGTGAAGGAGATGCTTTCGATCGGGATTCAGCCCGATATCCTTCTCTGCCGTTCGGACCGCGCGCTTTCGCATGAAATCAAGGGCAAGATCGCGCTGTTCTGCAACCTGGAAGAGCGGGCCGTGATCGCGGCGCGCGACGTCGATTCCATCTACGAGGTTCCGCTCAACTTCGCCGAAGAAGGGGTAGACGCGCTTATCCTGAAATATCTGCACGTGGAGCCGCGCCCGGCGGAGCTCGGCCGTTGGCGCGAGCTGCTGCGCCATGCCTACCACCCGCGCGATGAAGTTTCCATTGCCATTGTCGGTAAATACGTCGAGTACGAGGACAGCTACAAATCGCTGAAGGAAGCGCTGACCCATGGAGCACTCGCGCATGGATTGCAGCTGCGTGTGACCTGGATTGAAGCCGAAGGGCTGCAGGAGCCGGAGTACGGATCGCAGCTCGCGGGATTCGACGGCATCCTCGTACCGGGCGGCTTTGGGAAGCGCGGGATCGAAGGCATGTTGAACGCTATCCGCTACGCGCGGGAGAACAACATCCCCTACTTCGGCATCTGCCTGGGTATGCAGACCGCCTGCATTGAATATGCGCGCAATGTATGCGGACTGGGCGGCGCGAACTCAAGCGAGTTCGACCCCGCAACCCCGCATCGCGTGATCTTTAAGCTGCGCGAGCTGACGGGCGTTGAAGAAATGGGTGGCACCATGCGTTTGGGCGCGTGGGAATGCCTACTCGAGCCGGATTCGCTCGCCGCCCAGGCTTACGGCACTACTGAAATTTCCGAGCGGCATCGCCACCGGTACGAGTTCAACCGCGAGTACGAAGCGCTGCTCACCGGCGGCGGCCTGCGCATTACCGGAACCACCCCGGACGCTACCTATGTGGAGATCGTGGAGCTGCCCGGGCACCCATTTTTTCTGGCATGCCAGTTTCACCCGGAGTTCAAGTCGAAGCCGCTTGAGCCGCACCCGCTGTTCCGCGCGTTTGTTGAGGCAAGCTATGCGATGCGGATACGGAAAAGTGAGGATGTGACGGAAGCGGTGGCGGTTCAGGTTTGAACCCGGGTCATTATTTAAAGTCAAAGACCGAGTCATTCTGAACGAAGTGAAGGACCTGCTTTCGCTTGCAGTGCCAACAAAAAGCAGGTCCTTCGTCGCTTCGCTCCTCAGGATGACCCAAAGTTAAAGCATGAGCATTCAGTACAGCTCCACCCGGTACTACTTATCCCCAAGCGCCTGATTCACCGCGGACTGTGCATCCGGGCGGTCGTTCACCACTTTCGCCTGCCCTTCATTTTCCGCTGCGTGTCCCTGGTTGGTGATGCCTCCTCCGTCCCCGCCCGGCGTGCGCGAGGCGAGTGAGCCTTCCAGCACGGTTTCAATCGGGTGCGAACCATGATGGCTGGGACCTGTGCCCGGCGCATGCACAGCTCCGCGGTTGGTTCCGGTCTGCGCGCCTTCGGTATCGGTCGGGATCGCGTTTTCTCCGCGCGCAACAGGCTGCTCAGCCAACCGACCTTCCCGGTCGCTCTCCTCAAACCCCTGGTTTTGCCCTGACTCTGTGTGCGGCGTTGTGCTGTGTGCCATGCGTGTTTCCTCCTGTTCCACCCAATTGGAGCGGTCCGGGAGCAAAACCGTTGGCTGGGGAGGATGAATGCGATTAAGAGGCTGTCCGCTGCCGGGCCGGCCGCTCGGCATCGAGGACTGCAACCTTTTCGCGCAGTTCAGCATATTCCAGCAGACGATCCAGGCGGGCGTGCATACGCCTGTCCCACTCATGCAAAGCTGCCATGAGCTCAACATGACGTTCCTGCGCGCGTTGTTCCATCTCATCCAACCTACGCATAAAGCTGTCGAAGCTGTTTGATGTCTCGCATTCCATCACGAGACCAGCTTACCTGCAAGCTCCAGTCCTTGCAGCCATTCTGTGCTCCAATATTTGTGTGATTCCTGACTTCGAAATCGGCAATGTATCCGTCGGCGCGGGCCAGCTTTTCCTTATCGGCGGCCCTTGCGTCATTGAATCCGAAGCCCACGCCCGACGCATGGCGGAAAGCATCGGACGCATTGCCGCCGATCTCCGCATGCCGTACATCTTTAAGGCTTCCTACGACAAGGCCAACCGCACCTCCGTCACCAGCTTTCGCGGTCCCGGCTTGCGCGAAGGTACGCGCATCCTGCGCACCATTGCCCAAACCACGGGCCTCCCCGTGCTGACCGACGTGCACGAACCCGCGCATTGCGAGATTGCCGCCGAAGGCGTGGACGTACTGCAAATCCCTGCTTTCTTGTGCCGCCAAACCGACCTGCTGGTGGCCGCCGGGCAAACCGGCCGCGCGGTGAATGTAAAAAAAGGCCAGTTCGTCGCACCCGGCGATATGCGCCACGCAGTCGAAAAAGTGGCTTCGACCGGCAATGAACGTATCTCGCTCACCGAGCGCGGCACCACCTTCGGCTACGGCAACCTTGTAGTGGACATGCGCGCGCTGCCCATTTTGCGGCGGCTCGCGCCCGTGGTCTTCGACGGGACCCACTCGGTCCAGATGCCCTCCGCGGCGAACGGCGTTTCCGGCGGACAGCCTGAGTTCATCCCCACGCTTGCCCGCGCTGCCGTAGCTGCCGGGATCGACGGCATCTTTCTTGAGGTGCACGACAA
>CAXTKZ010000079.1:3906-15348 GCA_964244985.1 uncultured Acidobacteriaceae bacterium
GTGCGAAGCACAAAAAACGGCCCCTCTTGTGGAGGGGCCAATCTGCCTTGGTTCTCTCGTTGACCGAGAGGCTGGCGCGGGTTACTGGGTCGGACCGCCCGTGGGGGTCGACGCGGAGGCTGTGCCGCCGGAGGGTGCTGTGCCCGCTCCGGTCTGCGCTGCCCCGCCCGCTAAACTGTTGTGCAGCACACTGACGCGCACCGCATTGCCGGTCGGCGCTTCCGCCCCGTCCTGCGGCTGTACATTGCCGAGGGCGATCTGATGCACCTTATAAATCGGGATTTGCTTCTCCCCCACCAGATACCGGACAACTGCATCTGCCATGTGCTGTGAGCTCTGGATAGCAGCCTGCCCGCGTCCATGCGAGTAGCCGGCAACCTCAACCACGTAGCCCTTTTGTCCCTGAAGCTGGGTCGCTACCTGGTCGAGCGCTTCTTTTGCCTTGGCGTTCAATATGGTCTGTCCGGGACGGAACCGCAACTCCGTGTCAGACACCTTGGAGTACTGGTCCAAACCCTGCACAGTCGTGTTGATCTGCCCATTTTGCATGTTGGCGTGCTGCGCCGTCTGCTGTGCCTGGCCCGCGGTCGAGTTTGCCGTACCGGCAAGTTGGTTGGCCTGGTCTGCCGTGGACTGCGCCTGCTTGATGCCGGTGCCGGTTTTATTGTCCAGGGAACGAATGTCGTTCGCGTTCTTGGCCTGCAACTGATCAAGCTCGTTGAGGCGGCCCTTGACCGGCTCAATCTGGCGCTGCACATACTTTTTGCGTGCCAGCGGGTTCAGGTGTCCCCAAAAGCCTTCCTTTGAGTTCGACGGGAGCGGCTTGCCGGTGGCATAGGTGCTGGTATCGGCCGGATTCTGTGAGGCATTGCCCGCGGTGGGGGCTGCGCTCGTCTGCGTGCTGTTTTGGGGTGTTGCTGTGCTTTGATCCTGCGCGACGGCCGGCAGTGCTATCGACGCGGCAAGCAACAAAGCTGCGCTCGCCCCTGCAATGTTTTTCGTTGTCATGGGAACACTTCTCGCTTTCTGGGAAAGCGCGGCTCTTTCTCGCGCGTACACAGTAGGATGCTGCATCTGAAGGGCCAAACATTCCCCTGTCTTGAATTCGACCATCTTTCCATCTGCTTTCAGCTACTTGCAAGTGTTTGCGACGAGAGCAGCCGAACTTGGTATGCATGGACAACGGGTAAGACTTACCAGGGGCGTCCAACTTTGACTCGGGTACGCGGCTCAGCGCGCCTCCACAGCGATCACCCGCACCTCAGGGTAGGCACCGTCCCACGATTGCGGTACCGCATCGAAGATCAACCGAAACTCCCGCGCTTCACCCGGCTTGATGGGAGCGGCCCGGACTGGCTGCGTATCCACATACGGCTCGCGGAACCGGATCAGGTTCAGGGGCAGGGTTTCCTTCGAGGCCAGCAGACCCGTGAAGTCCTTAAAGGCAACCTGCACCGTTACCGCCGTGATTGTTTTTGGGCCGCGGTTGGTGACGACGCCGTCGAGGTACGTTTCCTTGCCGCCTGACAGGTTGGTGGAGTCGCTCATCCGCACCTGCGAGATGGGCAGGGATGCCCCATAGGCCGCTGGAGGAGCAAGGCCCGCGCCGCCGGGGTTGGCCGCCTCGCGCGAGCGATGGCCAACAGCCAGAAGTACACCCAACAACACCAGCACCGCCGCACCCGCGATGGCAAACGGCTTCCAGTTGCGCGGCTCGGGGGTTTGCAGCGCGCCTCCGCCGGTGTAGGGATCCCTGCTCTGCTGTTCTTGCGTCATGGTTCCATCGTAGCGCTTAAGCATTTTGGGCTTGCGTGAATCCAGCAAGCCCCACTCGCCTCTCACTCTGCGTGTGAACCGAAAATGCTTACGCGAACCGCGCCCGCTTCGCACCCTGCCGGTAGTCCGGCCCGCGCATCTCCACTGGTACGCACATTTCCTGCAGACGCGACCGCATCCGCTCGCCGATGCGGTCTCCAAGCGTTTCTTCGCGTGTCGCGGGGCGGTCCCCACCACCTGGAGGCAGGTTGGCGTAGTTCGTCGTGATAATGGTAGTGCGCTTGTCGTTGTAGCGAGTGTTTAAGATGTGCGCCACCGTTTCCCACACCCACTCCGTGGGCTTGGCCGCGCCGAGCTCGTCAAGCACCAGTACTTCCGCGTTGAACACCGGCTCAAGAACTTCAAGCTCCGTGGTCTGCACATGCGCGTTGTAGGAGTTCGTGATGGCTTTGAGCAGTTCACGGTAGTCGCAGAACAGCGCCGGGACGCCTTTTTCGAGAATCAACTTTTGCGAAATGGCGGTAGCCAGATGCGTCTTGCCCACCCCGACCGATCCGAACAAGAGCAGGCCGGTTCCGTCCCGTTCGCCCGGATACACATCCACAAAGCGTCGCGCCGTGTTCAGGGCAAGAAAGAGTTCCGGTGAGGCTTGAAAGTTGTCCAGCGTGCAGGGGCCGTACCGAGCGGGAATCTGTGCCTTGGCAAGAAGTTTGAAAAGCCGCCGCTCGTGCTGGCATTCACATGGTTCGGCCAGCCTGCCCGCGCCGCGCGCGACCACGCGCATTCCCATCCCATCGCACAGCGGGCATACGGCATTGCTCATAGATCACCAGTATGGCAAATGCATCCCCAACGCCTTCCGCACATCTATAGTGCAGGCAGTCCTCGCAGGTTCCCGTTGCCGTCCGGGGCAGACCGCGCTATTCTTATGGGATTGCAGGAAAGGTTTTCTGACACATCATGGCAAAACAGGGCATTCACCCCAACTACAACGAAATCACTGTCAAATGCGCCTGCGGCACCAGCTTCCAGACCCGCTCAACGCATAAGGGCAACATCAATGTCGAAATCTGCGCCTCCTGCCACCCATTCTTTACAGGGAAGCAGAAGATGATCGATACAGCGGGCCGGGTCGAGCGCTTCCGCCGCAAGTTTGCGCAGCGGGAAACACCAGCCGCCAAATAATCGGGCGTGTTGTGAGTGGAAAAGCCTCCGCGCGCGGGGGCTTTTCTTGTGGGCTGAAGCATGAACAAAAGTTGGGACAATCCGCTGGAGCACTCCATGCCCGCCAAGGCGCGCGTGCCCGCTGCTGTGTCGATCGGCGGCGTCCGGGTCGAGCCCGCGACCGTGCTCGCGCCCATGGCGGGGGTGACGGACACAATTTTCCGCCGCTTTATTCGGCACAGCAGCCTGTTTACGCCCTATGCCGCGCACGGCGATGTGGAGCAAACGGTCACAAATTGCCAGTCGGGCTGCGGGCTCCTGATGACCGAGTTCACCTCCGCCGACGGGCTCACGCGCATGCGCGAGTCCAAACGCAAACGCTACTTGACCTTTTATGACGACGAGCACCCGATCGCCGCGCAAATCTTTGGCTCCAACCCCCAAACCCTGGCCGAGGCAGCACGGATCGTCCAGGATACGGGCTTCGATACCGTCGACCTGAACCTAGGCTGCCCCGCGAAGCGGGTGGTCGCCTGCAACGGCGGTTCGGGCTTGTTGCGCGATCTACTGCTGATCGCGCGCATTTTCGAGGCGGTTCGGGGGGCAGTGACGATTCCCTTTACCGTTAAATTCCGCCTGGGCTGGAATGACCGCCATATTGTTTGTGTCGATTTGGCCCGTTTGGCGCAGGAATCGGGGCTGGCCGCGGTCGCGCTCCACGCCCGCACCCGCGAGGCCGGCTACTCCGGCCAGGCGCAATGGCACTGGATCGCGGCAGTGAAGGACGCGGTGAGTATCCCCGTGATCGGCAACGGCGACATCCGCACGCCCGAGGACGCCTGCGCCATGGTGGCGCAGACCGGCTGCGATGCGGTGATGATCGGTCGCGCCGCGCCGTCGAACCCCTGGATTTTCCGCCAGATCGCGCAATACACGGCAACCGGCCGCTACGACGTGCCTACGGAAGAAGACCGCTACCGGCTTATCCGGTCGTACTTCGGCATGCTGCTGGGCGAGGCCGCGGATGGTGGGGAACACAGTTCCGAACACAGTTCCGAACACAGTTCAGAACACAGTTCAGAACACAAGGAAGCGCAGGGCAAGATGAAGCAGTTCGCGTCCTGGTTCACCCACGGTGTACCGGGCGGGGGGGCGCTGCGCAAGGCGATCTATGAGGCGAAAACCGCACCCGCGGTGCTCGACGCGGTAGAGCGGTTTTTCGAGGGGCGGCTGGGCAAGTCGGTGCCGGTTCTCGAAACAGAACCGGCAGCTGTTTAGCTTTTAGCTTGCCTCTATACACACGATTGTGAGATTCTGTACACATTGCAGGGAGAGCCGTTATGCGCACGAACATCGAAATCGACGATGAGTTGATGAAAGAAGCGCTTGATCGTACGGGTAATAAGACAAAGAAGGAAGTCGTCGAGATGGCGCTTCGCATGCTCGTGCAGGTGCGTCGTCAGGAGGGGCTTCGCTCCTTGAAAGGCATTCTCAAGGAGGAAGGCTGGGGTTGGGGTGAAGACCTGCACGAGATACGTTTAGATGATCCTTGGGAAAAAGAATAAGTGATCGTCATTGATTCAAGTGTTTGGATCGATTTTCTCCAGCTGCGTGAATCCGAGCACACATTTTGGCTCGAACAGCGCCTTGGGCGAGAAGCGATTGGCCTTCCGGATCTAGTGATGATGGAAGTGCTGCAAGGGCTCCGCGCTGATGCTTTGTTTCAAAGCGTGCTGCGGCGATTCGAGCAATGCGAGATGTTGGAAACCTGCGGCAGCCTTCTCGCCGTAGAAGCGGCCCAGAACTATCGACATCTTCGCAGTCTCGGCGTTACCGTCCGCAAATCAGCTGACTGCATGATAGCTACCCTATGTCTCCGTAACGACCATCACCTGCTCCATCGCGACCGCGATTTCGACGCGTTCGAACAGCACCTCGGCCTCAAAGTCATCCACCCCATCCGTCACTGATTGATTCAGCCCCCGCGATCACCCGTGCCCAGCGCTTCACCCCGCCGCCGCTTTTTCTGAAAATCACCGCCCGCTTTTTTCTCCACTTCTCATCGAGCGCCAGCAGCTTCCACTCCACTTCCGGCGAGATGTGCTTCAGCAGCGTGTCGACGGTGGAGTGTACTCGCAGCGCGGTCACCACAAAATACAGCAGCGGCGGCTCGGGCGACAGCTCCACGCCGGGAAAGTACCCGGCTCGCGCGATCTCGCCGGCGGCATGGAGGGCGCGCACGCGCATCCAGTAGTCCAGCCCCTGCATGGGCATGTGCAGGTCCTCGCTCACTTTCAGTTCCAGTACCGCCAGGCGGCCTTCGCGTGTCACGGCAAGAAGGTCGAGCATGCCCCGATCGGCGGAGGCAAGCGCGGGCACTTGCGTGTACACCGGTGCGGTCTGCAGCGAAGGCTCAAGCTCGGACAAATCCGCCCGCAGCACCGACTCCAGCCAGCGCTCCCCCTGCATGCGGTAGAGCGGGTTGCGCACGCTGCCGCTCGGGTGCCGCGACTCGAACAGCCGGGCCACCAGCTCGCGCAGCGCCGGTTCCGTATCCCCATCGAGCAGCATCTCGCTCGCGCCCGCGCCGAAGGTGATGCGGTCTTCACGGGCGAATGAGGTTGCGCTGACCCCGTGGCGCACCCGCGCGAACTCAAGCCCGTGCAGTCGGAAGCTGATTTCAGTCGGCGAGCGCGGCAGCACTTCCGTCCGAGCCCTGTCGCCCGGTGCGAGCAGGCCCAACACCCGGTCCACCGCACCCCGCGAGCGCTCGACTGCTGCCGCTCCGTCGAAGGCAGGGATGAGGTAAGAGCGCAGGTTGCCAGCGTCCGCGGCTGCCGCGGGCTCGAGCGTTTCCGTCAGCTCGTCCAGCTCCCACAGCTCCCATTTGGCGATGCCGGGGTGCAGCCATGGCAGGCGCTCGCGCACAGTGGTCGTCATGCCGGGCGGCGCTACAATTTTAACGCCCTCCACGACACGCCGCCCATTGCCGCGCTGTCGGCACTGTTCCAGCCAAAGCACCGCGACGGTCAGGATGCCGTCGACCGCCGTTTGCGACTCTTCCCCGTTGATCCCGACCAGCGCCCAAGCCATTTGCCCCCGCTCAAGCAAACCGCGCGTGTAGGCGGGGCCGAAGGAGTGCTCCAGATCGGCAGCGATCGAAAACGTTTCGCTTTGCTTCAGCTCGGGCATATCGCGCCCAAGCACCCGCCGCAACAACGCTGCATATTTTTTGCGGGCGGCATCGCGTGCTGTCGGGGTGCGCTGGTCGCGGTCCGGCACTAAACGCAGGATTTGCGGCTTCGCTTGCCCGAACCGCTTTGCCTCCAACCGCAGCGCGTCGCGCCGTTCCTGCAGGCTGGTGATGGTGCGCATCAGGGTGCGGTCTTCACTCCATAACTGGAGAACGCAGCGCCCGCTTTCGGCTGAAACCGTCCAGCGGGAGACGGCCATGTCGAACAAAATCGCCCCATCCTCAACCACGCAGCCGCGCGGGTTGGCGGTCAAAAAGCGCTCCAATGCCGACGCCAGTGCCCCCGGTGCAAGCGGAACGGCGGTGCGGGCGAGCGATGTGGAAGGGGCAGCCAAGGCAAGCCCAGCATGGCCGGGCGGCGCTTTTCCCGCAAGGGTACGGGGGTACCCAGAGGAAGCGGCATATTTGTTGAAGCGGTTTGGCGCTCCCTGCGGAGTTTCCGGCGAGAAGGCGCTTACCAGCCCATCTTTTGCCGGAGCCGCATCGCGTGCGCCAGATGATGGTGCCCATGCCAGCTGTATAAAGCCGCGACCTGCTGGAGGCTCGTTCGACCACTTTCCGGATGTATGTACCCGCGTTCCCATTGCGCCGGGGTGAGTGACTCGAAGAGCGCGGCCATGCGTCCGTGCAGCGCGGCAAGCAGCATTAAGGAAGGCTCAATCGGGCCGGCGACCTCAGCCGTTTCCGCCCAAAGCTTCTCGTTGTACGGTCTAATAGTCGGCCAGTCTTCCGTCAACGCGAGCTTGATGCGTATCCACGCGTTCATATGGGAATCCGCGACGTGGTGTGCAAGTTGCCGGAGCGTCCAGCCGCCTTCGCGGTATGGCACCGCTAGCTGTTCGGCCTCTAAATCGGCAAATGTCGCAGCAAACCGGCTTGGGAATTCGCGGAGGGCAGCAACGTGTGCGCTGCGGTCGTGCTCGGAAGGGTTTCGGTCGGCGTGCCCGATCGGATAACGCTCATCCGCAACTGCGGTGTGTGAGGAAGGAGTGGACATATCGGAAAGGTTCATCCACTCCTCCCCGGTTGGCTAAGCGTGGTGTTGGTGGTGGTGGTGCCGGTGGTGGTGCGGCGCGGCGGCGAAAGCAGAGGCAGAAAACAAAAGTGCGAGGGAGAGTACAACCATTTTCTTCATGCGACCATAGTAGCAAGCGCCTGCCGCCGCCGGTTTAAAAATTTTCACACCTGGATTTCAGAGTGACGCCCGCGCCGCACTCCGTTCCGAACCGGCACCGCACCCGTCTAACATGAAACCAGACATGACAGATCCCAACCAGCCGCAAAAACACTTTTTCCTGCAGAAGTTCGCGGTCACCGATGCCCTGATGGAGCGCTGCCTCGGCGAGGCGCTTTCCGCCGGCGGCGAGTACGCCGAGCTTTACTTCGAGTCGGTTGCGTCCACTTCGCTCGGCGTCGACGAATCCCTGGTGAAATCCGCCGCCCAAGGCGTAAGCGCCGGCTGCGGCATCCGCGTTCTTGCAGGTGAGCGCACCGGCTACGCTTACACCGACGAGCTTTCTCCCGACCGCCTTCTGCGGGCCGCGCGCACAGCAGCGCTGATCGCGAGCGGGCCGGCGAAGCAGTCCACCGTCGGCCTGAAAGCGCCATTGCATGACGAAGCACGGCACAGGCTCTACCCCGCGCCCGCAGTGGACCTGGACCCCGGCCTAAGCGCAAAATTGGAGCTGGTGATGCGCGCCGACCGGGCCGCACGGGCCTACGATGCGCGAATTACAGAAGTGCGGGCCTCCTATGCGGACGAGGTGCGCCACATCCTCGTTGCGGCTTCCGACGGCACCTATGCAAGCGACGTGCAGCCGCTGCTTCGGTTGAATGTGTTCGTCCTAGCTAAGGACGGCGACAAGACGGTGCGCGGCACCGCAGGCGGCGGAGGGCGCGTCGAGATCGGCTACTTCGATCAGGCGAGAACACCTGAGTATTTCGCGGGTGAGGCGGCCCGGCAAGCCATTCTCCAGCTCAGCGCCGTACCCGCGCCTGCCGGCGACATGGAGGTGGTGCTGGGTCCGGGCTGGCCGGGGGTTCTGCTGCATGAGGCCGTGGGCCACGGGCTCGAAGCGGACTTCAACCGCAAGGGTACCTCGGCGTTCTCGGGCCTGATCGGTCAACGGGTTGCAAGCGATCGGGTGACGGTGGTCGATAACGGAACCCTGCCCTCACGGCGCGGTTCGATCCATGTCGATGACGAGGGTGCGGGCTCGCGCGAAAACGTGCTGATCGAGAACGGCATCCTGCGCGGCTACATGAACGACAAACTGAGTGCGAAGCTGATGGGCACAGCCAACACCGGCAACGGCCGCCGCGAAAGCTATCAATCGATGCCCATGCCGCGCATGACCAATACCTACATGCTCGCCGGCGAGGACGAGCCCGAGGACATCGTGCGCTCGGTGAAGAAAGGGCTGTACGCGGTCAACTTCGGCGGCGGCTCGGTTGATATCACGAGCGGCAAGTTCGTGTTCGCGGCCTCGGAAGCCTACCTGATTGAGGACGGCAGGATCACCGCGCCTGTGCGGGACGCCACGCTGATCGGCAATGGGCCGGAAGCCCTGAAATATGTGTCGATGGTGGGGCATGATCTCCAGCTCGACGAGGGCGTGGGCAACTGCGGCAAGCAGGGCCAGTGGGTGCCAGTGGGCGTTGGGATGCCGACGATCAAGCTGGACCGGATGACGGTAGGTGGGACGGGGAGCTGATTCTGTTTCGGGCCGTTCTGAATACCCAGATGGGTCATCCTGAGCGGAGCGAAGGACCTGCTTTTACTTCTTCTCAACTCCCGTAAATCTTCAGAGCAGGTCCTTCGTCGCTTTGCTTCTCAGGATGACCCGCTTTAGCGGGAGCACTACCGGCGACAGAACGGAATCCTCCTTCACGGAAGCGAAATCTTCATAAAAGCGCACCCACAAGCACTGCTAAACTTAAGAAGTTATGCCGACGAAGAAAGAACTCCTTACCAACCCCATCCGCCAATTCGACATCAAGCAGCACGACGTGACCGCATTGGTCGACGCTATGCAGGGCATGGCCTACAGCTCCCGCGACCTCGCCCGGGCGGCCTCCATCTATGAGCGCATGCTGCGCGACCGGGAATGCGGCGTCATTCTGTGCCTTGCCGGCTCCTTGATCTCCGCCGGTCTGCAGCAGGTGTTCATCGACCTGATCCGCAACAAGATGGTCGACGCTATTGTTTCAACCGGCGCGAACATCGTGGACCAGGACTTTTTCGAGGCCCTTGGGTTCCGGCACTGGATCGCGGATGACGTTTATAAGCAAGGCACGGAAGACGCGACCCTGCGCGAGCTGATGATCGACCGCATCTACGACACGCTCATCGACGAAGAAGAACTGCGCATCTGCGATGAAACGACTGAAAAGATTGCCAACTCGCTGGAACACCGCCCTTACTCTTCGCGCGAGTTCATCCGCGAAATGGGTGCGTACCTCGAGCGCGAAGGCCGCACACCGAAAAACGGCAACCCTGATTCGATCGTCTACGCCGCTTACGAGATGGATGTGCCGATCTTTGTACCGGCATTTTCCGACTGCTCGGCCGGCTTCGGTCTGGTCGCGCACCAGCACGCGCGTCAAGGCAAGCCGATGGTCTCGCTCGATTCCGCGAAGGATTTCTACGAGCTCACCCAGCTGAAAATCGCGAACCCAACCACGGGACTTCTGATGATAGGCGGCGGTGTGCCCAAGAACTTCGCGCAGGATATCGTGGTTGCCGCTGACATTCTCGGCATGGACGCGCCCATGCACAAATACGCCATCCAGATTACGGTGGCCGATGTGCGCGACGGTGCGCTGAGCTCGTCCACGCTCAAGGAAGCGAGTTCGTGGGGCAAGGTCGACACGGCGTTTGAACAGATGGTTTTCTCGGAAGCGACGCTGGCGGTGCCCTTGATCACGGGTTACGCCTACCATAAGCATGCGGCTGAGGCTCGGGAGGGCAAGCGGTTCGCCCGCGTGTTCGAACCCGTGCACGCGTAAAGCAGTACGAAAGTCATGCAAAGCCTCCCCCAATTGTGGGAGGCCTTTGTACTTTATGAAAAAACCTCGATTTCCCCAGAAAATCTTCTAGCCAACTGTCTTCTTTTGGGTCTATGTTCAACCTCGTTAAGAATCAATTGGGGCCTGATCCCCAATGCACGAGCTGAGAAACATTAATCGCAAGGGAGGGCCTGAAATGTCACTTTTCATCCAGGTGTATGGTGGCTGCGGATTGGCCACCCTGATCGGCTTCCTGGCACTTTGCCATAGTTCTGCAACAAGGCTGCGGCGCAGCAGCCTGTCGACGCAGGTCACCGGCAAACAGCCACTCACTTATTAATTCCTTCCCCAACCATCTACGAAGGCCGCCCACGGGCGGCTTTCGCTTTTGTGCCCAACGGTTTAAAAGATGTGCTCGTCCTCATGGTGCCTGCCCGCGGGGACAGCGACCGCGTGCTGCATTTGTTCGCGCACATGCGCCACTGTTTGCCAGTTGTCGCGGCGCACACGATCGACGAAAAACGGGGGCAGGTCCATGGACAAGTGCTGCCCCAGCGCCGCCATGTACGGCTCGTACATGCCGCGCATCTCGCTCAATCGTGCAAATGCGCCGGGATCGCGTGAAACCCGCACACCCGCCTGGCAAAGCAGGTCGTGCAGTTGTGTGTAGGCGTGGGGAGAAAGCCGGTCCGCGGGTACAGGCGTGGGGTGAAGCTCAAGCACCTGTGACAGGTCCACCAGAGCATGTCGCGCCATGGCGAAGGTGAGCTGAGCCTGGCGGCCTGGCAGATCTTCTACCGAAGCCACCATCAGCGCGCAGGTATCGAGCACCGCGCACAATGCACCGATCCAGCTCTGGTTGGTATGCTGCGAGCGGAAATAGCACAGCAGCGGGTAGGAGATGTGACTCTCAAGCAGCTCCGCGGCCCAGCGCTCCCACTCGGCCATCAGGGCCGCCAGCACATCGCCGCCGCCGGGAAAGGCGTGGCGCCGCAGCAGCTCGGCTGCCGAGGGTGGTGAACCCGCGCGCGCGTCAAGAAGCGAGATGCTGACCTCGCGATTGGAGAAAGCACCGTAGATCACTGGGAAATAGCCCAGTACCATCGCGACAAAAGCCAGCCCCAGCCCTGCCTCAACCACCAGGAGCTCGCGCACAAAGCGGGAGTGCGGGACCACATCGCCCAGCCCCAGCGTGAACAAGGTAGTCCCGCTGATGTACAGGTCGGAGCGCAGGTCCGGCG
>CAXTKZ010000080.1:0-6615 GCA_964244985.1 uncultured Acidobacteriaceae bacterium
AACCTTCAACCTGTCGATTAAGAGTCGAATGCTCTGCCAGTTGAGCTACGCGTCCAGGGGACTGGGAGGCCGGGAGGGGTACTCCGCACAGCCACTTTCAACATACCATAATTTTTCTCAAGCCTCGACCGCTACCGGCTCGGGTGCAAACGCTTCGGGCAGAACCTCGGGCAGCTCATGCATATGCGTAAACACGCGCTCGGCACCCGCCTGCAGCAGGCGCTCGCCATGGCCGGTTCCGCAGTGGCTGCCCCCAGTAAATCCCCACACCCGCATTCCGGCGGCACGCGCCGCGCGCACCCCAGGCACACTGTCCTCGATCACCAGGCATTGCTGCACCGGCGTCCGCATCCAGCCTGCCGCGAAGACGAACACATCGGGTGAGGGCTTGCCTGCGGCGACCGAGTGCACGCTGACAATATTGGGCGCGAAATGGGGATACAGCCCCACAAACCGAAGTCCCTGCTCAAGTTTTGCGGGCGCGCTCGACGACGCGACCACCTTCGGTATCCGCAGCCGCCCGATCACCTCCGGCGCGCCGGCAATGGCCCTCAGCTCGCTCGCAAACGCACGGTGTACCCGCTCTTTCATGGCGGTGTCATACGCCGCCGGCACCGGTCTGCCCCACTCATCGGCCACCTCAAGCAGGATTTCCCGCTCGGGCCGCCCCGCGAACCGGCGCACCACATCCTCGGGCGTGATCGGGTACCCCAGCCGCGTCAGCTCTTCGCTGACCGCTGTACACACCAGGATTTCGCTGTCCACCAAGACTCCATCGCAATCGAAGATCAGGAGGCCCGGCTCGGAACGGTTTGCTTCGGCAAGTGTCATCATCGTCTCTGGTATTGTCTCTCACCCATGAATCATTCGCGCTTTCTCCCGATTATTTTGCTTGCGGCGCTCGCCGGCTGCAAGCATGCCGAGCCGGCCGTGAGCGGCTGGCTTTCGCAGGTGCCGCCGGAAACGCGCGCACTTGCCGATCCCCTGCCCCCGACCGGCGCAAACATCGCCGAGGGGCGCTCAACATATGGGCTGTATTGCACAAGCTGCCATGCGGACGATGCCGGGGGGCGTCGCGGTCGCCCCAGCCTGCGCACCGCCCACGTTCGCGGCGAAACCGACGGTGAGATCTTCTGGATTCTCCAAAACGGCAGCAAGGGCCACGGCATGCCTGCCTGGCGTTCGTTGGGTGACCCCGCGTTGTGGCAGCTGGTCCAGTACATCCGTGCGCTGCCGCCTGCGGCGCGGCAATAATGAGTTGTAAACTCAGCCTTACCGGAAGCGGAGGAGAGCGCGCCATGCCCATCACCCATACAACGCACACAGTCAATGGTGCGGCGCTTCACGTTGCACAAACGGGCAGCGGCCCGGCGCTGCTGCTTCTCCACGGCTGGCCTGAGTTTTGGCTTACATGGGAGCCGGTGATGGAGCGGCTTGCCGACCGTTTTCACCTGGTCGCGCCCGATCTGCGCGGCTTCGGCGACAGCGACAAGCCGCACGGCCTGTTCGGATCGCAGGATGCAGCGGGCGACATGCTGGCGCTGCTGGATGCACTTGGGCTGGACCGCGTGGGGCTGGTGGGCCACGATATCGGCGGCGGCGTTATGCAAGCGATGGCGCGCAGGGCACCGGACCGGCTGACAGGCTTATTCTTTTTCGACTTCATGTATCCGGGCATCGGCCCACGCATGGCCACCCCTGACAGGTTGAGCGAGATTTGGTACGTGATGTTTCACCAGATGGAGTTCGCTGAAACCCTGGTCGGCGCAACCCGAGAGGCGACGCAGGCCTACCTATCGCACTTTCTGCGGCACTGGAGCTACCGCAAGAACGCCTTCGACGATGTCCTCGATGAGTGGGTTGACAACTTTCGTAAGCCCGGAAACCTGTCCGGCGGCTTCGCCTATTACCGAGCCGGAGCCGAAACGCGGCTTGCGGCGATGAAAGGTGAGGCCCGCTCGCTGCCACCGATTTCCGTGCCCACCTGTGTACGCTGGGCCGAGCACGATCCCATCTTTCCCCTGGCCTGGGCCGACCGGCTCGGTGAAACTTTCCCAAACCTGGACTTTGCTTCGCTTCCTGGGGTCGGCCACTTCCCTCATCGTGAAAACCCGGACCGCGCCGCGGAGGAAATAGCCCGGTTTTTTGCTGGGCGCGGCTGAAGCTGCCCGGCCCGGCGTCGCACCGTGCCTTGGATGGTTTCGGCTGTTTCAGCTGCAAGCTCATCGGGCTGGATGCGCACGGAGGTGACGCTGCCGCCATAGCGCGTTCCGATGACGTCCGTACCGCGCCGGTTCCCCCGCTGCACAGGTACAGTAATGACAGCCATGCCTGTCCGGCAACAAACACGACTCACACCGGACGAGCGGCGTGCCCGGCAGAAGCTGTATCTGCGCGACACTGCCGCGCTCGGCACACTTCTCGGCATCGCGATCGTCCTGTCCTTTACCACGTACCTGCTGTTTCATTCGTTTTCAAACCATCGCGAGATGCTCCAGGAGCGCTGGCGCGTGCGGGGCGAGAAAGCCCTTGCCGCCGGGCAGCCGCAGGTCGCGCTCAACGATCTGCACTCAGCCCTGGCTTATGCGCCGGACGACCGGGGTCTTCAGGTGGAGCTCGCCATGGCGCTGGCCGCGGGGGGACGCACGGCGGAGGCTGGGGCGTACTTCAACACTCTCCTTGAAGCCGAGCCCGGATCCGGTTTGATCAATCTCCAGCTGGCACGGCTGGCTGTGCGCACCGCCAACCCGCAGGGAGCGGTCGATCATTACCAGGCGGCCATCGACGGGACCTGGAACGGCGACGCGTTTACCCGCCGCCGGGAAATCCGCCTGGAGCTGGCCCGGTACCTCATCGCGCAGCACCGCGACGCCGAGGCACGCAGCATCCTGCTCATCACTTCCGGCAATGGACCGGACAACCTGCCTTTGCAGCTGGAAGTGGGCGGTTTGCTGCTCGCGGCAAACGACCCCGCCGACGCTCTGGATGTGTACAAAAAAGCCGGGGGCCGGCGCGCCCCCACCCGCACGGATGCACTGCTCGGGGAGGCCCGCGCGGCGGGCGTGCTGGGCCGGTTTGCCGCGGCAAAAGCTTACTACTCCGAGGCAATGGGCGAACCCGCTTTTGCCAGGCAGCCTGAGGCGGTCCGCAACGCGGCGCACGACAGTCTCCACGCAGCCGAGGTTGCGCTCGCCCTTTTCCCAGCCCTCAGCCTGCCCTCGGATGAGCGCGCCCACCGCATCGCCCACCTTGCCGAACTGGCGCGGGCCCGCCTCTTGAACTGCCCCGCTGCCGCCCCACCGCCCCTCACTCCGCAGGCAGCTCCACCGCAGCCAGGCAGCACGAGCCCCATCGCGGGACTTGCCGCGCAGCTGCAGCAGCTCAATCCACTGGCCCGGCAGCCCCTCCCTCCGCAAAACGCTCCGCCGCCCTCACCCACCGAGGCTGTGCTGCTGCCCACGTTTACGGCCCGGTGGGCCGCGCTGCCGACCGGCGACACTC
The DNA here is from genome assembly GCA_964244985.1 of uncultured Acidobacteriaceae bacterium. Lineage (GTDB taxonomy): Bacteria > Acidobacteriota > Terriglobia > Terriglobales > Acidobacteriaceae > EB88. Next base: position 3,502 of record CAXTKZ010000080.1, read on the forward strand.
TTGTGAAACAGCTTGCCCGCGACCCCGCGTTCGCGCAGGACACCCTCGCGCTGGCTTACGGAACCGAGCGCGCCGCCAACGGCCCATGCCCCGCCCCGTCCGGAGACGACGCCCTGCTTTTAAAGATCGCCCAGGCACCTGACCAGGTGGAGGCCCAGCCTTGAGCCCCTACAGTGTTGCTGAACCTCCCGCCGAGCCCACGGCAGCACCGCCCATCAGCACCGGCGACCAGGTGGCGCTGTTGCCGGAGGAGACCCCGGGCTCCATCGACATTCAGCGCCTCGCGCCCAAACGCGAAGAGCGGCTTTTTCTCGCGCTCTCTATCGTCATCGGGGTGTTATCCGGGCTGCTCGTGGTTTCCTTCCGGGTTGCCATCGAGTGGATCAAGCTCCTCGCGCTCGGCTCCGCGCCGCACGCGCATGAGCCGCGCCTCCTGATCGCGCCCATGGCCGCGGGCTTGTTTGTTGCCGCGCTTGTCCGCTGGGTCTTCCCCGGCGCGCGCGGCTCCGGCGTCAATCAGACCAAGGCCGCCCTCTATATCTACAACGGCTTTATCTCGTTCAAGACGGTTATCGGCAAGTTCATCGCCGCCGCCATCACCATCGGCTGCGGCCATTCGCTCGGGCCTGAGGACCCGTCCTTACAGATCGGCGCGGGTGTCGCATCCATCGTCGCGCGCAGGCTCCAGCTGTCGCGGCAGTCCCTGCGTTTGTTCGCCCCTATTGGAGCGGCGGCGGGTTTGGCGGCGGCCTTCAACGCGCCTATCTCCGCGATTCTGTTCGTCATTGAAGAGGTCATCGGCTATTGGAGCGCCGCCGTGCTCGGCTCGGTGGTGCTGGCCGCGATCTCTTCCGTTTCGGTGGCGCGCATCTTTTGGGGCTCAGCTCCCATGTTCCGGATCCCGTCCGTTACCCTGCGCGACCCCCGCGAACTGACCGCCTACGCCATCCTCGGCGTCGCGGGCGGCCTGAGCGCTTTTGTGTTCGCCAAGGCGCTCAGCACTCTGCGGCCCCGCTTGCGCGCCATGCCGGAGAACGTGCAGCTGTTTCAGCCCGCCATTGCCGGTCTGCTTGTCGGGCTTATCGGCTTTCTCGGCTTTCCGCAGGTCATGGGACCGGGTTATGAGGTGATGGACCAGGCCCTGCACGGGCAGTACACCTGGGGCGTTTTAGCCGCGCTGGTTGCATTGAAAATGCTTGCCACCACGCTGTCGTTTTCAAGCGGAACCCCCGGCGGCATGTTTGCGCCCACCTTGTTTATCGGCACCATGCTCGGCGGCGCCGTCGGCACGGTCGAGCACATGGTTCTGCCGCACGCTTCAGGGGCGGTCGGCTCCTACGCGCTGGTCGGCATGGGCGTCTTGTTCGCGGGCTTTTTGCGTGCGCCGCTCACCTCGGTATTCATGGTGCTTGAAACGTCCGGTAACTACTCTATTATCCTGCCGGTCATCCTGGCCAACACCATCGCGTATCTGCTGTCGCGCCAGCTTCAGCCCACGCCCATTTTTGAGCTGTTTACGCACCAGGACGGGCTCGACCTGCCTTCCATGGAAGAACAACGCGAGGAGGTCGGGCTTCGTATCGAAGACGCGCTCGTGCCCTTGCGGGTGTCTGTTCTCAACGGCGAGGAAACCTTGAAAGCCGCGGCTGTGGAGCTGTCGCTCCACCCGGACGAACGCGCCATGGTCATCCACATGAGCGGCGGCTCCTGCTATGTGCTTACCGTCGACGAACTGGCGACGCTGGTCCAAACCAACCCGGAGTCCGTGCCGCTGGAACGAGTGCTGCCGCCGGCCCGCACGCCACTGCTTTTCCCCGATCTGCCGCTCGACACGGCGCTCCGCCACTTGGCCCGGTGGCCTTTGCTGCCGGTGCAGAACCGCGCCGCCAAGGGCACGCTGGAGGGCATGGTTACGCTGGAAGACGTGCTGCAGAGGTATCAGCGCGGGTGATGGGAAATCTCTGAGAATGGCTATAAACGGCTCATCCTGAGCGGAGCGAAGGACCTGCTTTTCGCACCGCAAGAAAAGCAGGTCCTTCGTCGCTTCGCTCCTCAGGATGAGCCGCCTCTGGTATGAATTCTCCCTGCACCAGCACCGCACGTGAAACCAAACCCTACCTGCCCCTGCTGCTCCTCACCTGCGCGGCTTTCGCCATCCTCGGCTACCATCCCGGCGCGGAGGACGATACCACCTATCTCTCCGCCATCAAGCACCAGCTCAACCCCGCCCTGTACCCGCACGATCTCGTCTTTGTCACCGTGCAGCTCGATTTCAGCGTGTTCGACCGCGCGGTCGCGGGGCTGGTCCGGCTCACGCATTTGCCTTTAAGTACAGCAATCCTGCTGCTCCAGTTCGCGGGCTTGTACGCGTTGCTGTCGGCTTTGTGGCGCATCGCCGCGCTGTGTTTCCCTGAGGCAAGCGCCCGTTGGGCAGGCACGGCCTTTGTCGCGGTCATGCTGGCCGCGCCCGTCGCCCAAACGCGTCTCATTCTGGCTGATCAGTACCTTCACCCGCGCCTCCTCGCCACAGACTGCATTCTGTTCGCGGTGGAAGCCATTCTGCGCCGCCGCGCGATGGTCGCCGCGCTTTTGCTTTGTGCCGCGGCCCTGCTTCATCCCCTCATGGCGGCTTTCGGCATCTCGTTCTGCGCCGTTCTCGCCGTGGTCCAGGCGGAAGCTCGCGCGGCAGCTTTCGCGATCCCGTGGCTGCTTGAGCAGCCCACCCCCGCCTGGACCCGCGCCACCGCCCCGCGCTCGTTTCTCTACCTGTACCAATGGCCCTGGTATGCGTGGATCGCCATCGCGGGTCCGTTCGCCGTGCTTGCGGGTCTGCGACGTTCTGCCCGGTCCACGGTTGAAAAAACTCTCATCACTGCCCTTCTGCTGTACAGCGCTCTGCACCTCGCGGCTGCCCTTGTCGTGCTGCGCCCCGGCGCGTCGCCGTGGTGGGTGCAGGTGGAGCCCATGCGCTTTCTCCATCTCACTTACCTGTTGACCGCGCTGCTTGGGGCGGGCGCATTCGGGCGCTGGTGGCTGCGCGACAAGCCCGGGCGCTGGGTGCTCGTCTTTCTCCCGCTCGCGGCTGTTATGTACACCGACCAGCAGATCGAGTTT
>CAXTKZ010000080.1:6715-15187 GCA_964244985.1 uncultured Acidobacteriaceae bacterium
CCGGCCTCCCCTGCCCTTACAACAACCGCGTCCTATGGGTTTGCCGGCTCCCCGGGCAGCAAACACCTTAATTTTTCGCTCCGGGTCGGGTACTCTGGACACACGTCCATGCTCACCATCTTTCAACGAATCCTGCTGGGCGGCCTTCTGCTTCTCGCGTTGATCGCCGGGCTCTCCTTGCTTGTCCGCTCCTCGTTTGTTTCACTCAGCGCGCTTGACGAAGAAGCGAAGCGCCTGGATCGCGGCGTCGTCTCGTTGGCCAAAGCCCGCGCCGCCATCGACCGCGAGCAGGTGCTCGTTGAGCGCTCGATGCTGCATCTACCCAACTCGTCGGAACCGGAGTCCGCGCAACCACTCGCCAATGCGCAGCCGGCCCCCCGCGAGTTCGATGTACGCGCTCAAAGCAGCCGCGCTGAAGAGCGCCTGCTCACCGCGAGCGTAGCCGCCGCCGGCCTGGCCTCGCTTACCGGCGAGCTCGCCGCCCACCACCGCATTTACGAGCGGCTTCACAGCTCCCCGCCCGACCTCGCGGTCCGCATCGATGCCGCCCGTGCGCTCGAACCCATTGAAGAAAGCGTTTCCCGTAAGCTCATCGCCGCTGAGGACGCCCGCCGCACCACTCTCAACGACCTCCAGCTGCAGCGGGAAAAGCTTCGCGCCCGGTTGATCGGCGCATGTGCCGCTGCGGTGCTTACCGGCGTCGTTGTGCTGCTTCTGACACTCGTCTACACCACCATTCCCCTGCGGCGTGCTGCCCGCGCCGCGCGGCGCACAGGTGAAGGCGAGCTGAACGGGCGCATCGACTGGCCCCGCTCCGACGAGCTCGGCACCATCGCTACTGAGTTCAACCGCATGGCCCTCCGCCTGCGCGACCTGCGGGAAACCGAGTCGGGCCGCCGCGAAATGGAGCTTCAGCTCTCGGATGCCGTTGTGCAATCGCTGTTTGAGCCGGTCATCGTCACCGACGGGCGCGGCCAGCTGCTTAAACTCAACAAAGCTGCCCGCGCTCTGCTTGGCGAGGCCGCGGATCGCTCCGTCCTCAACCAAACGGAAGGGGGCGAGCAGATTCTCCAGGCCATCCAGACCGTCGTCGCCTTCCAGCGTACGGTTGGCGGCGAGGGTGAATCGTCCATGGCTCCGGTCCGTATCGGCGGCAAGGGCAGCAACTTTCGCCTGCGCACCACGCCCATGCGCGACAACGAAGGCCACCTCTTAGGGGCAGTTGCGGTACTTGAGGATGTGACGGAGCTGCAGGCCCTCGACCGCTTCAAATCGCGCTTTCTTGCTGTCGCCTCGCAAAAGCTGCGCGACCCGCTTGAGAAGCTCCGCATCGCCATCCACGCCCTTGCGCGCGGCTACGCGGGCGAGCTTCGCCCATTGCAGGCGGACGTAATCGACGGCGCGCAGAACGAAGCGCAGCGCCTGGACGAGCTGATGCAGGACCTGTTCGATGTAGCCGAGCTCGACTCCGGCAAACGCACCCTGCAGCTGAGCCGGTTGCGCCCGCTCGATGTACTGCGCGAGGCCCAAGCCGGCATGCGTTCCATGGCCGGGGAGCGCGGCGTCACCATCGAAGTGGAAGCCTATGCCGACCTCCAGCGCGTGGAAGCGGACCGGCGCGCGCTGCGTTCCATCTTTGAGAACCTGCTGACCAACGCCCTCCGCAATACGCCAAGCGGGGGGTATGTGCGCTTGAGCGCCACCGAAGGCAAAAATACGATCCAGTTTTTGGTCGCCGATACTGGTACGGGTATCCCGGCGGACCGACTCGCCGCCATCTTCGGACGGTTCAACTCAACTTCCTCCGACGGCACGGGATTGGGGCTTGCGCTGGTGCGTCGACTGGTGGAAGCGCAAAACGGCCAGATTTCAGTGGAAAGCCGGGAAGGCGCGGGGGCGAAGTTCCTGTTTACCCTGCCCGCCGCGGCCATGGTCGAATCCCGCCATCCCGTCGAGGTCGGATGACGCCGGCGGTCGTGGGGGAACCCGAGGCAGCCCGGCTCCGCGTTTACATCGGCATGGCCCCCGGCGTGGGCAAGACCTACTCCATGCTTGAGCACGCCCACGAGCTGCGTCGGGGGGGCGTCGATGTTGTGATCGGCCTGATCGACACCCACCACCGCGCCGACACAGAGGCACAGATCGGCGACCTGGAACAGCTTCCGCTCAAGCGCACCGAGTACCGCTCCGTCGTGCTCGAAGAGATGGATCTCGACGCCATTCTTGCGCGGCGTCCCAACACGGTCCTGGTCGATGAGCTTGCCCATACCAATGTCCCGGGTTCCCGCAACCGCAAACGATTTGAGGACGTACTCGAACTGTTGGACGCGGGCATCAACGTCGAAACCGCGGTCAACGTCCAGCACCTTGAAACCCTGAACGACGCCGTCGCCCGCTCCGCGAAAACGCAAATCCGCGAAACTGTTCCCGACTCCTTTCTGCGCCGCGCGGACGAGGTCATCAACGTCGATATCTCCGTCGACGCGCTGCGCGTCCGTTTGCGCGCAGGCAAGGTGTACCGCGCCGAGCAGGTGGAGCCCGCCCTCGCCAACTTCTTCCGCAAGGGCAACCTGACCATGCTGCGCGAGCTGGCGCTGCGAACCACCGCCGAGCAGGTTTCAGTCGCCGCGTCCGAGTACCGCCGCGCCCAGGGCCTGGAGCAGGCACCCATGCCCGAAAAGGTGATGGTCTGCCTGTCCCACCGACCCGGCACCGACCGGCTCATCCGTACTGGCGCGCGCGTTGCCGGCCGGCTCGCCACCCATTGGTACGCCGTATACGTGCAGGGAGCGCGCGGCCACCGCCCCGAAGAGGGCGACCCTGATGCGCCGGAGCGGTTGGAAACCTACCGCCGTCTTGCCAAGTCGCTCGGCGCGCAGGTCGTTACGTTGGAGGAAAAGAACGTGGGCCGTGCCCTTATCAACTTCGCCAAGCGCGAGTCCATTTCGCATGTCGTCTTCGGGCAGGCTGCCCGGTCCCGGCTCGACCTGTTGTTTCGCGGCTCCGTTATCAACGACTTCCTGAACGAAATGCGCGACACCACCGTCCAGGTGGTTCCCATGAACAAGGGCCGTCGGAGCACCTAGCCTCGATGTGCTACTTTTAAAACTGACCCGCGCGGGATGTGAGCTCGTAGCTCAGTTGGTAGAGCAATGCACTTTTAATGCATGGGTCCTGGGTTCGAGCCCCAGCGAGCTCACCACACATTCAAAAATCCTTAATAGCGCGATTTGACCGTGTACGTCACTCCTGTTGTGAACTGGAACGAGTTGCGTGTGGTCGGCGGCGCGGTCAGTACCGGATCGTTCAGGTAGCTGTCGATCGTGCCGAGGGTGAACGCAAGGTTTTTATAAACAGGAAATCTGAAGCTGTCTGTTTCATTTGCCGAGTACGCTCGCGCATTGTTGAACGCCGGCAGAAACGCCGCCTGCTGGTCGAAAACCATTCCCCGCGGCAGCTTGAGCTGGTAGGTGCCGGACAGCGTGGAGCCGATCAGGTTTTGGTTTGAGCCGTTTGCGTTGGAGAAAAAACGCTGCTTCTCGTACTGGAGAGTCGCCTTTAGATCGAGCTGCTGTTTCGGCCCGCGGATCGCCGTGACGCCCAAACCCGCCCCGTAAATCTGCTGTAAATCAAGGCCCTGCGAATAATTGTGGTCGAACGCAGTCTGCGCCAGGGCATACACGCGGTTTGCAAAATACTCGTCGCGCTCCCCATCCGCATGAAAGATAGAGGTTTTCGTGGCGTTTTCTGGAAACAGTACGCCGCCCGACGTGTATGCCGGCTGGAACACCCTGCCGTAGGAGGACGAGAAATCGGCCTGCGTGCGGTCGCGCGTGGGGAGCCAGCTCACTGTCGGCACCGTGCGCTGCAACGCAACCGCACTGGTATAGGTGCGCTCGTTTTGCGTTCCCTGCACCAGTGTGACGCCCGCCGTGGCGCTGCCGCTCCAGCCTTCAAAGAAGTTAGGCCGCTCCCGCACCTGCCGGTTGAAGGTTTCTCGGTCAAGGATGAACTGCGCGCGCGAAACCGGCATTGGCTGCGCTGCCGCAACCACTCGCTCGCCCCGCAGCGGACGGGCTGCAAGGCCTTCGCCCGCTACGGGAGGGGGCACCGTGCCCGGGTCCAAACGGATCTCATTGTTCTCGACCGAGAGCCTGCCCTGCGCGGCATCGACAACCGCGTGACGCACCCCGGGCTTGTTTTCGAGCACCACATAGCCGCTTTCGGTTTTGAGGGAGCGAATCTTCGCCCAGGGAACGGAAACTTCTCCGAGCTCGTCGGACTTGAAGTACACAATGCCGCCCACCTCCCGGTCGAGCTTGCCGTGGAGGGTGTCGCCGTTTTCAAACGTCAGGGCATCGCGTGGTTCGGCGGGTTTGTGGGCACCTTCGGCGAAAGGAGGCAGGGTTGCAGTTAACAAGGGCACAAAAAGCAAACAGCGCGCGTAAAGGTTCGGCATCGGGGAATGGAATGCTTGCGCCTTCCAGCGTTCATCCTATTCCCTCCTCAGCCACCAGCCTGTCCATATGGGAATAAGCCCAAGATTACGTCTCGGCCCAACGGTCATCCTTCATACCTGCAGGGGCGCACTGAAGTGACCTATTTCCGAGTACAAAGGTAGCTGTTTCCACATTTGGCTTGTGTGCTCTTGATCCGAATCACACACTGTCCCGATTGCGAGCATCCTTGCCCCCGCACACAACAACCAAGGGCCAGAACCGTGGAGTTAGTAACACCCGCACGGGGCAGAACCCACTTTCGGAGAGAAGCCGTTGATGCTTGCACCCTTTGCCGCTTATTCCCTCGCGTTGATCCTCAGTACCGGAAATCAGCCTGATGTCACCCGCCCGTCGGCTAATTTGAAAATTTCAGAGATGACCGCGGTCCCCGGTAAGACTCTGCCGCCCGGCGCTTATACCATCCGCGTGCTCGACCACCTTTCCGACCGTTACATCGTGGAGGTCGACGGTGCGAACGGGAGCACTCACACCCTATTTATCGGCATCCCGAATAAAACCCTCTCAAACAACCCAGCAGGCGAAATTGCCTGGAAGACGCCCACCGATGGCGCGAACTACATACGCGGTTGGAAGTTTGCCTCCACACCTCCGCTCGAGTTCGCCTACCCCAAGAACGATGCCGTGGCCGTGGCCAAGGCGAACGGGGCGCAAGTGCCCGCGATCGATCCAGAGTCGGACAACATTCTGAACAAAGCTCAGCTGTCGCAGGATGAAATGCACATCGTGACCCTATGGCTGCTGACCCCGACGACCGTGGGACCGAACGCCCCCGCGGGTATCTCGGCGGCGAAGCTGTCGCAGGTAGCCAGCAATACGCACCGACCCGCTCATCTTCCTAAAACCGCAAGCACCCTGCCGCTGGCGGAGCTGCTTGGGGCTTTATCGCTGCTGGGCGCGCTGGGGCTGCGCACCTCCCGTGCTGTCAAAAACCGCTAGGCAAAGCTGGGCGGAGCGGTCGTGCTGGGCACTGTTTTTCCTTTGCGCCGGCTACAGCGGTTTTGCCTGGCACCAGGCGGAGGCGGCCCGCACTGCCGCTGCATCATCCGCGGTCACGATGGAGGCGCAGATCCCGGTGCTGGGCATCCTGCGCATCCCAGCAATCGGGCTTACAGTGCCCGTGGTGCCCGACGATGACAAGGTAAGCCTGTTGCGCGGCGTGGGCCACATTCCCGGCACGGCCATGCCCGGCGGCTTGGGCACAGTAGGCCTGGCCGGACACCGCGATACCTTTCTGCGGCCGCTCGCCCACATCGCGCCTGCCATGGAGATTCAGGTTTCGCGCGGTGCCTCCCTCTACCGATACCGGGTGGACCGGACTGAAATCGTGCACCCGGAAGCCGTCCGTGTGCTGGACACGGCTGAAAAGCCGGAGCTGGTACTGGTTACCTGTTGGCCGTTTCACTACATCGGTGCCGCACCGCTGCGTTTTATCGTGCACGCCCACCTTCTTTCTCTTGCGCCGGAGCCGGCCGCACTCGGGCGGTAAAATAAAGCTATGGCCATCACCCGCGATCAAGCGCTCGAGTACTTTCAGTCCGACGACCTGCTCGGACTCGGCATGGACGCCGATGCTTTGCGGCGCAAGCTGCACCCTGAAGGGGTGGTGAGCTACATCATCGATCGCAACATCAACTACACCAATTTCTGCACGGAATACTGTACCTTTTGCGCGTTTTACAGACCGCTCAAGGGCAAGCTCGCGAGCGAAGGCTACATTCTCGACTTCGAAACCATTCATCAAAAAATCGCGGAAACCCTGGAGATGGGCGGCACGGGCGTGCTCATGCAGGGCGGCATCCACCCCGACCTGAAAATCGATTGGTTTGAGCGGCTGCTGTCCGGCATCAAGCAGCGCTTCCCTTCCATCTGGCTTCACTGTTTTTCGGCGTCTGAGATTCTTGCCGTTGCCGAGTATTCCGATCTTTCCCTGCGCGATACGATTGCGCGGCTGCGCGATGCCGGGCTTGACTCCATTCCCGGCGGCGGCGCGGAAATTCTCGATGACGAAGTACGCCGGCGCATTGCGCGCCTCAAATGCCGCACCGAGGACTGGATCGCCGTCCATCGCACCGCGCACGAACTGGGCATGCGGACCACCGCGACCATGATGTTCGGCGTGGGCGAGACCTTCGAGCACCGCATCAATCATTTCGAGGCCGTTCGGCGCTTGCAGGAGGAAACCGGTGGGTTTACCGCCTTTATTCCCTGGAGCTTCCAGCCCAACAACACCGCGCTCGGCGGACGCGGCTGGGAAGAAGCCACGGCGGTTGACTACCTCAAAGTGCTCGCGATTTCGCGGCTTTACTTCGACAACATCGAAAACGTGCAGTCAAGCTGGGTGACCCAGGGCCTGAAGGTTCTGCAGATGGGCCTGCGCTTCGGCGGCAACGATGTCGGCTCGGTGATGCTGGAGGAGAATGTTGTCCGTGCGGCTGGCACTTCCAACTGCACAACAGAGGAAGAACTTCGTCGGACCATCCGCGATGCGGGCTTTCGCCCGGCCCAGCGGGACACGCTGTACCGGACGATGTTTTTGAACTAGGGCGCGGGCTGGTAAGCAACCAAGCGCTCTTGTATCCAGGCAGTCAGCTGTTCTTCGGTCATATCACTTGCCGCGAGCGCCAGCATGGCTTGTACCACTTCCACCTGCGAAGTTTTAATCGCCCATCCATTTAAGCGGCAAAATGTGTCGATGGCCAAATACGCCGCACGTTTATTGCCATCGGCCAAGGGGTGATTGCGGGCGATGCCGAACCCATATGCGGCAGCCAACTCAGCTAATGAAGCGTCCTCGCGGTAGTGCAAAATCTGTTGAGGCCGAACTAACGCAGATTCGAGCAATCCTTCATCCCTAAAACCGCGAAGACCGCCATGCTCGGCGATCTGCTCCTCATGCAAACTCATGAGAGCACGCTTTTCCAGCCATTGAATCGGATTTGTCTGCTGCATGGCTACTTCGCCAACTCGCGAAGAGCTTGACGGTACTCTTTCGCGACCTGACGCCCAATCTTGATTTGCTCCTCGACGACCGGATCATACGGAGTGAGCAGGTACCCTTCTTTTGTTTCCGTCGCGAAGAGCATGTCGCCCTTTTCCAGCTTCAAGTGATTCAGCATCTCCTTCGGTATTACTAAACCCGTCGACGTCCCCACGCTTGTCAGCTTTAACACAGCCATTGTGCACCTCCAGCATTAGTATATACATACGTATGCGCTGAGGGTGAGACTTTCTTTACAATCATCCTTGTCCCACTCACGGAGGCCGCACCCCTGCCAGTCATCACGCACGCTTGCTCCCCGGCGCTCCTGTTCTACGCTTCCCGCGGCCTTGGGCATTACATGCGCTCCCACTATGCCGACCGTACTTTTCAGCACTTGTACCAGTGGAACTGGTTCGACGCACTCCTGCTCGCGCCCTACTTCCTGGTCATGGTTGTGCTGGCCTTCTATGGCGTGCATCGCTATCAGCTGGTGTGGCTGTACTACCGGCATCGTGGCAACGCGACCAAAGCCCCTGTGCGGGAGTTCCCTGAGCTCCCCCGCATTACCGTCCAGCTCCCCATCTTCAACGAGCAGTATGTTATCGACCGCCTCCTAGCGGCCTGCTGCGCGCTCGATTACCCGCATGACAAGCTGGATATTCAGCTACTCGACGATTCAACGGATGAAACACAGGAAGTCGCGGCGGCCATGGTGGCGCGCTATCGGGCAGAGGGCGCGCCCATCACTTATATTCACCGCACCAACCGTCATGGCTACAAAGCGGGAGCACTCGACCACGGTCTCGGTACCGCGCAGGGAGAGTTTATCGCCATTTTCGACGCGGATTTTGTACCTTCCCGCGATTGGCTGATGCAGGTTGTTCACCACTTCGCCGAGGGGGAAGTGGGTATGGTCCAAACCCGCTGGACCCACCTGAACCGCGATTACAGCTTTCTGACGCAGGTGGAGGC
>CAXTKZ010000081.1:0-15040 GCA_964244985.1 uncultured Acidobacteriaceae bacterium
GGCTTGGGGCTGCGCCCGGAGCAGGAGCTGCTCATCACAGCACCGCTGGAGGCCGCGCCGCTGGTACGGCGCATCACTGAGTACGCCTACCGGGCCGGTGCCCTGCTCGTCACCACGATGTATGGGGATGATGAAGCGACTGTGGCCCGCTACCGGTTCGGCACGGACGCGGGCTTCGATCACGCGGCTGTGTGGCTCCATGAGGGGATCGCGCGGGCGTACCGCGAGGGGGCGGCGCGGCTCGGCATCACGGGCTCGGACCCCGGCCTGCTGGCCGGGCAGGATCCGGGCAAGGTAGCGCGCGCCAACAAAGCCATGTCGCAGGCGAGCCGTCCGGCGCTCGAGCTGATCACCCGGCACGAGATCAATTGGTGCATCCTGGCGGCGGCTACCCCGGCCTGGGCGCGGACTGTTTTCCCCGGAGAAGACGCGGCAACTGCCGTCGATAAGCTGTGGGCCGCGATCTTCGCCGCTTCGCGTATCGACCAAGGCGACCCTGTCGCTGCGTGGAAACAGCACAGCGCCCATCTGCGGGAGCGGGCCGCGCGGCTCAACGCCAAGCGCTATCGGGCCTTGCGCTACTCCGGCCCTGGGACAAATCTGGAAATCGGGTTGGCGGACGGCCATCTCTGGTTAGGCGGTGGCACGACCGCGCTGAACGGGGTCGCCTGCCTGCCGAACATCCCGACTGAGGAGGTGTTCACAACGCCCCATAAAGAGCGCGCGCATGGGACGGTCCGGTCGACCAAGCCGCTCTCGTACCAGGGCACGCTGATCGAGGAGATCGCGGTGCGCTTCGAGGGTGGGCGCGTGGTGGAGGCGCGCGCAAAAACCGGACAGGCCGTGTTGGAGCGCATGCTCGCGACCGATGAGGGAGCCGCGCGGTTGGGGGAAGTAGCGCTGGTGCCTCACTCTTCTCCCATCTCGGCAAGCGGATTGCTGTTCTCAAATACGCTCTTCGACGAGAACGCAGCCTCGCACATCGCCATGGGCCAGGCGTACTCCACCTGCCTCGAAGGCGGCGACGTAGCCACCCCGGAGCAGCTTCGCGAGCGCGGTGCCAATGAAAGCCTGATTCATGTGGACTGGATGATCGGCTCGGGATCGCTGGACGTGGACGGCGTGACGGCGACGGGCGAGCAGGAGCCGGTCATGCGGGGTGGGGAGTGGGTATAAAGTTTGGGAATGAGGTGCGGAGATGGTTGAGGTTGGAATCGCCGAGGCGCAGAGTACATTGACGGCCTTACTGCAACAAGTACAGAGTGGCCAAGAGGTGGTCATCACGAGTGAGGGCAATCCTATCGCTCGACTGATCCCCGCCACTGAAGCCCCTGTGGAATTTACCGATGTGCAGCGGGCCGAGGCCCGTGCTGCCATCGAGCGGATACGGGAACGTGCGAAAACCTTGCCCAAGGTTCCATTTGATTGGGAAGAAATCAAAGCTGACAGGGACTTCGGCCGCCGGTGAGTTTTGTTTTAGATAGCTCAGTCGTTCTGGCTTGGGTTTACCCGGATGAGACAACTCCTGCCGTTCGCGAGCTTGTCGAACGCATTCCGGACACAAGTGCGTGGGTGCCGGCGCTTTGGAATTTGGAGGTAGGCAACACCCTTCAAATGGGAGTACGGCGGGGGCGAATTGACATGGCCATCCGCAATAAGACTCTAGAAGATCTGGGCCGTTTGAATCTCAAGCTCGATGAGGAAACCACCTCGCACTCCTAGCGCAATACTCTTCGGCTTTCCGATGTACACAGGTTGACCTTGTACGATGCGGTTTATCTTGAAATTGCATTGCGTCGCGAACTGCCCTTGGCGACTCTTGACCGTGCTCTCCGGGCTGCTGCGGAAGCAGAGCACGTTTTGCTGCTCGGTTTGTAAGCCTGGTACCTACTTTAGTTATGCCTATTTTTCATAATTTCTTCTCATCAAAAGCACCATCAACGAAATTACAAAGACTCCAATTGCGAGAAACGCAGCGAATGCAAACCCGCCTAGAACAGCCGTGAGTCCTCCCTGCCCATCATGCGGGTACATCGCTGCTGAGATAGCCATGATCCCGCAGCAAGATACAAGATAGCCGACAACAAATGTCAGCACACCGTTGCGGAGGGCTAGGGCGGCGCAGCGAAACACGCTCATGACTGCAGCTTACGACCGCCCAAACCCCGCTAGCCGCGATACATCATTGAACGTTACAAAGACAAAGAACAAAATCAACACCACAAACGCAACCTGATAAATTCGCTCCTTCACTTCCTGGTTGAGGTCGTGGCGCATCACCGACTCGATCAGCAGCAGCAGGATCATCCCGCCGTCGAGAATGGGGAACGGCAGCAGATTGAAAATGCCCAGGTTGAGGCTGATCACCGCCATCAAGTTGATGATCGGCTGCCAGCCGGGCATCATCGCGGCCTCGCCTGTCGCGCGCGCGATGCCTACCGGCCCACTCAACTGCTTCACATTCGAGTGGCGCGAAAATAACCGCTGCATCACCTCGACGATCTGCCCAGAGCTTTGCAGGTTGTAGTGGATGGACCGCTTGGCAGCCTCGGCGAATGGCAGCTGTTCGACTGTGAACGGCGGCGGCTGCGGACGGAAGCCCAGGCGCCAGCCCTTATGGCCCGCGCCGTCATCGCCCTGAATGGGCTGGACATTGAGATTTAGAACCTGCCCACCGCGCCGGATCGCAAGGGCCACCGGTTGGCTGCCATTGCTCTTCAGGTACGCCGCCACCGAGCTGACCGAGTGCAGCACCTGCCCATTGAGCGAGAGCAGCACGTCGCCCGCGCGCACACCCGCCTGCGCCATCGGGTAGTTCGGCTCCACCTCGCGGATAGTCAGCGGGCCGGCCTGGATGCGCGGCTGCAGGCCCAGGGCCGTCGGATCGGGCCCGTCCTTTCCGGTGTCCCCGGCCAGCGGCAGCATCAGCGACAACGGCTGCCCCCCGCGATCAAGCGTCAAAGGCACGGTCGCGGTGCCGTCGATGCCCATGCGGATCGACAACTGCTGCCAGTTCGGATTGCGTTCTTTATCGAACTGCACAATGCGGTCGCCCGGCTTGATGCCGACCTTTTCCGCCGTGCTGCCGGGGGTGACGAAATCAACAACAGCAGGCCCATTCAGATAGGCGTCCACCTCGTTGTGCATCATGTACAGCCCGGTCATCAGCGCAAACGCGAGAAGGAAATTGGAAGTCGGACCAGACAGCCCGATCAGGATGCGCTGCCAGCGCGGCCGGGCGTTGAACTCGGCCGGATCGTTGGTTTGCTCGTCGCCGGGCTGTTCGCCGGCCATCTTGACATAGCCGCCGAGCGGCAGGAGGCTGATGCGGTAGTCGGTGTCGCCGCGCCGGAAGCCAAACAATCGCTTGCCGAAGCCGATCGAAAACGTTTCAACCCGCACACCGCATAGCTTGGCGGTGACGAAATGGCCGGCTTCATGCACCAGCACCATGATCCCAAGGACCACGAGCATGGAAAGGATGGAAACTAAGGCAAAAGGCATAGGCTTGAGCAGGGGCTCCGGTCAATTTATCAGTGGGTCAGGACCCTGGCCGCAACCACTTCCCTTGCCCGTTCACGGGCCTCGCGGTCAGCCTCCAACACTTCGGCGATAGAGCCGGGCATGATGGAAGGAGTACGGACCAGCACTTCTTCGATTGTATCCGCGATAGCCGTGAAGCCGATCTCGCGGGCTAAAAAGGCGTCCACCGCAATTTCATCCGCGGCGTTGAGCGCGATCGGATGCGCGCCGCCCGCCTCCGCCGCCTCATACGCCAGTCGCAGACAAGGGAAACGAGCAAAGTCGGGCTGCTCGAAGTCCAGCCCGGCGAGTGCGCGCATGTCGAATTGGAGGTTGGACGCAACCCGCTCGGGATAGGAAAGCGCGTACAAAATCGGCAGGCGCATATCGGTCACGGATATTTGGGCAAGGATTGATCCGTCGATGTACTCGACCAACGAGTGGACGGTGGACTGCGGATGGACTGTGACTTTTATCTGGTTCGGCGGCAGGTCGAAAAGCCGACAAGCCTCGATGATTTCGAGCCCCTTGTTAAGCATGGTGGCCGAGTCGACCGTAATGCGCTGCCCCATAACCCACGTCGGGTGCTTCAGGGCCTGCTCCGGCGTGATCGCGGCGAAGCGCTCCAACGGCAGGGTGCGGAACGGGCCGCCGGAAGCTGTCAGCCACACGTTTCGGACCTCATTCAACCGCCCGGCGCGCATGCATTGATGGACCGCATTGTGTTCGGAGTCAATGGGCAACAGCGGCACGCCTCGGGCGCGGGCGGCATGGGTGAGTAGTTCGCCTGCCGCCACCATGGCTTCCTTGTTCGCAAGGCCGATAGGCTTGCCTGCTTCAACGGCGGCGTAGGTTGCTTCGAGCCCGGCGACGCCGACGATCGCGGAAACCACAAAATCTACTTCGGGCAGGGTTGCCGCATGGACCGTGCCGGGGGTGCCCCACACCACCTCAGTCTCCATCACGCCCGCCGCCCGCAGCTCTGCCCGCGCTTGCGCGGCCAGTTCTTCGGTCGCGAGCGAAAGCACATAGGGCCGCCAGCGTTGAGCCTGTTTGACAGCTTCAGGGAGATTGCGCCCAGCCGCAAGCGAGGCTACGGCGTAGCGCTCAGGATACTGCTCGATGATGGATAAAGTGCTTTGGCCGATGGACCCCGTCGAGCCCAGAATCGAGATTCGTTTCAAACGCCAGCCTTCTTGAGCGGCTACAAAGCCTGCTGCGCTAGAAGAGCGTACCACAGCACCGGTGCCGCCAAAAGCAGTGCATCGATGCGGTCGAGCACCCCGCCGTGCCCGGGCAGCAGCGTTCCCGAATCCTTAACCCCGGCCCCGCGCTTCAGCGCCGACTCCAGCAAATCGCCAAGCTGCGCGGCTATGTTCAACAGCACGGAAAGCAGCAGAGTGCGCGCAGGGGGGCCGGGGTAGCTGAGCCCTTCCATTCCCTTCCGGTTGAGCGCGGCAGCGGCAAAAAGCAGAAGCGCGGTCACCAGAACTGTCCCGGCGATCGATGCCAGGGTGCCCTCCCAGGTCTTGCCGGGGCTCAAGCGCGTCAGCTTGCGCTTGCCGAAGTTGCGGCCTACGTAGTAAGCGGCGATATCGCCCGACCACACCGACAGGAACAGAAACAGGAGCAGCGAGGGTCCATTGCCCTGTGCCGCAATCAGGGGGAGCGTCGTAAGCGACCAGCCCGTGTAGATAAGAGCGAACACAGCAGCGCTTGCGGCCGGCAGCACTTGCGCGAATGGAAGCCGAAACCCACAGATCCCCAGAAACACAAACGCAAGCGCGCCCATGAGGGGACTGGTGTACTCAGGCAGACGCAGGGTGCAGGTGAATAAAAGGGCAACGCCGCACAAGACCGCAATGCGGGGTGTGCCCGGCGCGCCACCGGCGGAGGCGAGGCCCAGAAACTCCCACGTCGCTAACCCCGCGACCACCGCGGTTGCCAGCGTGAGCAACGGCAGCGACCCGGAAAAAACCAGAAACAGTACCAGCGGCACCAACACCGCTGCCGTCAATACGCGAGTCATTCTCTACGAAGCATAGACCAGGGCTTGGTGGCGCTGCACATCTTTCGCATCCAGTCGGTGTCTAAACAAATGGCGAGCCTGTTTCCTCTCGGGTTTGTGAAAGGTAAATACAATGAGATTGTTTGCACGAGCAACGGTAGCCGGCCTTGGCCTGGCAGCACTGCTTTCTGTATCAAGCGCATGGGCGCAGAACGAAAACGAAGCATCCGCGAAAACAGTCGTGACCGTGCTGCCCAAGGGCGGCGAAGCCGTCGCGCCGATCCCCCAAAGCGCGCTCAAGGTTGAGGTTAACGGCAAGACTGTGCAGCCGCTGGTGTGGCACCCGTATGGCCAGGGCGATGTGCAGCTAACGGTGTTGATCGACAATGGTCTGCGGGCCTCCTTCGGCCGCAACCTTGAAGACTTGTCGAAGTTCGTCCAGGATTTGCCGCCCAACGTAGCGGTCGCGGTGGCCTACATGCAAAACGGTACGGCCAGCTTCAGCGCGCCGTTTAACAAAGACCACGCTGCAGCGGCGCAAACCTTGCGTCTGCCGCTCGGTACCCCAGGCGTGAACGCGAGCCCGTATTTTTGCTTGCAGGATCTAGCGAAACGCTGGCCAGCGGCACCCTCCGCCGCGCGGCGCGAAGTGCTGATGATCACCGATGGCGTTGATCCATACAGTCCGCGCTTCGATCCTGAAAATCCATACATCTCGGCAGCTCTCGATGACGCCAACCGCGCGGACCTGGTTGTTTTCCCGATCTATTACCGCGATCAGGGACGGTTCAGTGGAACGTTGGCCGGGACGGATTCAGGGCAAAACTATTTAACCCAGGTGGCCGATGCAACTGGCGGCAGCTTCTACTATCAAGGACTTTCCAACCCTGTCTCGCTTACGCCCTTTTTGACTGACTTTTCCCGGCGGCTGGAAAACCAGTACGAGCTTGGGGTACCGGTAAAGGCGGAAAAGAAGGCCGGCTTTGCGAACCTCAGGTTGAAGTCCGATATGGGCGGCGTCAAGCTGCGGGCAGCCAGTCGGGTCGCGGTGGCTGCGGAAGGTTCCGGAGCTCAGTAGGTTATGCCTGCCGAGCAAACACCTCGGGCCTAGATCCTAAGCGCTTCCAACGCTTTAACGCAGGCCGCGCCAGCAGCAGCACCGCGAGCACGACAGTAATTTTGAGCGGATCGAAGACGCCGGTCTTCACAATCCACCAGTAGTGGACGACAGCAGCAACGGCGGCAACATACACAAGGCGATGGAGCAGGTTCCATCGCTTGCCGCCCAGCTTGCGAATCGATCCGGCTGTCGAGGTAGCTGCAAGCGGGACAAGCAGCACCCAAGCAAGAGTTCCCGCCCAGATGTAGCGGCGCTGGGCAAGATCGTCCGCGATGGTCGTCCAGCTCCACCCGGCATAGAGCCACAGATAGGTCAATAGATGCAGCGACGCATAGGCAAATACATATAAGCCCAGCATGCGCCGGAAGCGTACGAGCCATCCAAGCCTAGGAATGAGCTTGCGGATAGGGCTGATGGCCAGCGAAATCACCAGGATGCGCAATGCGCCGAAACCTGTGAAGTAAGTGACGGTGCGGGTTGGGTCGGGACCGAGCGCGGACGGGTCCACTGCCGCGCTGCGATAGCCCTCGGAGAACAGGTACAGCAGCGGCGCGAGGCAAATAAGGTGGATCAGCACCTTAAGCCAAATAGTGGCACGGTTCGACACGCCTGCAGCTCCTAGTAAAATTTTTTCAGGTCCATGCCCTTATACAAGCCTGCCACCTGGTCTTCGTAGCCGTTGAACATCAACGTGGGCTGTCGCTGCTTCCAGATAGGAGCACCGATCACGCGCTCGCTCTTCTGCGACCACCGCGGATGGTCGACGTTGGGATTGACATTGGAGTAAAACCCGTATTCCTGGGGACCCAGGCTCTTCCAGGTTGTCGATGGCTCACTTGCCGTGAAACGGATTTTTCGAATCGACTTGGCCGACTTAAAACCGTATTTCCAGGGCACAATAATGCGCACGGGTGCCCCATCCTGATTGGGCAGCGTTTCCCCATACATGCCGAAGGTTAAAAGCGTAAGCGGGTGCATGGCTTCATCCATGCGAAGCCCTTCCGAGTACGGCCAGTCGATGCCGGAGCTTCGGCTCTCGGGCATCTGCTCCGCATCGTAAAAGCTCAAAAACTGCACATACTTGGCTGTTGGAAGCGGGTTGCATTCCTTGATCAACTCAGCCAGCGAGTACCCCACCCAGGGGATGACCATGCTCCAGGCTTCCACACAGCGGAACCGGTAAATGCGCTCCTCCTGCGAGTGGAAGTGTGCCAGCTGGTCGAGAGAAAACGTTTGCGGCTTTTGGACCAGCCCCTCGACCTTGATGCTCCAGGGATCGGTTTTCAGGTGCTGGGCGTTTGCAGCCGGATCGCCTTTGCCGGTACCGAACTCATAGAAGTTGTTGTAGCTCGTTGCGTCCTTGTACAAAGTCGGCGTCAGATTCGAAGCCCAAAGAGGGCTTTTCACGGCTGCAATCTTTGTCGCGGCTTCTACAGCAGGCAGCGGCGACAAAAGCCGCGAACCTGCGGCAACGCCCGCCGCTGCTCCCGCGCTCGCTAAAAACCGCCGCCGGTTGACCCACACATGTTTCGGCGTGATCTGTGAAAAAGAGATGTCGTTCGGTTTGCGAATCAGCATGGACGTCCCTGACCTGTTCCGTAGTTCGATACATGTATTGGACGCAAAACCAGTGTAGGGGTTACGGACCGGCATCCTCCTTTCAACATCGCACAGTTTGTGGCCTAGTTCTCCTGTGTTCTCCATGCTGTATATCGGCTGCGGCCCATAAACTTCCACGGTACAGAAGTACCTGCCCACCGAAAAAGTTGAATTTGCGCCCTGAAATATTTTCCTCACGCGCCGATAACACTGATGTCAGAAAGGGTGCGATGAGATCGGCCACACACACCAGACCTGTTTTCCAGCTTTCACATTCCACTGAAGTGCCGTCCCTGGCCGAGCTGATTTCAGCGCTTTCCTTTGCGCTCGACCTGACTGAGGGAGCGGTGCCGGGTCATGCTTTGCGGAGCTGCCTCATCGGTATGCGTTTGGGCGTGGAGCTGCGGCTCTCCACAACCATGCTTGCCGACTTGTACCATGCGCTGCTTTTGAAGGACATCGGCTGCAGCAGCAACGCCGCCCGGATGTGCCAGATCATCGGCGGCGGCGACGATCGCGCGGTTAAAGCCGGAGTCAAACTTGAGGATTGGACCCGTCCCCACCAGCCAAAACTTTCCACCTTGCGGCTTCTTTGGCAGAACGTATCGCCTGGAGCAGGGCCAGCGGCGAAGCTTGCGCAAATTTTCCGGATCGGCGCGGCACAGCATAGCAACAACGAAGAAATGATCGCGATGCGCTGCGACCGAGGCGCAAGCATTGTCCGCAAAATCGGCATGGGTGACCAAGCCGCGATCGCGGTG
The DNA here is from genome assembly GCA_964244985.1 of uncultured Acidobacteriaceae bacterium. GTDB lineage: Bacteria > Acidobacteriota > Terriglobia > Terriglobales > Acidobacteriaceae > EB88. Next base: position 9,011 of record CAXTKZ010000081.1, read on the forward strand.
CAAAGTCTGGACGAGCATTGGGATGGAAGCGGGTATCCGCTGCGGTTGCGGGAGCATGCAATTTCACCCTTGGCGCGGATCATGGCCGTCGCGCAGCACCTGGATGTATTCGCACTTGAGAAAGGGCCGGTGGTGGCCATGAGGGTGCTGCGTGAGCGCAGCGGCCGATGGTTCGACCCGGAAATTGTGCGTGCCGCGGAGTCGCTCCACGCAGAAGGCGTTTTGTGGCTGCAATGTCTGCCGACAAGCGGCGGCGCGGTCGCCGCGCCTGAGCAGCACACCCGCGCGGCGGTACTCGACGCCGCCCCTACGGCTGCACAAAGAGCACCCGCACACATCGACCTGATCTGCGAGGCCTTCTCCGAGGTGGTCGATGCGAAGTCCCCATTTACGTTCCGCCACTCCATGGGAGTTACGGAGGCCGCCCGCAGCATCGGCGCTGCAATGCAGCTGCCGCAGGAGCGGATGGACCTGCTCCGCCGAGCGGCGCTGCTGCATGATCTCGGCAAATTGCGTGTGCCCAACTCTATTCTGGATAAACCCGGCAAACTGGACGACGCGGAATTTGCGGTAATGCAGGAACATTCGGGACTGACGGAAAAGATCTTGTCTCGTGTGAAGTCGTTCCGGGAGCTCGCAATGATCGCCGGCGCACACCATGAAAAGCTGGACGGTTCGGGTTACCCAAATCACCTCCGCGCTGAAGAAATGCCCCTGGAGGCGTGCATTCTCGTGGTGGCGGATATTTATGGTGCACTGACTGAAGATCGTCCTTATCGGCCCGGCTTTTCTGTCGAGAAGGCTCTCGCGATCATGAAAAACGACGCTCCTTCCAGGTTGGATGGTGACTGTTTTGAGGCTTTATGCGGAGCGGTCCAGCGCCACCAAACCGTCCCGGCAGCGGCGCTGGCCGATTTACCAGCTGCGATCTTTGCCCAGCCAGGCGGATCGGCAGGTGTAAACGCATTGTTGTGAAGCCAATCGCGAAACAGGCTTAAGAAGCGATCGCAACTCAGCAGGTACGATGAGGGAGCAAACGCGGAGGACGGAACCAAGTGGAAGCTCCATGGACTCGGGAGGCGTACTCGGCGCTTAAAGGAAGCGAGCGCATCCAGCAAACCGCGTTATTCCTGGTGGACGCGCGCCGGAGCGGGCGCACTGTGCCGGATCTAGATGCAGCGCTGCAGCCCGCAACTTTGGCCGAAGCCTATGCTGTGCAGGATGTCATGCTCGAGGTATGTGGGCCGGCAAGCGGCTGGAAAATCGGCGCACCCCGTCCGGATGCCACTCCGCTTTTCGGGCCCATGCCCCTTCGTTTCGGCCTAACTCCGAATAGCGAGGAGGTTGAGGGCGAGCGTCACCTGCGGGGCGTAGAAGCGGAGATTGCCTTTTTGCTGCGGAAAGATCTGCCTCCCCGCAGCCTACGGTATGAGCGAGACGAGATTTTAGAAGCAATCGGCAGCGTACACCCGGTGATCGAGGTGCTGGAATCGGCCTTTACCCAGCCGGACAAAGCTGCGCATTTAGCCATGGTGGCCGATCTCCAAATGAACGGCGGCCTGGTGTACGGACCGGCGTGCGACCATTGGCGCGAGATCGACATTGCCTCCGAGGAGGTCAGGGTAGTCATCGACGGAGTGGTGCGCTGGGAAGGCGTGGGCAAAAATACCAATGGCCCTGACCTACTGCGGCTTTTGGAGTACCTGGCAAATGAAGGGCAGTACCGTACAGGCGGTCTCCAGGCAGGGCAATGGATTACGACCGGCAGTTGGATGGGCAAGCTCCTGTGTGCAAACCATGCTTCAGTATCGGTTGAGTACCGACATTTCGGCTCGGTCGCGTTTTCATTCGAGAAGTAGAGCGCGCATAGCGATCCCCTGTTGCTACGCAGACATCAAGAAAAATCGGTGTAGTTCGTGAAAAGCACATATCCCGTTTCGAACTCTCGATCCGTTTTTACCATCAAGAGAGCGGCTCCTATGAGAGCGTCCGCTCGCGCCACGCGTACAGCAGCGCGCCGGACGCGCCCAGAATCGCAGCAAAGGCGATCTCTCTGCCCGCTCCCTTGCGCGCCAAAAGCAAAAACGCAAAGCCCGAGAAGGCAAGCAGCGGCGGCAAGGGGTAGGCCCACATGCGGAAAGGGCGTACCAGTTGCGGCTGGCGAAAGCGCAGCACAATGACGCCGATCTGCTGTAGGCCGTATTGCAGCACGATACGAACCGCCACCAGCGCGGAGATGACGGTGCGGAGATCGAAAAAGCAGAACACAGCCGCGATCGCCCCCAGCGCGAACAGTGCCGCCACTGGAAAGCCGTGCCGAGGGTGCAGCCGGACAAACGGGGCGAAAAAGTTGCCTTCCCGCGCAGCCGCGTAGGGTGCCCGCGAGTAACCGAGCATCAGCGAGACGATGGAGGAAAATGCGGTCCACATAATGAGCACTGCGATGGCTATAGCCGCCGCTCCCCCGAGACGCCCGCCTAAAACGCTCCGCATCAGCACCGCAGCCATCGGCTGGGCACTTCCCTGCCCGCTCACGAGAGCACCCAACGGCAAAGCCCCCAGCACCGCGAAGTTCATCAACAGGTACAGCACCGCAACAAGTGCAACCGATGCAAGGATCGCGCGCGGGATGGTGCGCCCGGGCTCACGCACCTCCTCCCCGAGAAAGCAGACGTTGTAATAGCCCCAGTAATCGTAGGTGGTGATGAGGCTGGCTGCCCCGAGTGCTTCCCACACGCCCCCTCCATGCGGCCAGTGCATCTGCGCCGAGGCCAGCGGTGCGCGCAGGTGCGTGAGACCCACTCCGATCACCGTCAGAAGCGTCAGCAATACGCCTACGCTCAACACCCCTGCGGTTCGGACCACCGAACCCAGACCGCGCGCGAGAAGCAGCAAAACCAGCGCGCAGGTCGCCGCCGCGAGAAGGTTGGTTCCGTGCAGGCGGAGCGGCCCCCATGCATAGCCGCGCGTCAGTTCCGGAAACAAAAATGCGGCATACTGCGCCAGCCCAAGCGCCCCGGAAGCTACCGAAAGCGGGGCGGTAAACAGGAGCTGCCATACGTAGAGAAAAGACAAAAACCGTCCCGCGTCGAAACGCTGCGCCCGGACAGGCGGTTCAGCGTCCCCGGCACCCGGTTTATAGATTTCGCGCAAAAACGCATACGAGCCCCCCGCGCGAGGCAACGCCGCACCCAACTCCGCCCATACCAGCCCGTCGCAAGCCGCCAGCAGCGCCCCCGCGACCCACCCGAGCCACGCGCTCGGTCCCAGGGCAGCCGCAACCAGGGGCAGCGTGATGAATGGACCGACGCCGATCATGTTCATCAGGTTGAGCGACAGCGCGCCGCGCAAGGTGAGGTGCGCGCCGGGTTTAGCCAGGGTTGCCATGTTGTTCCTCAAAGTGCAACCTTGTCGGGAAATTTCCGCTTTTTACACCCAGATTTTCGTACTGGTAAGTGCAACGCCGTTCTGCCTCGGCTGATACGCCGGCGCAGTAAGAACGGCTTTTATCGCCTAAGCTTCCCAGACTGTACCGTTGATTGCTTCCGTTCAAGCAGTTGAAACAGGGTTACATAGGGTATGCCGACAGAAAAACCGACCTTCTCGTACGCTCGCCTCGCGGGAGCATGTGCGGCGTCCAGGCCGGTACCTACCTTGGCCAGGGTGACGCCCATTTCTCTCAGCCGATCCAACGCAAAGGCATAAAGCTTTTCGCCTGCACCCCGCCCTTGGAAATCAGGATCGACCGCATTCAGTTCAATCTCGCCTGCGATTCCGTTTTGCTCTGCCGATAAGCCGACAAAACCGATGATGCGCCCCCCATGCTGAAGAACATAGACCTCCTTTCCAGCGCAGTGCCCGCAAAGCAAATCCAGCTCGTCAGCCTGTTTTTGGTCGACATCGGGGTATTGCAGGGTAAAGATGGCTGGCCCGAGCAGACTCTTCCACGAATCAAAAATTCGCGCGAAGGACCGCTTTCTTATGTCCTGAATCGCATGGCGATCGCTCGGAAGAAAAGATCTGATTTCCAGTGCGCCCCAGTTACTCTTCTCGGGCAAGCTTCGCGTTTTAAGTAAGGGAAGGTCGAACAAGGACGCTTCTTCCGGCGTCGGAGCCTCAAAAATCTTTGCCCATTGCTGCACGGCTTCCCAGGTGATCGGCGGGCTTTCCACATTTCTGCGTTGGATACGCCTGAAGAGCTCTTCAGGCGGCGCGGAAAGGTAGTGCAGTTCAACCGAGGCTCCCAGGGCGCGTGCCTCTGTTCTATGAAAGTCTCTTTCCCACTTGCCCCATGACCCCCACTCGATGATTACTTTCTCGCCGAGAGTGAGAAGACGCTTTGCGAGCTGCCACTGGAGCGCTTCTATTTTGGCTCTTTGCTCCTCATTATGGAGATTGATTGTGAGTTCAGTCATCCAGTCGTCCGCGGACAAGCGAACCGCAGCCAGATCGGCTTCGAGCTGACGGGCAAGGGTGGTCTTTCCTGAACCCGGCAAACCGCAGACAAGAATCAGCCTGGCTCCATTCTCGACCGCATCATCATTACTCGATAAGCTACGCATCCGACATCTTCCTGACGAAGCGCGAAGTTGGTGTAAACCGTCGTCGGGCTGCTCGAGTTTCTCGCGTGTGCAGATTCTGCAGAACTGGGCAGCAAACCGATGCAGGCAAGCACGGGTACGGCATGATCGGAACTGTACACTTTTTTTGTGCCGTCCCTGCTTAGAACTTCTCTTTTTATGCGCATGTACGTGAGCGCGGCTGCCGTTCTGATGCCCATGGCTGCGACGGCGCAGGCGGTGCCCTGGGCAACGACGCTTGCGCCCGCCATTGAAAGCGAGGCTCTGCCCGAGGATCGCGGCGCGGACGGCCTGGCACAGACGCTCCTTAAGCTGCGGACCTGGGGCAGTCTTTTGATGATCGTCGCGCACCCCGATGACGAGGACGGGGGCATGATGGCGTATGAGTCGCGGGGCGCGGGCGTGCGGACGACATTAATGACTTTGACGCGCGGCGAGGGCGGACAAAACGCGATCTCCGGCGAGGCGTACGATGCGCTGGGGCTGATCCGCACGAACGAGCTGCTCCAAGCCGACCGCTATGCCGGGACAGAGCAACTGTGGGGCACGGAAGCCGATTACGGGTTCTCGAAGACCAAGGAAGAAGCCTTTGCGCAATGGGGGCACGAGCGCGTGTTGCGCGACGTGGTCCGGGCAGTGCGCGAGCAGCGGCCCATGGTGCTCACGTCTGTGTTTTTGGGCGGCATCACCGACGGGCACGGGCATCACCAGGTCGCGGGCGAGCTGGCGCAGGAAGCTTTCAACGCGGCAGGCGACTCCGCCGTCTTTCCCGACCAGATCGCGGCGGGGCTGCGGCCCTGGAAGCCACTCGCAGTGTTTGGGCGCACCCCGTTCGCGCCGGTCACGAGCAGGGGCATGTACGACTATGCGACCGATACCTGGGCGCCGCCCTCCTTTACCAACTACGTTACGGGGGAGCACTCCACCACGCCGCCAACGGCGGATGTCACCATTCCCGAAGGGCAGCACGATCCGGTGCTGGGCCGGTCGTATCTGCAGATGGCGCGTGAAGGCTGGGGTTTGCAAAAGTCGCAAAATGGCGGCGGCAATCCCCCGCTTGCCGGGCCTGACGACGTGACGTACCACCGCTATGGCTCGCGTGTCCCGGTCTCGGCGGGGGCATCCGGGTTTTTCACGGGGATCGATACAACGCTGCCCGGGATGACCATCCTGGCGCGGGGCGGCGACACGGCGTTCCTCGCGGACGGGCTGGCGCGGATGAACCAAGCCGCAACCCATGCTTTTCTGGCATACACACCGGCACTGCCGGATCGCATCCTGCCCGACCTGCTCGCGGGGTACAAAGCCACGGCGGCGCTAATCGATGCGGTCGAGCACAGCAGCCTTTCCCCCGACAGCAAGGCCGACCTCGAGCACGAGCTCAACATCAAGCAGGTGCAATGGAACACAGCGCTGGTCCAAGCGCTCGGGCTGCATCTGGATGTGCTTG
>CAXTKZ010000082.1:0-11337 GCA_964244985.1 uncultured Acidobacteriaceae bacterium
TCGACAAAGTTCGGAGAAGGGAGGATGTCGTCGCCGATGAGCAGACAAATGTCAGAGCACAGGAGGGAAACGGCGAAGTTGCGGGCGCGCGCCGGGCCGCTGTTTTCCTGTCGCACATAGCGCAGCGCGAGCTTGCTTCCAGCTGCGTAAGCCTTCACGATTTCGCAGGTGGCCTGTGCGGAACCGTCATCGACGACGAGCACTTCAAATTCTTTCCACGTCTGCCGCTCCAGGCGGTGGAGGCAAAGCCGGAGCACGTCGGGCCGATTGTATGTCGGAATGACCACGCCGATCGGGTACCGGGCCGGGATTTCAGGAGTGAGTGGCGGCATCATGCATGAGCGGGCGGCGTTCAGCAGGATCATGATACCGGAGTGCCGGGGGGCGGCACCCGGAGCCTGCCGGCGGTAAACTACTGTTCGGCAATGAAGATTTTAGCAGTCATGGTTCGATACAAGGTGGAGCTGTCCGCCTCGCAAACGGCAGGGGGGCTGAGCGCCGCGCTCGCAGGCGACCCTGAGTTGGGCGAGGCGTACCGGCTGCTGATCTGGGACAACAGCCCCCAACCGCTTGCAAACCCGCGGCTGCCGATTCCGTTCGAGTACCGCCATTCCGAGCGCAACCTGGGGGTATCCGGGGCTTACAACAGTGCCATGGCGTATGCGCTGGAGCAGGGAGCTGCATGGATGCTGCTGCTGGATCAGGACTCAACCATCACCCCAGAGTTTCTGCGCGCCATGCTCCGCCACGCGCGGGAGTTGCAAGCGGATGCCCGGGTTGTCGCAATCGTGCCGACAGTGAAGGTGCGGGGTATCACGTTGTCTCCTAAGCAGTACAAATTCAGCCGCAATTGCGACTACCCGGCGGGGCAGTGTGGCATCGCCGAGGGCGAAACAGTGGCCATCAACAGCGGCTGCATGATGCGGCCTACGGCCCTCGAGGAGGTCGGCGGGTTCAGCACCGATTTTTGGCTCGATTATTCAGATATCTATGTTTTCCATCATTTTTTTAAACGCGGCATGCGGGTTTGGCGCGCGGCCGATGTGGTGCTGGCGCATGATATGTCGATCATGGATTACGACCGCCTGATGACGCCGTGGCGCTACAAGAATTTCTCTTATGCGGAGTCCGCCTTCCACGACCTGTACCGGAGCCGCTTGGAGCGTGCGGTCCAGATGCTGCGACTCCTTGCACGCACCGTCAAGCAACGCTTTAAATATCGGAACCCAGCCTTTTACCGATTGACGTGGGAGCAGCTTATGTACCGCATCCGGGTGCGCCGGGAGAAACGAATCGCACGCTGGCATGCCGAAGGCAGGCAGCGGCTCGAGAACTCCGGAGCACAAGGGTGATCCTTCGTACAAACAGGCGAGTTACAATCCACTTGCCCGGGCCCAGATCTGTACAACAGTGGGCACCGATTTTTGCTGTTCTCTACTATGTTCTGCTTGGCTTTGTCGGGTATTTCACGTTGGTCAAGCCTCATATCGACCAAGTGAGCGAAATCCTTCTCGGGGCCGATTCGGGAACGTACATGAACATAGCTAGTTACATGCGGCAAGGTGGGCAGGCGGGTGTCGCTCTTATTGGGTTGGGCGGCAATTTTTTCGGTCCCGTCCTTGTCGCGTTGGTGCTTCCAAGCGGCTTTCAGATTGCCCTTTTCAACATGGTTCTCTTTGCCTGGACGCTGTACGCCGCAGGCAGAATCGAGGGCGTCGATCGTTGGCTGTTTGCGCTGCTGCTGATGCTGAATATGGAAACCTATGTCAGCATGATCACCTTGAATAAGGAAGTCTTTGCGCTGCTTTCAGCCACCCTGTTCACCAAGTATCTTTATGGGGAGCGCAGGTCGTGGTTTATGCTCGCGATTATCCTCATCACGGCTTTGTTCGCGCGCTGGCAGCAGGTGGCGATCACGCTTATCGCCCTGTTTTTTCAGCGGAACGGGTCTTTTCCGCGCCACCCAGCCCGCATTCTCGCGGCGGTTGTCGTTCTTATCGGCATCGCCTACCCTTTGGCCTTGTCCCGCACGGATCTGTCGGCCTTTACAATACAAGGCGACAACGGCGGGGGCATTGCGATCCTGAATGCCATGCAGGCGCATTATCTCTATCCTTTAACTGTATTTCCTAAAGTCGCGATGAACCTGTTCGGTCAGTTTCTCAGTCCGAAATATTTCTTCGGCGCTTACTGGGATCGCGATTTTCGAGACCTGCAGAACCAGTTCGCGATTCATTCACATAGCCTGGCGACATTTATCGTTTGCTGCATACTCTGGCGGCAGCGGAAGATCGACATCCGCCAACCCATGATCTTCTTCTGCGGTTTGTATCTGGCAGTAACCGCGGTGACGCCTTTTATTCAGCCACGTTATCAATACCCCGTGTACGGGTTGCTTTGTCTGGAAGCCGCACGGAAAAAAGCCGCGCGGCTCACGGTCGGTTCGCGATTGGAAGCTCCCACGCTCGCGGGCTCACCTTCCCTATGACGTTGCGGGTAAAGCACAGCCAGCTCACGCACGGGATTGTCATCGCGCCCAGCCGAGGTATTGCGGCAGCGCTGATGCTGATCGACAAAGCAGGCACCTTGCTTCGGAAAAGGCGACCCAGACCTTCCCGCATCGACAAGGTGCTGCTCGTGTTTTTCGGGTCATTCGGCGATGGGCTGATGTTTACTTCAATCCTGAAACCGCTGCGGGAGCACATGCCGGAAGCGCGGATCGACGTACTGGCCAGCAAGGATGTGGGCGCAGTGCTTGCCGGAAATCCTCATATCTCAAACCTCTTCGTGACCGACATGCCGTCCGGCAAGGCCTACCCAAAAAGGATCCCCGGACTGATCAGGCTGATGCGCAGCTTCAATACCGTGTATGACGCCGCGTTGTGCTTGCGCCAGCCGATCGATAACGGCATTCTCCCTTTGTTTTTGTCCGGCATTGCGCGCTTTAACATCGGGTTTGCAACAGGCGGCTTTTCCTTCTGCCTCGACGAGGTTGTCCCGTGGCGTGCGGGCATTCATGAAACGGAGCACATGCTCGACGCGATCCGAGCCCTTTGTCCGCAATGTCAGCTCGGTCCTCAGGAACTGTTCTACGACACAGCGCAGGTAGGGCGTTCGCTCGACGAGAAGCTGGACAAGCTGGGGATTGCGGAGTCCGCGGAGTGGATCGTGGTGCACCCCGGCAGCAAAGTGATGCGGCGGTCGCTGTCGGTCGAGCGATGGCGCGAAGTCCTGAGCGAACTGGTCGAGAAAACATCCAAAACCATTCTGGTCACCGGTATCGGCGAGGAAAAAAGCTTCTACGACCGAATCGGCATCAAGCACCCTCGGGTGATTCCCACGCTCGGCATGTTTTCCATCCCGGAGCTTACGGAGCTAATCAAGCGGTCGTGCGGCGTCGTCACCGTGGAAACTTTCGCCTCGCACCTCGCCGGCTACGCGGGCGTTCCCGCGCTTGCCTTCTGGACAGGCGTCACGGATGTGCGGCAGTGGCGGCCGGTTGGAAAGAACGTGAAAGTCGTCACCGTCGACCCGCCCTGCGCGCCGTGCTTCAAGTGGTGCGACGACCCGATCTGCATGCATCACGATCCCAGCGCTGTTGTACACATTACAAATTCATCCCCGTCGCAGAAGCCCTCGGAGCTCGGCGTCCCACAGCTGTAAGCCGTGCCGACGAGAGAATTGGTCCTGGTACAGGCGAAAGCAGCGCTCGCGCATCGCGGTGATGGCGGCAGGATCCTGCATGGCTGCCCGCATTTGTTGTGCTACCGCCGGAGCGTCCCCCGGCGCGAGCACCCAGCCGATGCCGTGGGCTTGAATCCATTGCGCAATATCCGACTCGGGGCTGCCGCAGAACAAAACCGGACGCCCGATCGCCAGGGCACCGAAAAACTTTGAGGGCACCACGGTTCCGGCCCACTCGCTGCGGAGCGTCACCACATGAACATCGGCGGCGGCCAGGCGCTGCTCAAGCTCTTCCGTCGAGGCAAACGGAAGAAAGTGGATATTGTCTTCACCGGCGTGAATGGCGGCCCGCAGCTCGTCCTCACGATGCCCCCGCACGCTCAAGGCAAGCGACGCCCCATCGGGACGCAGCAGGCGCACGAGCGCGAGCATGTCCTCAAAACTGTGCGCGCGCCCAAAGGTGCCTGAGTACATCAGCCCGAGAGTTGCGCTGCCGAAGATCGCTGCCCGGTCCGGCGCGGTTGTCGGGACAACAGCCGCAGGCTCCTTCAGCGCCCAGGGAATGATCGTGGAACGGGCCGAATGCGTTCCGTAGGCAAGGAGCCGCTGCCGCATTTTCGGACCGATATCGACGATCAGGTCGCAGCCTCGATAGGCGAGCCGCAAAATGCCCCGAAGCATGAACGAAAGCTTTCCATGCTCACGCAAAAGGCCTTCAGCGTAGGCGGCTTCAGGGTAAAGATCGAAGCACCAATGCGCGATGAGTGTTTTCGGCTTGAGCCAGCGCCAGATGGGGGCCACGAGAATGCTCAGCACGGGGTCCGATCCAATGATCAGCGCAGCGGGACGGCGCTTTGGGTTGACCCCCAGAAGAGACCATCGACCCAGCATCCAAACCGCATTGAAAATCCTTGCGACATGGCCCGATTGCGACCACTTGGGACGCCAGATTCGCTCGAACTGAATGCCTTTCCAGCCCTCGCGGCGCGGGTAGGTTTCCGTGCTGTTTTCGTGGTGACCCCGGTTGCAGGGAAAAGCCGTTACCTCCCAACCCCGCTCAGCCAAACCGGTGGCAAGCTCGCTGAAGTGGACCGCGCTGACAACATCGTCGGGGTGCAAAAAATGGTAAAAAATAAAAATTTGCGGCATGAAGCCACACTCCTGAGCCTTGTACATACAGGCTGAAGCTTCGGTTGCTGTCACGAGCAAATGGCAGAGCAAACCCTGTTTTGACGTTTTGAGGGGGGCAATGGTGGAGCGTGGTCACATGTGCGGGTACCATGTAAGTCCGCCATCCAGAGCCACGTCTGTGTGCAGCCCTGTTCGGTAGATCGGGGCGCGCCATCGTTCGTATTGAACCCGGAAACGAGCCTCCACGTTGCGCTCGGGACCGAAGCGCTTCACAACTTCAGCTTGCCAATCGTTCTGCGTGGTGCCGCCGGGAACAAAGTCCTTTGCCTGCTTCACGCCGCGCCAGGAGGCTTGCACCTGCTCCTCGGGAGAAAGATGCCAAGTGAGCCATGCATTACCGCCCTTGGACTCGCGCTCATTCGGGTCGCCGAAGAGGAAGCCCTTGTTGGTTGGCCCCTGCTGCTGCACGCCCTCCCAGGCCAGGAACTGACCCCGGTGCGAGTCGGTGATGGGCGGGTCGGAGTCCGAACCTTCCACCCTTAAATCGAGTTTAGGCAGACGCGGGAAGTGCGACACGTAAATACCGGGCCGGTAGGCGTTGTGGCGCGGCGCGCTCAGGGGCGTCACGTCGTCGTGCGCGAATGAGTCGGTGTAGAGCGTGACCCAATCGCGCAGAAAAGGCAGCTGCCAGGCGAAATCGAAGGTGGAAAGTCGGTCGCCGGGGTCGGTACGAGAAAATTTCTGCGCGACGGACACATTCTGGAAGCTGAAAAACGAACGCCCGAAGCTGCCAAGCGTGATGGGCACATGGCCGCGGCCGCCCCAGATAACCGTGCGCGAAATGCCGAACTCGAAGGAGCGCGTGGGTTTGAAGGAAATCTTCTCAACGTGCACCCAGGGCCGGTTGGGCGCGGTGTGGCCCTGGAGCGGGCCGACAAAAAAGACGTAGCGCGTGGGCCCGAGCAGGTCTGAAAGCAGCGGGATATGCAGCGGGTCGGAGCGGTCGATTTGGAATGCATAGATATTGTCGGCGTTGTTGCTCCAGGCGAACGCGCCGCCCGCCGCCGGCCCAAGCCAGTGGTCGCTTTTGCCGAACGAAACCTCATGCCCGAGTGCACGGACGGAGGCGTTGGCCTCAAGAATACGAAACGGGTTGGCGGCAGCGATGGGGCCGAGCGGAATGGTGCTTTGCCGCCCGTTCGATGCGACCGGGATGAGGTCGATGTCCTGGCTCAGCAGCGTAAACAGCGCGGGTGAGTAGCCGAGCGCGGACGGCGCGTGCTCGTACTCACCGCGCACATACAGCGAGACGCGCCCGTACTCCGCGCGCCCGCTTGCCCCCGTGTACTCGTTGAAGCCTGTCTGGTACGGACGCCCGTAATCGTTGACAAAGGTTTGGCCCAGGTGAAAGCTGTCGCGTAGCGGCGTATCGGTGATGCCGCGCGAGCGCGTGTACACAGTATCCGGCTCGGCGTGGGAACCGCAAGCGTTCCCATCGGGCATGAACTCGCGGGAGAGCGAGTGAAGCAGCGCACGCGCTTCCCCGCCGCCTCCTCCGCCCGGTTCGGCGTCCTTTTGCTGGGTCAGCAGCGTCCATTCGCGTTCGTCGTCCGCCATCCGGTCGGCACCCGCCTGCACCATACGGGCAATCGTCAGCCGCGTCCAAGGCCGCATTCCTTCAAAAGCCTCGGGCAGGTAGCCCAAGGCGTGCAGGCGGGCGAGCGCCGGGTATACCCAACTGTCCACGGGCACATAGGCGGCACTCCGGTTCCAGGAGGCGGCGACGAGCTCTTGCGAGTCCGACCCGGGAAAGAGGCAGGGCGTTTCCGCGGGACTCTGCGCGGCGAACAGGAAGGGAAGCACCGCCGCAAAAGCATGCCAGCGAGAAAACGAAAAAGACGGAAACAGCACAGCTTCATACTACCGTTCGGCACCCGTCCGGGCAGCATCGCTGCGTAGGCGAAGCGGATGGGGAAAGCGCTGAGGGGTGCATGCACCCGGCTCGGAGCAGCATGCTAGTGAGAACGTAATACCATTACGGTTATGCCGCTCCTGCTTCTTGCTGTACCCGTGGCCGCCACCCTGGCGGGCGGCATGCTTGCGCTGCATTTGCGGCGCTACCTTTCGCTTCTCATCGCGGCCGGCGCGGGCCTGCTCCTGGGCGCTGCTTTTCTCGACCTGCTGCCGGAGGCGATCGAAATCGGACGGGGGGCGGGGCTGCGGTCGTCCCTGGTGCTTGGGCTCACGCTGCTTTCGTTTCTTTTGTTCTACGCCGTGCACTTTGCGTCGCGCAGGGGGGACATCGCGGGATTGCGGAACCGCTTCGGAGCCGCAATGCTGATTTTTCACAGCTTCCGCGACGGCTTGGCGATCGGTGCGGCGTATGCAGCCTCGCCCTCCGCGGGATACGCGGTCGCCCTGGGTATCGCTGCCCATGACTTCGGCGACGGCATGAACACGGTCATCCTGACCACCGGCGGCGCCGCACCCACCCTTGTCGACTATTCGTTTTTGCTGGCCGATGCCTTGGCCCCGCTCGCCGGCGGGCTGCTGGCTGCTTCCTGGGCGCTGTCTCCCCGAGTTTCCGTCGTGCTGCTGGTGCTGGCCGCAGGGTATTTCCTGCAAATGGCAGCGGTAGACTTTTTGCCCAGGATGCGCGCCGCCGAGCCACGGCACAGGCCTTTCCTCCTGCCGACGGCCGTGCTGGGCTGCGCGTTTATCTATGCGGCCAATCGGCTGCTGGCGTTTTAACGACTAATGACATGCAGCGCAGGTGCCGTAGAAAAAAAACTCATGCCCTGTTACGCGGAACCCGCGCGGCAGCTTGGGCTGGGTCTTGACCTTGCAGCCCTTGAACTCGAACACTTTGTCGCAGCTTTTGCATTGAAAGTGGTGATGATGTTTTTTGCCCGCGAGCTCGTACCGCGTGGATTCGCCGGGAAGCTCCACCGCGACCAGCCAGCCTTCTTCCGCCAGGGTGGCGACATTGCGGTACACGGTCGCGATGCTCAGCTTCGGAGCTTTTTCAAGCGCCAGCGTCAGCGCTTCCGCGGGCGAAAGAGGCCGGTCTGCATCGCTGAAAGCGTCGCGGATCGCCTGCTTTTGTCGTGTTTCCCGAACCTGGACGGCCACCGAGAACTCCTCCTAGGTATTTTGCCATGCCCGCAACAACAATTGTGAGAAAGAGCGCCGGGTGTGCGATATTGAGATTGCATCCGCGATAACGCCGACCCCTGTCGATGACACGACTTCCTCATTTCGGACGAGCCCTTTGCCTGGGCCTTTGCCTGCTCCTTGCACTTTTCCTGTGCGTGGAAGCGGTACACGGCCATGCCGACGCGGCAGCCGACTGCGGGGCGCACTGCCCCCTTTGCCTCCTGAGCCATGCCGCTGCCATGCCTGTCGCGCTCCTGGCTTTGTGCGTGGCGCAAAGAGTGTTTACGCTGTTTGCCGCGGCGCAACCCCGGCGCGGATCGCCTCCCCGCGCGCGTATCTTTTTTATCCGCCCCCCTCCTACGTTTGCTTGAGCCCTCCCCTTTTCCGCACAGAAAACAACGAGCTTTTGCAACGTTTCGGAGACCCCCATGCGCTCACCCTCGCGCCCCCTTCTGCTTTTCCTTGCCCTCAGTCTTTCCACCTCTCCGGCCTTGTATGCACAGGCCACCGGCAACTCCGGCACCATCCGCGCGACCGTGACCGATCCTTCTGGTGCGGTCGTGCCCGGGGCGACCGTTACCGTTTCGAATGCACTCAGCGGCTTGTCCCGCACCGCGGTTACCGGCCCGCAAGGGCAGGCGGAGGTGCCCAACCTGCCCGTCGATTCCTACACCCTGACGGTCTCCATGAACGGCTTTACAACATCGAGCCGGACAGTTGCCCTCCATTCCGTGGTGCCGGTCAACATTCCCGTAAAGCTCGCAGTTGGCACGTCCGACACCAGCGTCACTGTTGAGGCTCAGGGCGACCTGGTCGAGAACTCGTCCGACTATCACACCGACCTCGACCGCCGGTTCTTCAACAAGATTCCGCTTGAAAGCGAGTCGTCGCCGCTGAGCTCACTCGTGACGCTTGGAGCGCCGGGCGTGGCGGCCGATTCAAACGGCCTGATGCACGGCCTCGGCGACCATGCCTCCAACACGTTTTCAATCGACGGCCAAAACATCAGCGATCAGCAGAGCAAGGTTTTCTCAAACCAGGTGCCTCTCGCCGCGGTCCAGTCCATTCAGGTGATTGAGGGCGCGCCGCCTGCCGAATACGGCGATAAAACCAGCCTTGTGGTCGATGTCACCACCCGCTCCGGCCTCGGGCTCACGCACCCCACCGGCAGCATCATCGGTTCGTACGGCACGTTCGGGTCGGACTACGGCGAGATCGATGTGGGCAACGGCGGCGATAAGTTCGGCAATTTCTTCGTGATCAACGGCCTGCGCACCAGCCGCTTTCTCGATGCGCCCGAGTTCAACACCCTGCACGACAAGGGCAATGAAGAAAATGTATGGGACCGGGTCGATTTCAAGCTCAGCGACAAAGACTCGATCCACATGAACCTGAACTACACGCGCTCCTGGTACCAGAATCCGAACACTTACGACCAGCTGCAGATCGGCGCGACCGACCCCATTACCGGAAATCCTCTTGCGCAGGCCGACCAGCGCTCGCAGATCGGCACCTTCATCATCTCGCCGACCTATACCCGGGTCATCGGCGAAAACGCTGTGTTCAACTTCAACCCGTATGTGCGCAAGGACTACTTTTACTACTACCCGAGCGCCAATCCATTTTCCGACCTGAACCCCATCCAGGCTGAAACCGTCAGCCAGCGGCGTACGCTGCTCAACGACGGCGCGCGTGCCGACCTGTCGTTTGTGAAAGGCGTTCACTCCTTCAAGGTCGGCGCGTACTACCAGCAGACGCCGCTGCGCGAGAGCACATCGTTCGGCATCGTCAACCCGACTCTGAATTCGCCGTGCATCGACGGGACGGGCGCGCCGGTGGCGGGGTTCAACGATCCTTCGCAATGCGCCGCGGCGGGCTTGCAGTCCAACACCGCCGACAACCCCGCCGCGACAACGCCGTTTTTCCCCGCCCTGGCCTGCTTCGACCTGACCCGCCCTACGCCCTCGGTCAACGACGCCTGCGTGAGCCCTGTTGCGACGAGCTATCAATTCATCGGCAAAACGGACGTGAAACAGACCGCTCTGTACGCCGAAGACCGCATCACCGCAGGAAACTGGCTCCTCTCGCTGGGTGTGCGCGGAGATTTGTACAACGGGCTTTCCGTCAATCGGCAAGCTGAACCGCGCATCGGCATTTCCTATAAGGTGAACCAGTCCAACACCGTCCTGCGTTTGTCCTATGCGCGCACCATGGAAACGCCATTTAACGAGAACCTGGTGCTGTCGAGCGAGGGCTGCAACATCGCCGTGCTGAGCCCGCTGCTGGCCTGCACGCCGGGCGGGAAAAACACGCTGACGCCGGGCCACCGCAATGAGTTTCACGCGGGCTTCGAGCAGTCCTTTGGCCCGCATCTGGTGGTCGGCGGTGAGTATATCTGGAAGTACACGCACCATGGACTGGACTTTTCCGATTTCGGCAACACGCCGATCTTCTTTCCCGTCCAGTGGGTCAGCTCGAAGATTCCCGGCTTTGCTCTGAATGTCAAGGTGCCGAACTACAAAGGCATCACGGTGTCGTGGGTGGCTTCCAGCGTCGCCGCGCGCTTCTTCCCACCGCAAAGCGGCGGTGCCGGTGCGACGGTCGAGTCGGGCGGCGCGCCGTTCCGCATCGACCACGACGAGCGCTTCAACCAAAACACAAACTTCCAATACCAGTTCCACCAAGGCCCGTTCTACAGCTTTAACTGGCACTACGACAGCGGCCTGGTTGCCGGGTCCACGCCGTTCGCAACCGATACGACCACCCCAGTCGACCTGACGGGCTACACCGCCGACCAGCAGTTTGAGGCAGGGCTGTTCTGCGGAACCAACCGCGCATCGCTCACCAACCAGATCCAAAGCTGCGCGCCCGGGCAGTTGGGCTCGACCCTGCTGCAAATTCCCGCGCCCGGTACGGAGAATGACGATCACAATCCGCCCCGTGTCGCGCCCCGCAGCCTGTTCGACATGGCGCTCGGCGACGACAACCTGTTCCACGGCGACCAGAAAACCTGGAGCGCGCGTGTGACGGTGGTCAATGTCACCAACAAGTACGCGTTGTATAACTTCCTGTCCACCTTCAGCGGTACGCACTATGTCACGCCGCGCACGTTGACCGGACAGGTAGCGTTTCACTTCTAACTTGGGGCAAGGGGGCCGGAAAGGCCCCCACACGGAAGGGAAACGCCATGGCGGGCAAAGCGTCACGGGGCGGAGCTGTGTTTTCCGCCGATACTTTAGGGGTGGCCGCGTCCACCCTTTGTTTTCTTCATTGTTTGTTCACCCCTATCCTCTTGTCGCTTTCCGCGGTTTCGGCGCACTTTCTACCGTCGGAGGAGCGGACGCACCGCACGCTCGCGGTGGCGAT
>CAXTKZ010000082.1:11437-14576 GCA_964244985.1 uncultured Acidobacteriaceae bacterium
ACCGGGTGCTCCCCGCGCGTTTTGCACCAGGGCTGGATAGGGCAATGGAGGCACAAGGGCGCGCGGGGCAGGCACACGGTCGCACCCAGCTCCATGACGGCCTGGTTTGCGTCGCCGGGGCGCTGGGGGTCGAGCAGCTTGTCCGCTCCCGTCTGTATCTTCACCCCGCTGCGCGCGCGCAGGCCCAAAACCCGCGCCATCACCCGCTCCACATTGCCGTCGACCACCGCGACTGGTTCGCCGAACGCGATGCTGGCGACAGCGGCGGAGGTGTACTCGCCGATGCCCGGCAGCCCGCGCAGTGCTTCGGCGGTTTGGGGCAGCACCCCCCCATGCTCGGCAGCGACCACCCGCGCTGCCCTGTGCAGCATGCGCGCGCGCCGGTAGTAGCCCAGCCCGCTCCACAACGCGAGCACTTCCGGCTCCTCCGCATCCGCTAATGTCTGGACGGAAGGGAACCGCGCCATCCAGCGCGCGTAATGCTCCAGCACAGCTGCCACGCGGGTTTGCTGCAGCATCACCTCCGACACCCAGATCGCGTAAGGGTCGCGCGTGCGCCGCCACGGCAGGTCGCGCTTGTGATCATCGAACCAAGTGAGAAGCGCGGCGCGGGCCTGGGGGTACATACATTAATTATACCTGTGTATAATTTGACCGAGGGCAGTATGCAAACAACAACGCTGAGGAAGGTGGGTGGTTCCGTGATGATGACGATCACACCTGCTGTGCTGGAGCAACTGGGCCTGACGGTCGGGTCGACAGTCGGGATTGAGGTGCAGCAAGACGCCCTCATCGTGAAGTCGGCTAGGAAGCGGTACACGGCAGAGGAGCTGCTGGCTGACTACGATACAGAAACGCCGCTCACGGAGGAAGAGCGCGCATGGCTGGACGCGCCTCGGGTCGGCCGGGAGCTGATTTGAAGCAGGGCGACATCTACCTCGTTTCGCTCGATCCCGCAGTCGGGCATGAGCAGCAGGGTCAGCGGCCTGTGCTGGTCGTTTCACGAGATATTTTCAATCGAGTGACGAGCACAGCAGTGATAGCGCCGATCAGCTCCGGCGCGGCTTTCGCCCGTCGGTCCGGGTATGCCGTTTCCTTGATGGCCGCCGGCACACGCACGACCGGGGTGATCCGCTGCGACCAGCTTAGAACAGTCGATATCGCAGCGCGACAAGGAAGGCGGCTGGAGGCTGTGCCTATGGCGGTTCTTGAAGAGGTGTTGGCGAAAGTGGACGCGCTATTTCGGTAAGAGCATCCGGCCAAGTGCAACTCCGCTCGAGCTGCTCGGAGGCGAAAACGCAGTCGAGACTTTTATTCGAGTTACTTCATAAACTGGATCAGACCGGTAATGCTTGGGAACCGATACTGATCAAAGCTGTTATGCCGCGAGCTGAGGTCGAGCTTCCTCTCGCATACTCCAGAGCACGGGTTTTATTTCATAAGCTGCGAATGCTTCCGATACGTCGGAAGGGACGGGTTGAGGAAGATCATTTAGGATTGCGAACGCAAGTGACCCAGAAGGGCGGGCCTGCTGTGTGTCTGACCACGCATGAAGAAAGGCCTCCGCAGTATCGCGTCGCGGCCTGTTTATAGCTCGTAAAATACGCTCCGGCGCGTTTCGTGACTTGGGAATGACGAAATCAAATAAGTGATCATACCCGCTGGCTCCGGGGAACTTAACCTTTGGGGTATATCGCACATCACTTGCATCCAGCCACGCCACGACATCCTCGTAAAACAAGCTCTTCACAATTGGCTCGGCAAGATAAAACATGTCGTTTACGGCTAGCATCGCCTGTATCAGGTTGTGCTTGCGAAGAGGAAAGTTCTCCGCCGTCGCTGCGACCAGCAATTCTTCCTTGTCTTGCTTTATGCCGAATCCGTTCAGCGTCAATTTTAGTAGATCTCGACGCTTCACTGTATCGAGCTTGCAGCCCGAACTTTCAAGATCCCGGATAATGTATCCGTCATCGCTTAAAATGAAATGGCCGTTTTCGCGCCGGGCGAAGATCTGTAGTTGGTCGTTGTGACGGTCGAGATAGGGCGTCGTTATCTCGACCCAGTCCCCGATCTCGCGCAGATTGGTACTCTCTTTCAGCCACGCAGTATACCGGTGAAGCAAGTGGTGGATATCGCTCAACATCAGAAGAAACCTGGCTGGAAAATGGGAGCCGCAATGACGTTGCATTCCGTCATGAAATCGTCGAATGTCTGTATCCGGTCGGCGAGGTTGCTGAACTTACCGGGTGGCGCCGGTTCAGCCCACTTGTCTCCGTAGCCCTCGCGATACGTATGTAGATGTGGACATGGTATGACCTGATCGTCAGGATTGCGAAGAGGTGGGCCGTTCAGATCCAAGCGCTTGAGAATGACAACAACTCTGGCACGATTTTGATAGGTGATCCGGGATAAATCGATTCGCGACCTGGTCATGTCGAGCAGAAAATCTTCCGTCCTGTCAACGGACTCAAGTTCGACCACAAGCTTTTCGCCGGGCGAGGGAAAAAGCTGAATGTCATTGGCGGTTCTGCGCTTTTGCATCGCTATCAGCTGATCGGCTTCGAATTGTGTCAGGTCTATCGACATAAATGGGATTCCGGGAGATATGTTCTTTACTCTACAACGAGTTCCGCTTGCTCCTCGGCAACTCATGGCTGGCAGGGCTCAAGTCGTGCGAACTTGTGGAGGCAGCGAAGTCAATACAAAAGCCACCCTTGCGGGTGGCCTTTGTATTTCAAGCAATCGCACAATTAATCTCCAGCGACCGTTTCTTCCTCACGCACTTCCACTGGTACAACAGCTGCCTTCGGAGCGGGCGCGATGGAGCCGATCGAGATCAGCCCTGGCTCAGCGGGCTTCTCGCCCAATACCTGCTCGCGGTACAGCTTCGCCATGCGGGCATTTTCCGCATCGGACTTCATCTTGGCATCCCGCGCGCGGATTTTCTCTTCGCGTGAGTTCTTCGCGATGCCCGACTTCTCGAACGTGTCGTTGGCAGCGGAATCCACGTGTCCCTGGTTCAATGCGAGGGTGTGCTGCGCGTCGCCCATGCCCACCTTCTTGCCGCCCGCGAAGATTTCATGCCGTCCGTGCTCCTCGTACCACTTGGTGAGGGTCGAAGTCATGTGCATCTTCTCGA
>CAXTKZ010000083.1:0-6339 GCA_964244985.1 uncultured Acidobacteriaceae bacterium
CGGGGGCTCGCCGAAGGCATGGTGAAGCAGTTTATGGCCATGGGGATGGAAGGCGACCACACGAAGCTTGCGTTCGACAAGCCGGGAACGTGGAGCCAGAAGTACAACCTGGTGTGGGATACGCTGCTCGGTTTGAAGCTGTTTCCGCCGACGCTGCGGGAAGAAGAAGTGAAGTGGTACATCGCGCATGAGAACGAGTATGGCTTTCCGCTGGACTCGCGCCGGGATTATACGAAGCTCGATTGGGAGCTGTGGTCGGCGACGATGGGGACCGACGAGCAGTTCCGCCAGATGATTGCGCCGCTGGCAAAGTGGGCGGACACGACCGAGAGCCGTGTGCCGGAGACCGACTGGTACGACACGAAAACCGGCAAGCAGTCGGGGTTCCAGGCGCGCTCGGTAGTGGGCGGGTTGTTTATCAAGGCACTGACGGACCCCGCGCTGGCCAAGAAGTGGCAGGCACCGCTGGGAGAAGGGCAAGCGTCAACGCGATGAGGGCAAGTCGGCGCGGGTTCCTGAAGGGCGGCGGACTGGCGGCGGCGGGGGTAGCGCTGCCTGCCGTCGGCTCCGGGGTGTCGAGCTTTGCGGAGATTGTGCGCGAGCCGGATTTAGTGCAGGCATTTTCCGGTGAGGCTGCGGGGCAGATGCTGCACTTGCAGGGCGCTGCGTGGACCGGCGAAGCCGGCGTTCGGGTAAGCTGCGTGCCTGCCCGCGGCGTGTTGCCTGTGCAGGTCGCCTCGCCCGGTGCGCCGTTGTCGCGGGTGCTGCTGCGCTGGAAGGTGCCCGCCCCAGCGGACCTGCTGGTGCTCGGCGACGCATGGGAGCGCTCCTACGGCGACCTCCAGTGGGGGGCGCTCGTGCCTGAGCGGGCGATGCCCTGGTACTTCCTGAGCTGGGATGGGCGCGCGCTCCATGGCTACGGGGTAGAAACCGGGGCGGGGGCGTTTGCATTTTGGCAGCGCGACCGGGATGGGATTTCGCTGTGGCTCGATGTGAGGAACGGCGGGGAGGGCGTGCAGCTCGGGGGGCGTACGCTGGCGGCGGCGACGGTAAGAACGCGACAGAGTGTGCCTGGCGAAGAAGGGATGGCGGCGGCGCGGGCATTTTGCCGGGCGCTGTGCCCGAAGCCCCGGCTGCCGCGCGGGCCGGTGATCGGCAGCAACGACTGGTATTACGCCTACGGGAAAAATACCGAAGCGGGCATCCTGCGCGATGCGGCGCTGATGAGCGAACTGGCTCCGGGTTTGCGGCCGTTTACCGTGGTGGACGACGGATATCAGGACCCAGCGCGCTTTCCGGATTTGCCGGGATTGGCCGCGAAGATCACCGCGGCAGGTGCGCGGCCCGGCTTGTGGGTGCGCCCGCTGCGGGCGGCTCCCGGCACACCGGCGACTCTCCTGCTGCCGGCGGCGCGGTTCGGGCGCGGAGCGGATTCACCGGCGTACGACCCAACCATTCCCGAAGCCCGAGCAAAAGCGTTGGAGCCTGTGCGGGAGGCGGGGGCATGGGGGTTCGAGCTGATCAAGCACGACTTCTCTACCTATGAGCTGCTGGGCCAGTGGGGCTCCGCGATGGGTGCGAGCCCGACGAGGCCGGGGTGGCGCTTCCATGACAACACACACACGAATGCGGAGATTGTGGTGGACCTGTATCGCGGGATGCGCGAGGCCGCGGGCGACCGGCTGGTGCTGAGCTGTAACGCCGTCGGGCATTTGGGCGCGGGCTTTTTTGAGGTGCAGCGCACCGGCGACGACGTAAGCGGGCACGCGTGGGAGCGGACGCGGCGCATGGGGGTAAACACACTGGGGTTTCGTTTGCCGCAGCATGGGGTGTTTTTCGCGCTGGACGCGGATTGCGTGCCGGTGACGCCGGACGTGCCGTGGCGGTTTACTGAACAGTGGCTGCGGGCAGTGGCGGGTAGCGGGACGGTGCTGTTGGTATCACCCGACCCGCGCAGCATGGGGCCGGAGCAGAAGCGCGCGGTGCGGGAGGCGTTTGCGGTGGCGGCCGGCGCGGATGCTGTACCGACGGACTGGCTCGAAACACGGACGCCGCGGGTGTGGCGTGGGCGGGGCGGCCAAGCGGAGTATGCGTGGCTGCCCGAGACCGGGGCGGATCCGTTTTCGGGATAGCGTTTTTAGTCCGGGCGTAGGTTCAGTTTTCCCCATCCGGTTTGTGGCCCGAGACGTGTGCTTCCCGCTCGAGCAGAAGGCGCTTGCGCTCGATGCCCCAGCGGTAGCCGGACAGGTTGCCGTCGCGGCGCACGACGCGGTGACAAGGGATGGCGACGGCAAGTGTATTGGCCGCGCACGCCCGAGCGACGGCGCGTATGGACGCAGGCGCGCCGATCGCCTCGGCAATCTCTGTGTAGCTGGCCTTGCTGCCAGCGGGAAGCGTCCGAAGGGCCTGCCACACACGCTGCTGAAACACAGTTCCACGTATGTCGAGGGGCAAGTCGATGCCGAGATGAGGCGCTTCCACCAATCCGACGACCCTGGCTATGGTTTGCTCAAAACCGGCGTCGCCGCCCAGCAATGTCGCGTGCGGAAAGCTGTCCTCCAAGCCTTGAAGTAAATGTGCGGGATCGTCTCCGAGCAGGATCGCGCAGATACCTCGCTCACTTCGGGCGACCAGAAGCGAACCGAGGCTGGTTTCGCCGACCACGAAATAGATTGTTTCGTCCTTGCCCCCTGCCCGGAATGCGGAAGGCGTCATGCCGAGAGCGTTACTGGATGAGCTGTAAAAACGGCTGCTTGCCCCGTAGCCTGCGTCATAAATCGCCTCCGTCACCGTGGTGCCGGTTCGGAGCTTGCCCCGGACAGTGTGCCTGCGATGGGCTGTTGCGTACTGCTTGGGCGTGAGTCCGGTAACCGCCCGGAACACACGGTGAAAGTGAAATAAGCTCATGCTTGCCGAAGCCGCCAGCTCTGCCAACGAAGGCTCGGTTTCCCCTTCCTCGATACGTCTGCAAAGCAGTGCGATGGTCGCGGCGTGCTGTTCGGGCAAGGATGGGTGGTTTGGCCTGCATCGCTTGCAGGGTCGAAAGCCCGCCCCTTCCGCAGCGGAACACGTCGCGTGAAACCGGACGTTTTCCGGGCGAGGCAAGCGAGCCGCGCAGGAAGCCCGGCAGTACACCCCCGTGCTTTCGACCGAGTACACAAAGCCGGCTTTCCCGTCGCGGGCGAGCACTGACTGCCAGCGTGGGTCGTTGATCGTCGCCTCGGCGAGGGTTTGCTTGGTTTGCGCTTGCGTCATAGCTGTGTCTCCTCAGCGCACCATGTGGGGTACAGGCCGATACGCTTCTTCGGGGATCTCGGCAGGAGTTAAAAGTCGAATAAGAGCCGCCGACGGTAGATTGAGAACGCACTCTTTTTCCCGTTGGAGATTCCCTGCCGTGTGCCCCTTCGCGCTCAGGCCCAGCATGCACCACCCCAGCCACCAGACTGGGGACATGGGTGCGATGTTGGCGGTGCCGTTCACATTCAGGCTGCTGAGAAGCACGACGGGGGTGCCGGAATAGGAGATGGAGGGCTCGACCGTGATGTGCATGGAAACAGCTTGCGCCCGCCTTGTTGAGGTAGGCACTCCGTTTCTTGCTTTCAAATCAGGATTTTTCTGTTGGGAGCAGGGCGATTGCAGCTTGGGCATCGGGAACGACTTGCAGGGTGGCGCGGCTTTGGGGCCTGAGAAAGCCCTGCTCGACCGCGTGGTCGAGGAACGTGAGCAAGCCGTCGAAGTAGCCTTCCGTGTTGACCAGAATGCAGGGTTTGCTGTGGATGCCGAGCAGGTGCCAAGTGAGGATTTCGAGGAACTCGTCGAGGGTGCCGAAGCCGCCGGGCAGGGCGAGGAAGGCATCGGCGCGCTCGGCCATCAGCGCTTTGCGCTGGTGCATGGTGTCGACGAAGTGGAGCTCCGTCAGTCCGGGATGGGCGATTTCACGGTCCTTGAGGACGGCGGGGAGGACGCCGATGACCGGGGCGCCGCCGGCGAGGGATGCATCGGCGACCGCGCCCATAAGCCCGACGGACGCGCCGCCATAGACCAAGCCCCAGCCGTGGGCGGCAAGGAGGGTGCCCAGGCGTACGGCTTCCGCGCGGTAGGCGGGAAGGGTGCCGGTGGAGGAGCCGCAAAAGACGGCCAGGTATTTGCAGGGATTTTGCAACATTTTGGAAACCTAATTCGTATTTTCGCGGCTACAAGAGCCGCATACCCAAATCACGGGCCGCTTTCTGATCGAAGGTCGCTGTGTAATCACATCGCGCATGCATTCCCGCACTGGCAATCAAGCAATCTGAAAAGCTTGCTTTCGCATGCAGGAAAAGGCGGTGTGCCTGGGCCACCTCTTCATCGGCTTCCAAACGCAGCTCCGCGCTTTCGAGGAAAGCCAGGACTGTTTCGGCTATCTGCTCACGAGTGAAAGCGTAGATGCTAACCAATGACCAGACAACCTCGGCAAGGGCTACTAAAGAGATATAGCCGGGCTGCTCTGTAGTCAATTCTTGAATGAGAGCGCTTGCCTTTGGGCTTTGCACAGGGTCGTCCATCAAAACAGAACGTAAAAGTACATTCGTGTCGAGATTAACCAAGAGAGTTTTCCGTGACGATCTGACGCGCAATCGCGTCGTCGATCTCCTCCATTGTTGGAGCTTTTTGACTGCTTTTGAACATGCCGATGATCGACTTCACTGACCGGCTCTTACGGGTCAGTTCATACCCATTCGTGCCTGGAAGCTTTGTGAAAACGATTTCGTCACCGATGCGTAGACCCATCGCTTTCCTGATCTCCACCGGAATCGTAACCTGCCCTTTTGAGGTGATTGTGCAAGTAGCCATGATCATCTCAGCCTAACAGCAATCCTTACTTCTTGTAAGGCGCAGAGTGCGACGTAAACTAAAATAACGATGCATCCACTCCTCCAAAAAATGAACCCACAGCAGGCCGAGGGCGTGCAGGCGGTCGACGGGCCGGTGCTGCTACTGGCCGGCGCGGGCTCGGGCAAGACGCGGGTGATTACGCACCGGATCGCATGGCTGATTGAGGAGCGCGGGGTTGCGCCGGACGCAATCATGGCCGTTACCTTTACAAACAAAGCCGCGAAGGAGATGGCGGATCGCGTCGAAAAGCTAATTGGATCCTCCACGCTCGCAAAGCCGCTGCTGGCCACCTTCCATTCCTTTTGCGTGCGCATGCTGCGGCGGGACATCGAGGTGTTGCGCGCGCCGGATGGAACAGGCCTGACGCGGACCTTTGCCATTTACGACGAAAGCGACCAGCAGCAGATCGTAAAGCAGACGATGCGGCGCATGGGGCTGGACGACAAGCAGCTGACGCCGCGGACGGTGTTGTCGCGCATCTCGTGGGCGAAGAACCACATGCTCGATCCGCAGGAGCTGTTTCTGCAGTCGGCCGACCCGCAGACCGAGCGCATCGCCCACTTGTACGAGGCGTATGGCAAGGAGTTGAGGAAGAATAACGCGCTCGACTTCGACGACCTGCTGTTGGAAGCGGTTCACTTGTTAAAGGTGAGCGGGGAAACGCGGGAGCGCTATAACCGGCGCTACCGGTACTTGTTGATCGACGAATACCAGGACACGAACCGGCCGCAGTACGAGCTGATGAAGCTGCTCGCGGGGCCGGAGAAAAACGTCTGCGTGGTGGGCGATGAGGACCAGAGTATTTACTCCTGGCGCGGCGCGGACATCCGCAACATTCTCGAGTTTGAGCGGGATTTCCCCAACGCGAAGACGATCCGTTTGGAGCAGAATTACCGGTCCACATCCGTGATTCTTGAGGCGGCTGGTGCTGTTGTCGCGCGGAACGCGCAACGAAAAGGAAAGGACCTGTGGACCTCGCGCGAGGGCGGCGCGAAGATCGGCTTTTACGAAGCGCCGGACGGGGAAAACGAGGCGCTGTTCATCGCCGATTACATCAATAAATACCTGCGCAAGGCGGGCGAAACGGAAGACCTGCCCCGCGCGGCGGTGCTGTACCGGACCAATTCGCAGTCGCGATTAGTGGAAGAAGCGCTGCGGCGGTACGGGATCAAGTACACGATGGTGGGCGGCTTCTCGTTTTACGAGCGGGCAGAGATCAAGGATGTCCTGTCGTACCTGAAGCTTGTGCAGAACCCGCACGACTCGGTCGCGCTGCAAAGGGTGATCAACACCCCGGCGCGCGGGATCGGGCGGACAACGCTCGACACGCTGGAGCGATTGGCACTCGAAACCGGGACGAGCACGTATACGGCGATCGGGCATGCACTCCGCGAGCGGCTGCTGCCTTCGCGGGCGCTGATTGCGCTCGACAGCTTCCGCAAGATGATTGAGGATGCGCGGGCG
>CAXTKZ010000083.1:6439-14566 GCA_964244985.1 uncultured Acidobacteriaceae bacterium
GCTGGGTGCGCCTTCGCAGGAAGCAGCGCGGGCCGAGCGCGAGCGGGAAACGGCGGAGGCATTCCGCAAGCCAGGCGGCCCGGCGACCTTGCCCGAGCTGATCCGGTTTATCAACGACCGCTCGGGGTACATCCGGGCGCTGGAAGACGAAGGGACGCCGGAGGCCTTCTCGCGGATTGAAAATCTGAAGGAGCTGGCGAACGCAGCGCAGGATGCGCAGGAGCGCGGGGAAACGCTGGCCGACTTTCTGGACCATGCGGCGCTGGTGTCGGACACGGACAAGATCAACCCGGACGCGCGTGTGACGCTGATGACGCTCCACGCGGCGAAGGGGTTGGAGTTTCCGGTGGTGCTGCTCGCCGGCATGGAGGAGAACCTGTTTCCCCACTCGCGCACGCTCAACGACCCAAACGGGATGGAAGAGGAGCGGCGGCTTTGCTATGTGGGCATGACGCGCGCGATGGATGCGCTGGTGTTGACGCGGGCGCGCTATCGTCGGCGGTATGGAAACGACATGCCGGAGGCTTCAATCCCGTCGCGGTTTTTGGAGGAGGTGCCGGGACACCTGATCGAGGACGTGAACGGCGGGGCCGCGGCGGAAACGCGGGTAAGTGGGTGGGGGAGTTATGGGTCGAAGTACGGCCGCAGTGGGGAGAGTGCGGGCGAGCGGCATTACTCGTATGAGGACGAGGACCAGAGTTATAAGCCGGCTGCCCAGGCCCGCGCGGGAGCGGTGACGCGCTTGAATGCTTCGTCGGAGAAAAAGCCCGATTCGCTCGATAACATCGCGCAGTTTTTCGGCGGACGCGGGACGGGGCCGCGGCCTAAGCTGGAAGTGGAAGCGCAGACCGGCGCGGTCGGGTTCAAGCCGGGGCAGCGGGTGCGGCACTCGAAATATGGTGAAGGCCAGGTAGTGCGTCGCGAGGGGGATGGGGAAGAAACTAAGTTGACGGTGAGCTTTGCGCTGCACGGGGTGAAGAAGCTGGTGGAGAAGTTTGCTAAGTTGGAGCGGGTTTAGTATTTCCGCTTACCAATGCACAACTGCTGAGGAGGGTGTCGGATCTGGCGTGCGGAACGGATAAGCATCGCATAACAGATCGACAAGGTGGGAGCCATCGCTCTCACTCATGCAGTCAGCAAGCACGAGCGGAACTCCTCCAATCAGTACTTGTACTTTGCCGGCCGGAAGCAAGTTATTGCCTCCTTCCACAGTGAGTTCGGTCAGGTTTGCAGCTGCATATGTACCGAAGTCATGCAATTGGAAGCGCGTCCCGCAACAAACCGTCAGCGTATCGCCCCGCACGGTAAGCACGCTGTATGCCATGAGCATGCGGTAGAGCCAGCGTCCGAGTAGCCAACTCTTCCAGCCAAACACCAATCCGGCAAGAAAGACACCTCCCCTAAAAGGCACGTGTACGCGGAAATCGTGTATTAGCCGGTACCCAGCCGCGCATGATACGACGAAAGAACCGAATGCATAGAAGATGTAAAACGACGCAAGAAGCCATGCATGCACGCTTTGGCGACGCACAATCACGGTGCGACAGCCGTCATTCATCGAGATCATGGCTGCCATGCACTAAGCGTAAACGTGTGGTCTGCCCGCGACAATTGCAAAAATGCGGGCATCGGTACACCACCGTAATGCGCACACTTTCTGCTACGCTGGCGTTATCCCGGCGTACAGAATCGGAGCTGACATATGGACCAACCCTTGATGATCACTATTCCAGTGCAGAGGGCAACTGCCGAGGTGCTTTCCGATACACGAAATCTTGAAGCTGCGGGGCGGTTCCTGGACCGTCTCGTCAGCCCGGGGTCCGGCTCCGAGGATCCATTGATGGCGCTTTTTGAGCGAACCGCGGCCGAAGCCCAGAAAGCCGGTCTTACCGAGGCTGAGCTTGAAGCTGAACTGGCAGCATATAACGCGGAACGACGCTCCTGAAGCGTTTTGTCATCGATGCGAGCACGGTTGTATCTGCCGCTTTGAATCCGAACGGAGTGCCGCGCTCCTCGATCATGCTGGCACGTTCTAAAGGATTCATCTTGCTTTCAGAGGACGTGTACGAGGAGATCACGGGAGTTTTGCGGAGACCTAAATTAGCACGATTGCTCCCTGATGATCGATCCAGCGAGATTCTTGCACTTCTGAGCGAGTTTGCGATTTGGACTGAACCGAGCACGAAAGTGCAGGACTGCCGAGATGCCAAAGACAATATGTATCTCGAGTTGGCGCTGGCAGCTGGAGCGGACGCGATTGTCTCGGGAGATGAGGACTTGCTGGTGCTGCATCCCTGGCGCGGTGTTTCCGTGCTGCGTCCTGCTGCCTTTCTCGATCAGTTCTCGTTGTGAGTCTGTGCGGCATCGCTGCCGGAAACGTGCTGCATTCCCACCGTTACGAGCCTTTCTATTTCTGCAACTGACGCAATCCCACCCCGCGCGCCCACTGCGGTGCAGTTGAGCGCGGCGGCGGCGCAGGCGAAGCGGAGGCGGTCGGGGAGCAGGCGGCCTTGTAACAGCGCATAGATATAGCCCGCGTGGAACAGGTCGCCCGCGCCGGTGGTATCGACAACCTGCACCTGGTACGCGGGGATGGCGTGGAACTCCGTCCCATCCCACGCAAGCACCCCGTGCTCGCCCAGTGTTGCCGCGCTCAGGGTCGCGCCGTAATCGGCGTGCATGCGCCGGAGGGCGTCGGGCAGTGATGGAATGCCAGTGAGACGGGGGGCGAAGTCGCGGCTGACGATGAGGTGGTCGACGAGCGGCAGCAGGCGCTCGATGCCGGGATAAAGTTCGTCAAGATCGGCGATAACGGGGACGCCGCTTGCGCGGGCCCAGCCGGCGGCGAGGACGGCGGCTTCAGTGTCATAGCCGTCAAGATGCAGCGCGCGGGCAGGCACGACCCATTCACAGGCGATCTCCGCGGGTTGAAGGGTGAGCCGGGGGTCGCGCTGGTTGAGCACGGTGCGCTCGCCGGAGGGGTCGACGAGGATGTAGGAATGCGGGCTAGGAGCATCGGGCGCGACCACGATGCGGGTGTCCACGCTGAGCCGGGCGAACTCCGCGCGATGGAGCTGGGCGGCAGGGTCGTCGCCGAGCTTGCCGATGTAGCGGGTGCTGAGTCCCCACTGGGCGCAGGCGGCAACCACGGTCGCGACCTGCCCGCCGGGGAGGACGGACGAGGAGTGGAAGCTGACTTTGGAGCCGCGCTCGGGATGCTCGGGCAGGGCGAGAACGGTGTCGGTGGCGTTGAGGCCGAGGCCGACAAGGTCGACCGGGGTGGGTGGGGACGGCATTGTGTTTCAGGGTACTAGAGGAAAGAGTTGGACGCGCATGAGCCGCTGTGAGGAAGCCTGAACTATGCCCTGCGTCTGCGGTGCAGGATGAAAGCAGGTCCTTCGCCGCTCCGCTTCTCAGGATGACCCATTTTTACTTTCCATGCAGCCCATTTGCTTAGGAAGTGGGAGTTTGAGCTCGAAATCTCTAACCTTTGGAGGGTCATTCTGAACGAAGTGAAGGATCCACTTTCACTCGCAAGTTCGTGGAAAACAGATCCTTCGTCGCTTTCCACCCCAGTGAGCAAAGAACGCTCGCCGGGGACCCTGGACTGCACTCCTCTGGATGACCCCTTCTGGGGATCACACCCGAACTTTCACGCACCTTCTCCGGATGCCCTATCATGGAATGGAGTTTTTGCGGATGAGGCACGGGTCCAGCCCCTATTTGTAGTAAAAACGAAGGAATACCTTTCACGATTGGAAACAGAGTTCCCATGGCAAACACAACCAAGATCGAGTCCGTCCAAGAGCGCAAGACACTGAAGCGCACGGCGCGCAAAAAAGCCGCTCCCAAGGCGAAGCGCACCACCCCACGCGGGTCGAACAAAAAGAAGCCGCAGAAGCTGATGAAGGGTCAGAACCGGCGCTAGCTTCCCCGCCCTGCCGGTTTTCCCTGAAAGGCAGGGCGGCCTGGGATGCCGCGCTTCGACCAGCCCTCCTGTTCCCTATTCGATGGAGCTACGCCGCTGCCCAGTCAATTGTTTGCAACAAAGTCCATCGACAAGCTGATCGCGCAGTCGGAAGAGCCGGAGCATGCACTGCGCAAGACGCTGGGGCCGGTTTCGCTTACGGCACTCGGCATAGGCGCTGTGATCGGCTCGGGCATTTTCACGGTCATCGGCACGGCGATCGCGGGTGAAAAATTCGACACGACTTCCGTGTTGAACACGCCGGTCGCAGACTACCTGGTCCACCACACAGCACTGCTGGGGCGTCCCGGCGCAGGGCCAGCGTTGGCGTTATCGCTGGTGCTGGTGGCTATTGTGTGCTGTTTTACGGGCCTTTGCTATGCAGAGCTCGCCTCCATGATCCCCATCGCGGGCTCAGCGTACACCTACACCTATGCGACCATGGGCGAACTGGTGGCTTGGATCATCGGCTGGGACCTGATCCTTGAGTACGCGTTCTCGAACATGGCGGTCTCGGTCGGGTTTGCGGCCCATGTGGTGGACCTGCTGGATTGGGTGGGGGTGCATCCGTCGCTTCAGTGGATCTCGCCCGCCTACCTGCCCGCGGGGCTGACGGACTTTTCCGGCAAATCGCTGTATGCGCCGGGGTGGCACCTGGGTTTCAATGTGCCGGCGTTCCTGGTCGTCATGCTGCTGACGGTGCTGCTGGTGCGCGGCATCCGCGAGTCCGCAGCCACCAACAATGTAATGGTTCTGCTGAAGATCGCGGCCATTCTTATTTTCGTCATCGCGGGCGCGGGTTTTATTCACCCCGGCAACTGGCACCCTTTCGCGCCGAACGGTTGGTCGGGCGTGCTGACGGGTGGGTCGATCATCTTTTTCACGTACATCGGGTTCGACTCTGTGTCGACCGCCGCAGAGGAGTGCCGGAACCCTCGGCGGGATATACCGTTGGGAATTATCGCGACACTCATTGTATGCACCATTCTTTACATCGGGGTCGCGGTGGTGTTGACGGGGCTGATCGACTGGCGGGCGCTGCTCGACGATGCCGCGCCGGTCGTAAACACGCTTAAGAAGCTTTCGGCGGCGACCGGTAGCCCCCTGTTGCGCTGGACGCGGCTGGCGGTGCTTATCGGGGCGATTCTCGGGATGATTTCGTCGATTCTGGTTTTCCAGATCGGACAGGCGCGGGTGTGGTTCGCCATGTCGCGCGACCGCTTGCTGCCGGACGCATTTTCGCGGATTCATCCGCGGTACCGCACCCCGGCTGTTTCGACCTGGGTGGCGGGGCTGGTGGTGGCGCTGCCGGCGGGGCTGCTCGATATCGGCACGTTTGCCGATCTTTCCAATATCGGGACGCTGTTCGCGTTTGTATTGGTGTCGGCGGGCGTACTAGTGTTGCGGGTCAAGGATCCCGGCCGACGCCGCGCTTTTCGATGCCCGGGCGGGCCGGTGCTCCCGGTGTTGTCGATCATCTTTTGTGTCCTGCTGATGGCGGGGTTGCCGATCGTGACCTGGCTGCGGTTCTTCCTGTGGCTTGGGGTGGGGCTGGGCATTTACTTCACATACAGCGCCAAGCGGAGTGAATTTGCCGTGCAACAATCCAGCCGTCGCCCCTGAGCATCATAGAAACTTATCCGGGGAGCCACGGAAACACTGAAACATAAAGGAAGTATCAAGAATGCAAGCACACGGCTATGCCGCCCAGAATGCCGCGACCCCTCTCGGCCCTTTTTCGTTTGAACGCCGCGACCCCGGCCCGCGCGATGTTGTGGTGGAGATTGAATGGTGCGGGGTGTGCCACTCCGACATTCACCAGGCGCGCAACGAATGGAAAAATTCAAAGTACCCCATGGTGCCGGGCCACGAGATTGTCGGCAAGGTGGCCGCGGTCGGGAGTGAAGTAACCCGTTTCAAAGTAGGCGATCCGGCGGCGGTAGGCGTCATTGTGCAAAGCTGCCGGGAGTGCGAATGCTGCAGGGACAATGAGGAGCAGTACTGCGAAAAAGGCGCGGTGGACACCTATAACTCGGTGATGTACGACGGTTCGCCTACCTATGGCGGGTACTCGAATGTAATCGTGACCGACGAGCATTTCGTACACACGATTTCGCCGAAGCTGGACCCGGCGGGAGTTGCGCCGCTCTTGTGCGCGGGCATCACGACGTACTCGCCGCTGCGCCACTGGGAAGTGGGGCCGGGCAAAAAGGTCGGGGTGATCGGGCTGGGCGGGCTGGGGCACCTGGGACTCAAATTCGCGCACTCGTTCGGCGCGCACGTGGTGCAGTTCACCACTTCACCCGGCAAGGCCGCGGACGCAAAGCGTCTGGGCGCGGACGAAGTTGTCAATACCAAAGACGAAGCGCAAATGTCCGCGCAGGGGAAGAGCTTCGACTTTATCCTCGACACCGTCTCAGCACCGCACGACATAAACCAGTACTTGCGGCTGCTGAAGCGCAACGGAACACTTTGCCTGGTGGGGCTGCCGGAAGATCCGGTCGCGGTTGAGGCTTTTGCTATCGTCGGTGGGCGCCACTCGCTGGCCGGATCGGGGATTGGGGGCATGCAGCAAACGCAGGAGATGCTGGATTACTGCGCGGAGCATGGAATCACAGCCGATGTTGAAAAGATATCGATCGACAAAATCAACGAGGCGTATGAGCGGGTGCTGAAGGCGGATGTGAAGTATCGGTTTGTAATCGATATGAAGTCGCTCACGCAGTAAAAAAGCCGGGCAGTGCGGGAATGGTTCCGCACTGCCCGGTTCACTTCCTATAATGGCGGCCATGTCTACTCTTCCGCCATCACCCGCTCCGTACCAACCAAACTCTTATCCACTGCCACCAGCTGTACGCCAGGCCGTGGTTATCACCGACATCGATATGTCGATCGGTGCACTTTTCCGCTTTACGCTGAAATGGTTTATCGCGGCGATCCCAGCGGTGATCGCCTTTTATCTCATTCTTTTTGTGTTTGCTCTTGCTCTGGCGGCGGTGTTCGGCGGCGTCTTCCATAGCCTGCACCACGCTCTTCCGCAATCGTGAACCGGAGCCCGCGTTCCACGCCGAAACGCGGGCTCCTTTTACAGCGTCAGCCCCTTCAAATACTCCCGGAACTTCGGCCCCATGTCTTCCCGCGCGAGCGCGAACTCGACCGTGGCCTGAAGCATGCCCTGTTTGTCGCCGGCGTCGTAGCGCTTCCCTTCAAAGGCATACCCGTACACCTTCTCCTCCCCGATGAGGGCCTTAATGGCATCGGTCAATTGCAGCTCGCCGCCCGCGCCGGGCTGTAGGTTCTCGATCTTGTCGAAGATAGCCGGCGTCAGGATGTAGCGCCCGATGATGGCGTTTTTGGACGGCGCGTCCTCCAGCTTCGGCTTCTCCACCATGCCGCGCACGTCGAACAGCTTCGGCTTGCCTTCCACGGGATGGCCGTCGAGTACGCCATAAGCCGAAATCGCGGGGCCTTCCACCACTTCCGTCGCGATGAGCGAGCTTTCCACTTCGTCGTAGGCTTCCACCATTTGCGCGATGCAGGACGGCTGGCCCGCGATCACGTCATCCGGCAGCAGCACGGCAAACGGCTCGTTGCCCACCAGGGCCCTGGCCTGGAGCACGGCGTGGCCCAGCCCTCGGGCTTCGCTTTGGCGCACGTAGGCGAGTTTGGCCATGCCCGCGACTTTGCGTGCAATGGCCAGCAGCTCTTTCTTGCCTTTTTTCTCAAGGTTGGCTTCGAGCTCGAAGGAGGTGTCGAAATGGTCCTCGATCGAGCTTTTGCCGCGCGCGGTCACAATGATGATCTCTTCAATGCCGGCCGCGAGTGCTTCTTCCACGCCGTACTGGATGATGGGCTTGTCCACCAGGGCCAGCATTTCCTTGGGAATGGCTTTGGTCGCCGGCAAAAAGCGGGTGCCAAGACCCGCGGCGGGAAAAACTGCTTTGCGTACTTTATGTTTGGACAAGCTTGGGGGTCTCCGAGGGTGCGGCGTTCCCCGTTATTGTGCCAGAGCGAGGGCAGGCGGCGCGACTGTCCACTGTACTCTTGACAGGATTTACAAGCTGGGCGATAGATCGCCCAGCAGCGCTTCGCGAACGATGGGGATGGGCGCGCCGCCCTGCCGCATAAACGCATCGTGAAAGCCCTCAAGCGTGTACGCC
>CAXTKZ010000084.1:0-14535 GCA_964244985.1 uncultured Acidobacteriaceae bacterium
AAGAAGAAGTAGGTGTGGTGCCGCCAAGCCGGGCCGCCCACCGTGCCTCCGAACTGGTGCTGGTTGTGGAAGGGCTTTTTCTGGTTCTGCTGATTGAGCTGAAATGTATTGGCATCCAAGATGGAATTGCGCCAAAAGTCGTAGAGGGTGCCGTGAAAGCGATCGTTGCCGCTCTTCATGACGGTGTTGACCGTGCCGCCTGTTTCGCGGCCGAACTGGGCGTCATAGGTGTTGGTCTGCACCTTGAACTCTTCGACGGCGTCGATGGTGGGAGCTACGTTCCAGGTGCCCGCGCCCCCCCCCCCTTGAGCGGAAACGGGAGCGCCGTTCAACGAGAACTGGTTCTGCGTGCCGGACTGCCCATTGATCGAATATGCGTTGGTCTGGTCCCAGGCACGTGTGCCGGAGTTAGTTCCGGGACCGGTACCGAATGTAGTGGTGGTGAAACGGACGCCGGGGGTGAGCCCGAGAAGGGAGTAAAGCTGGCGCCCGTTGAGGGGCAGATTCTGGATTTTTTCAGGATCGAGCACAGTGCCGAGGGAGGCGTCCGCCGTGTTTACGCCGGCGCTCGAGTCCGACACGGTGACCGTCTCGTTGACCGCGCCGGGCTTGAGGTGGAAGGCAAGAGCGATCTTCGCGGAAACATCGACGTGCACGCCAACCTGCGACTCGGTATTGAACCCTTGCGCCTGCACGGAAACGGTGTAGGTACCGAGGTCGACGAAGGGAATGACGAACTGGCCGTCGGCGGCTGTGATGGCGTTGTACGTTTGCTGTGGGCCGGTGATCGTGACCTTGGCGTTGGGTACGGCTGCCTCGGTTCCGTCAGTGACGGAACCGGAAACCGTTCCGCGGTACTCCTGCGCGTTGCACGCAGGTGGGAGGAGAACGCTGAAAAGCGTGGGTGTTGCAATACAAAGAAAGGTGCTTGCAGCGAAACGAGATCCCAACATCGTCAATAGCTTGCTCCGAGAGTTCCAGTATGTTGCATTTGGAAAATCTGTGAGCAACCATAACTCAGTATCCCGCTTCGCGAAAATCTTTTTTCCTGACGGAATGCAGAACCGGCTTGCATAAGCCGGTTCTGCATTCAGTCAGCGGGCACTTTCTACCGCTACAAAGGCATCTGTCGTTTCCCAGCGGACGTGCAGTTCCGTTTTCGCTCCATGCGTGTTTTCAAACGAGATGCTCATCGTCTCCTGCGGTGAAGAGAGGGTGTGCTTCTGCATGGGAATCCGCGCCAGATCCTGGTCTTCCTTGTACTCAGTACCCCACTGGCCGGTTTGCTTGTTGACGATCAGCGTCCATGTGTTTTCCGACGGCATCGTGTACAGCGTATAGGTTCCCGCGGGAACATTTGTTTCTCCGATTTTGAGTGGACCCGTGGTCTTAAACATCGTCGCCGGGTTGGCCCCCGTGCGCCATACCTTGCCGTATGGCACCAGGCCGCCCATGATCTTGCGTCCCCGCATCGAAGGTGCGTTGTAGTGCAGCGAAACGGCCGTGCCGTTCAGCGTGACGTTCGCATCCGCGGGCGGGCTCGGCAGCACTTTTCCGCCGCCCATGTGCTCCATCTGCGCCGGTGGCGCGCCGTATGCCGATGCGCCTGCCGTGCCAAACATCAAAGCTGCCGCCAACCAAAAACTCATACCCTTGTTCACTTACGTACTCCTTTTCAGTTCAACATCCGGGATCAGCATACGCTTTTCACAAGCCGGGAGGCGGCGGCGCTGGCTGGGGCACGGGGATCGGTGTTCCGTCCGGGGCAAGCCCTTCGTTCGGACTGCCGCCCGGCTGCCCGGGCGTGGGCAGTGTCGGGTTCGGCTGCTTTTCCTGCGTTGCTGGGATGAGCCCAGGGATGGACGGGGTCTGCGTCACCACGCCGCTGACTGCGTCACCCAGGCTGATGCCGTACTTGTCGAGCGTGTCGGCCAGGATGTTGTCGAATTGCGCCCGATCCTTCGCATAGGTTGCCCGCGCATTGATCAGGTTGTCCTCCGCCGTTGCCAGGTTGCGCTGCTGCTGCAGCACGTTCGCCGTGGTCGAAGCACCCAGCCTGAGCTTCCGCTGTTCCGCGTCCTGGCTTTGAAAGGCGAACTCACGGGCGGCATCGGCGGCCGCCACCTGCGCGCGGTCGTTGGTCAGCGCGAACTGCGAGTTGACCACCTGCATGCGCACCTGCACATACAGCTGCTGCACCCTGAGCTGTTGTTGCCGGTATTCCAGCACCGACCGCGCCTGCTCCGACTGCGCCTGCCGATTGCGGATCGGAATGTTCAGCGACAAGCCCGCGCCCTTGTTCGGGTCCGTGTTGTTGAACGCGTTCTGGAAGACCGTGCCGTAGCCGACGGGGGCGGGAGGAGGCGTCGCCGCACCGCCGAACGACGAGGTCCCCGCGAGCGGGTTCGGAGAGCCGCCTAGCGCCGAGCCGCCGTAGAACGCAAATGCGTCGACGGTCGGCAGCAGCCCATTTTTCTCGCCCTTCAGCGTGATCTCATCGTTTTTAAGCGCGAGCAGCGCCTGCTCGATCTCAGGCCGGTTGGCTTCCGCGCGCCGCACCAGGTCGTCGACCGGCATCGTTTCTTCCCGAGTTTCCAGCAGATTGACGCGATCGGTCGGCACCACGGGCGCGTTGGTCAGGACCGGGTCTTCAAGGTTGCGCGAGATCGCCTGCTTCATCACCAGCTGCTGGTATTCCAGCGTGCTTTTCGCCGCGGTCAGCCCTTGCTGATCGCTCGCAACCTGACTTTGGGCGTTCACGACATCGAGCGGCGCAAGCGTGCCAATCTCGAGCTGCTTGCGATCGTCCGCAGCCAGTTGGGTTGACTGAGCGAGCGAGCGCTGACGGGACTGCACATCCTCATACGCGCTCACCAGGCCCCAGTAGATCGTTTCCACCTGGTTGACGGTGTACAACACCTGCTGCCGGAACGCCGAGTCGGCGACGCGCCGGTTGTTCTTCGCTTGCACGATAAAGCGCCCATTGATGCCCGTGCCGAAGCCGCGCAGAAGGTGTTGATTCAGCTGCAGCTGAAACGTACTCTGCGTTTGCGGACTGAACACCTGAAATGGATTGCCCGTCGAGGTATAGCTGTTGTTGAAGGTCAACTGCGCCGAGGTGCCGGTCAGAAATCCCTGGCTGTAGCCGAAGTTGTACTGGTTCGTGTTTGTGTCGAGGCGGCTGGTGCCGGTAAATAAAGGGCTGGGTTGGGGCGTGTATTGGCGCTGCAACTCGATGGTGCCCGTCACGAAGGGGTCCAGCAGCTCCGGCAACGGGCCGCCCTGGTTGGTGCTCAGCGAAAGCCCGGACGCGCCCGCCGCGGCACCGCCCGAGCTCACGCTCGTGCCGCCCGGGCCGCCGCCCGAGGAAAGCGACTGGGTCGCGCCACCGATGGTGCCCGTCACCAGGCCCGCGTTGACGCCCAGCAGCGTCGCGCCCGCGTGCGAGCGCAGGATGTCCGTGTCGGCGATGTCGAGGTTGTAGCGTTGGATCGCGATATCGAAGTTATTTTCGAGCGCGAGCGTGATGGCGTCGTTCAGGCTCAGAAAGATGCGCCCATCGCGCAGGATGTCATTGAGCCGGGGTGTGTTGGTGAACCGGGGGCGGTCCGCCGTGGTGGCCGTGTAGGGCGAAATCGGATTCGGAAAATACCCGCGCGGACGAGTGAAGTCGCGCGGTGTAGGCCGCATAAACAAGGGCTGCGTGGGATTGGGCTGCGGCTCCGGCGGCAAACCCTCCGCCGTGTCGCTCACGCTGGGGCTGGGCGGCGGGGTCTGCCCTTTTTGCTCTTGTGTGGCTGACTGGCCGGCTGTTTGCGCCTGGGCCAAAAGAGCCTGCGGCAGCAGCGCGCTTCCAAGCGCGGCGGCCCGCAGTACGCGATACGTTTTTGTTTTTTGCTGCTCGTCGATGGATCGGGTCCTGCCTTGGCGCATCCGGTTCCTTTTCTTCGGCCATGGTTTCTGTGCTTCAGGGAGCCGCGAGTCACCCGCGAGTATATCCCAGCCACAAGATGCACTTATGCGGAAGAAAGGCTCGGAAATCGGGTAGGCTCATCCCATGGGGGAGCCCACGCCCGCAACAGTTTGGCAGCTGACCCTGTGCTACGACGGCACCCCGTTCGCGGGCTGGCAGGTGCAGCCGGGCCGCCGTACCGTGCAGGGCGCGTTGGTGGAAGCCATCAAGCGCGTCTCCGGCGAGACAACCCTGCCGCAGGGCTCCGGCCGTACCGATGCCGGGGTTCATGCCGAGGCCCAGGTCGCATCCGTTGCGCTCCAGGCACCCATTGCGCCGGCCAACCTTGCACGCGCCCTCAATCATGTGCTGCCCGCGTCCGTGCGCGTGCTTGCGGCGGAAAAAGCCCCGCCTCACTTCCACGCACGGCACAGCGCCAGGAGCAAAACTTACGAGTACCGCATGGCGCGCGCGCCGTTGTGTTTGCCCTGGGAAGCTCCCTACGTGTGGCACTACACGTTTCCGCTCGCGGTGGAGCGCATGCAGGCCGGGGCAGTTGCGGTGATCGGAACGCACGACTTCCGATCGATGGGAGCGCATGACCAGGACGCAGCGACGCGTGCCGCGGGAAAGCCCGAACGCTCCACCGTCCATACGATCTTTGAATCCGGATGGCACACAGCGCCCGGCGGCCTGCTTGTGTATCGGGTGCGCGGCTCCGGCTTTCTGCACCACATGGTGCGCAACCTCGTGGGCACCTTTGTTGCGGTGGGGCGCGGGCTCATCGCGCCGGAAGCCCTGCCCGCGATCCTCGAGGCGCGCGACCGCGCCGCCGCCGGCCCGACCGCTCCCGCGCGCGGCCTGTGGCTCCTGCACGTTGAATACCCCTAAGCGGGTGCTACGCTGAAGCCCATGGGCCCGCCCTCTTCCGCTTTCGCGCATATCGGCCGCATTGCCTCGCAGCGGGCCGTGCACGCCGCCCTGGGCTGGCTTCACCTGCACGAGCAGCAGATCATGCGCTGGCAAACCGAGTGCGTGGCCATCCCCGCGCCGCCGTTTGCCGAGGGCGAGCGGGCACGCTGGCTCCAGGCGCGCTTCGCCGACCTTAAACTTTGCGACATCGCGCTCGATGAAGCCGGCAATGCGTATGGCAGCCTCGACAACTCTTCCACAAGCCCTGTGATCCTGCTTTCGGCGCATCTGGACACTGTGTTTCCGCCCGATACGCCGTTGGCCCCAACCGTCAACGGCACGCGCCTGCAAGCACCGGGCGCATGCGACAACGCCGCGGGCATCACCGCTCTGCTGGCAATTGCCGGCGCACTGCGCCACGGGGGGCTCCAGCCGCCTTGCCGGGTTGTGTTTCTGGGCAACGTCGGGGAGGAAGGCGAGGGCGACCTGCGTGGTGTGCGGCACATCTACGCACATGCGCCCTGGCGCAGCCGGGTCGCCGCCCATCTGGTGCTTGACGGCGCGGGCGACACAGTTGCGGTCACAAGCGCGCTCGGTTCACGGCGGTTCGAGGTGACGATGACCGGCGCGGGCGGCCACTCCTGGACCGATGCGGGCCGCCCCAATGCAGTCGCCGCGCTCTGCGACGCCGTTACCCGCTTTGGAAAGCAGCGGGCGGCGCTCGAAACGGGCGCGGTCCGCAATACATGGAATGTGGGCTCCATCGAGGGCGGTTCGGCAGTCAATGCGATCCCCGCGACGGCGGTGGGCCGCTTCGACCTGCGCTCCACCGACTCCGGGGAGCTGCTGCGGCTCGAGGTCGACCTTTACCGCGCGGTAGAAGACGCAGCGCTTGCCGCCAACGCGGGTGCAAGCCATCCCCTGCGGGCGGGGATCCGCTCCATCGGCGACCGTCCGGCGGGCACACTGCCCGCCGGTGCGCGTATTCTCGCGCTGTTGCGCGCGGTCGACCGCCACCTCGGGCTCCGGACGGAACTCCGCACGGCATCGACGGATGCCAATATCCCGCTGTCTCTCGGTGTGGAAGCAGTTTCGATCGGCGCGGGAGGGGACGGCGGCGGCATCCACACAACCGGCGAGTGGTTCGACGCGCGCGGTCGCGACCTGGGACTTCGACGCATCCTGCTGCTGCTTCTCGCGCTGGCCGACTGCCAAGCGCCCGTGTGAGAAGCCAAATCGTAAGGACAAACGACACTAGGGGTCATCCTGAACGCAGTGAAGGACCTGCTTTTGCTCGTGTCGCTTAA
Organism: uncultured Acidobacteriaceae bacterium; assembly: GCA_964244985.1. GTDB lineage: Bacteria > Acidobacteriota > Terriglobia > Terriglobales > Acidobacteriaceae > EB88. The sequence continues at coordinate 6,172 of CAXTKZ010000084.1, forward strand.
GAGCAGGTCCTTCGTCGCTTCACTCCTCAGGATGACCCCGGTGTTGTTGTTGTGCGAAGTAAAACCCGACATTGCCGCAAATTTAAACCTATGCGCACATATTTCAAGAATGGCCGCATCCTCACCGGCGTCGGACTGCTGACGCCCGCGCCGCGGTACGTGACCTCGCTGCTTGTCGACGACGGTTCCATTAAAAGCGGCGAGGCGTCCGACGTCGAAACCGTTGACCTTCGAGGAGCGTTCGTTATGCCCGGCTTCAACGATGCCCACCTGCATCTGGGCGAGGGTGCCCGGCTGCGGCGTGAGGTCGATCTCAACGGTACCCGCTCGCTTGCCGAAGCGTTGGCCCGCATCGCGGAAGCCGCGGCCCGAGCGCCGGATGGAGCATGGCTCACGGGCGGCGGCTGGGATGAGCACCACTGGCCCGGCCATCCACTGCCGACCCGCGGTGAACTCGACCGCGTCACCGGCAGTCGTCCGGCTGTGTTCGCGCGCGTGGACGTCCATGTATCCGCCGCGAACTCGGCAGCTTTGCACCTTGCTGGGGTGACGCGCGACACCGCAGTGCCGCCCGGCTCGGCCATCGACCGCGATCCCGATGGCGAGCCCACAGGCATTCTGCGCGAACAGCCCGCGCGCGACCTGGTCGAGCTGCACATTCCGCCCCCATCGCTGTCGGCGCGGCGGGCAGCCCTCCAGGCAGTGCTCGCCGAGGCCGTGGCCCACGGCATCACTTCCGTACAGGACTATTCGCCCGGCGGGGACTGGGAGGCCCTGCTCGCTTTGCACAATGCAGGGGAGCTGCCCCTGCGCCTCACCGAGTGGCTGCCGTTCAACCTGCCATTGCCCGAGCTCGAAGGGCTTCGGACCGAAGCGCCGCAAACGCGCTCCCTGCGCACGGGCATGTTGAAGGCGTTTCTGGACGGCTCGCTGGGCGCGCGCACGGCAGCGCTCCACGCCCCGTACCGCGACGCACCCGCCGAGCGAGGGCTGCTGTTCTACGAGCAAAACGAGCTCACCGCGCTTGCCCGGGAACGCGTCCGCGCCGGTTTCCAGCTTGGGTTCCATGCCATCGGCGACCGCGCGCTCGACATGGCGCTGACCACGTTTGAGCAGGTACCGAGCGCCCGCCCGCGCATTGAGCATGCCCAGTTCGCCTCGCCAAACGCGTTCGCGCGCGCAAGGGAGGCAGGCGCGGTGGCCTCCATGCAGCCCTGCCATCTGCTGAGCGACGCGCGCTGGGTTGCCGACCGCCTCGGCGACCGCGCCGCACGCGCCTACGCCTGGCGGTCTTTTGCTGCGGCGGGGGTTCCGCTGGCGTTCGGGACGGACTTCCCCGTTGAGCCGCTGTCTCCATTCCGCAACCTCTATGCCGCGCTCACCCGCGCCGCCGAGGACGGCCGAACCGTTCCTGGGGCGGAGCAGCTGTCCATTGGCCAAGCCCTGCACGCTTGTACGCAGGGCGCGGCTTACGCTGAAAATGCGGAGGGATGGAAAGGCATGCTGCTCCCCGGCTACGCGGCTGATTTCATCGTGCTGGACCGCGACCCGATCGGCACCGACCCGGATCGCCTCCTGCAAACAAAGGTCCTGCGTACGGTGGTCGGTGGGCGCACGGTTTTCGATGGGGGAGCTCTCTAAGGGCATGCGCCGCGAAAATCTCGCTTACCTGCTGCTCATCTGCGTGGCCTTTGTGTGGGGCAGCACATTTGTGCTCATCAAGGCGGCACTCGCCGATGTGTCCCCGCTCCTGTTCAACTTCCTGCGGATGACGCTTGCCGCGTGCGCATTGGCAATCGTCTACCGCCGTTCCATGCGCGGGCTCCCTCCGGCAGCCTGGGCAATGGGCGTGCTTACCGGCGTGCTGCTCGCCGCCGGCTACCAGTTGCAGACTGCCGGGCTTACCTCTACAACGCCGTCTGTGTCGGCTTTTCTTACAGGGATGGTTGTTCTCTTCGTGCCGCTTCTGTCGCTCAGCCCGCGCCTGCGTGCGCCCGGCACAGCCCGACCCGGTCCCGGCGCGTTTCTTAGCGCTGCTCTCGGCTTCGCCGGGCTCGTACTGCTGGCAGTTCCACCCAACCAACCCTGGGCCATGCACGCGGTCGGCCGCGGCGAGCTGCTGACTCTCGCCTGCGCCTTTGCCTTTGCCTTGCACCTGCTCGCCATCGCACACGGCTCGCTCCGCGTCCCCTTTCAGGCGCTTGCGACCGTGCAGATCGGCACAGCCGCGCTTGCCATCGGCGTGTGCCTGCCCTTCTTTGAGCCGCATCCTTATCTGCACCTTTCGCCGCGCTTCTTTGCCGCGTGGTGTATCGCCGCGCTCTTTGCAACGGCGGCCGCGTTCTCCATCCAAAGCTGGGCGCAGGGCTTTCTTCCCGCAAGCCGCATCGCGCTTATCTTTACGCTTGAGCCCGTCTTCGCCGCCGCGACCTCATTTCTCGTGCTGCATGAGCGGCTGCATGGACGTTCGCTTGTCGGCGCAGCCCTGGTGCTCGCGGCGTTGCTCGCGGCGGAACTCTTTCCCACGAGCGGCGTCCACCCCACCGCGCACGAACTCCCGTTGGAGACACGCTGACCATTCCATCAACGCGGAACTCACAACACTTGCGATTTCGCGGCGTCTAACCACGCAAGAGTCTTGAAGAGCGCCCCTTTACACTGGGGAGGACGCTCCACGCGCTTGCCCCGAAGCCGCGCGGTTTCATCGGCTCCAAGAAAGGTACGAGGGTACACCCGAAATGAACGCACCGCTTCAACGGATTCGGATACGCCGCTTCGCATCCACATTCACAATTCTCACCACCTTGTCGGCCGGCATCCTGATCGGCACAGTGGTGGCGCACGGCGTCCACGGGCAGGACAAGGTTGTCGACACACGCGATGCCACGCCCCTGCGCGTGCCCGATCCGCGCGTCCTGTCTACCGAGTTTTCGCAGATCGCGAAGCAGGTGGGCCCGGCGGTCGTCAACATCAATACCGAAACCCTGCCCAAGGAAGAAAAAAGCTCGCGCCGCGGCAGCCGCAAGGGCGCTCCGCAGGGGCAAGCGCCGGATGATGGCGGCGGCGATGACGATGACGACAACGGCCAGGGTGGAGGCGAAGGTGGGCCGGGCGGTCAAGGCGGCATGCAGGACTTCTTCAACCACTTCTTCGGCGGCCAGGGCGGCCCCGACCAGTCCCAGCAGGAACAGCACGCGCTCGGCTCGGGTTTTATCGTCGATGGACGCGGCTATATCGTGACCAACAATCACGTCGTTGAGAAGGCCGACCGCATCTATGTCAAGCTCACCACCGACCCTGAAAACGAACAGGGGCACCGCGCCACCGTCGTCGGCACGGACAAGGACACCGATCTTGCCGTAATCAAGATCGACCTGCCCGGCAAACAGCTGCCTACCGTGAAGCTCGGCAACTCCGACTCCGCGCAGGTCGGTGACTGGGTCGAGGCGATCGGCTCGCCGTTCTCCCTGTCGCAAACCGTAACCGCGGGCATCATCTCGGCCAAGAACCGCACGATTAATCAGGGCGCGTCCGGTCAGTTTCTCCACTTCATCCAGACCGATGCCGCCATCAACCCCGGCAACTCCGGCGGCCCGCTGCTGAACATGGCCGGTGAGGTTGTGGGCGTCAACGCCGCGCTGATTACGCAGACCAATGGCTATCAGGGCATCGGCTTCGCAGTCCCGGCCAATACGGTCGTGAGCGTGTACAACCAGCTCATCGGGCCCGAGCACAAGGTGATCCGCGGCTCGATCGGCATTTCGTTCTCGTCCACCATTCCTCCTGCTGTGGCCAAGATGTATGGGGCAAGCAGCGGCGTGCTGGTGAGGGAGGTTACTGCCGGCGGTCCTGCGGATAAAGCCGGTTTAAAGCAGAATGACGTCATCGTCTCGGTCGACGGTACCAATGTGAAAACCGGCAACGACCTGGTAGAAAACATTTCGCCGCGCAAGCCGGGCTCGACCGCGCAGATCGGTTATCTGCGAAATGGCCAAAAGCAGACCGCCACTGTCACCATCTCCGACCGGACCAAGACCGTCGCCGCGCTCAACGGGCAAAACGATGGGAACGGATCTTCAGACAACAACGCGCCGAACCCCGGCCCAAGCAAGCTGGGCCTGACCGTGACCGACCTGCCGCCGAACGCCCCTTCGGGCTTCCACGGCGTCATCATCCAGTCGGTGAAACCGGGATCATTCGCGGATGAGCTGGATCCGCCAGTAGGACAGGGCGTCATCATCGAGGGCATCAATAAGAAGCCCATCCACAACAAGGCCGAGTTCGACTCGATTGTGTCCGGGTTGAAGTCAGGCGACGATGTGGTGCTCGAGTACGCGTTTCCCCGAGGCGGCAAGCAAACCTCGCTGACCGGCGGTACGCTCCCGTAGCTGTAATCGGACGAGTCGTTGTATGAGGGCTCGTCCGCAATCACAAAGGCCCTGCTTGCTCGTCCATAAGACTGCAAGCAGGGCCTTTGTCGTTCGCGGTAAAGCTTTTCTGAACTGTCTCTCAAGCGCAGTGAAAGACCTGATCTCCCGCACTGCGGCAATGGAGGTTCTTCGCCGTTTCGTTTCTTGAAATGGGGCTCTCTGTGTTTGGAGTTGAGAGTTCGATTTCCCACATCCTTCCCCAAAATAGGCATTCATGCACCCTTTTTGTTACCAGAAACCCACCCGAAAACGTTGCTTTTCCCACCCGACCGCATATACCCTGGCCCAATAGCGAAAGACATCTTTCATTTCATCGAGGCTTTCCGCATGTTGCATCGCTCTTCCCGGTTGATCGCGGCCCACTGTGCCGGCCTTGCCCTGCTTCTCGCCGTAACCTCGGCGTTTGCATCCCGGTCCCATCGTGCTCCCAATGCGCATAGCCGCCGCCATGCCGCTCCCCTTGCCGCCCACTGGACTCCGGGCCAACGTGGGATCGACTCCGAGCGCACCCGCTCGATCCAGACCGCGCTGACCACCCGCGGCTACCTGACGGGCGAGCCTTCAGGCGAATGGGATGGGGCCACGGAAGCCGCCATGCAGAAGTTCCAGTCCGATAATGGCTGGCAGACCCGGCTCATGCCCGATTCACGTGCATTGATCAAGCTGGGCTTGGGCCCGAACGGCACAGAAGGCATTGCCCAGCGCGGGCAAACCGGTCCCCTGCAGCCTGCGACCGGCGCGGATACGCTTGCTTCCGCGCACTCCATCCTGAACTAGCGCCTATCCCGCAGAAAAGGCCGCCTCAAAAGGCGGCCTTTTCTGCGCCGGCAGCCCCATTCCTAAAGTGGTGAGCGCGGGCAGACCGACCAGCTTTGAATCACACCCGCTCCGCCGCAAACAGCTCCCGCACCGTCTCCCGCTTGCGGATCAGTCGCGCCCGTTTGCCCTCCACCAGCACTTCCGCGGGTCTGGGACGGGTGTTGTAGTTTGAGGCCAACGACTGCCCATAGGCCCCGGCGTCCAGGATCGCCAGCAGGTCGCCCGGCGCGAGCGGCGGCATGGTCCGATCCCGCGCGAAAAAATCGCCGCTTTCACACACCGGCCCCACCACATCCACCGTTTCCGGTTCGCCCGCGCGCGGTGGGGCAACCGGCTCGATTGCATGGTGCGCCCCATACAGCGATGGGCGGAGCAGGTCGTTCATCCCGGCATCCGTCACCACGAAGCGTTTTGCGCCGTTGCGCTTGGTGTAGACGACCCGCGTGAGCAGCGCCCCGGCCTGTGCCACAAGAAAGCGCCCCGGCTCCAGCACCAGCTCCACGCCGAGCGAGCCCAGCGCACTCCGCACCGCGGCAGCGTAGGCGTGTACACGCTGTTGCGGATCCCACGCCGTGCCGTCGTACTCAATCCCAAGCCCGCCGCCGATATCGACCGTGTGCAAACCCCGTTCCCCTGCAGCCCGCAGTTCGCGCACAAGCCCCGCGATCCGCTCCGCCGCGGCACCGAACGGGCCTGCCTCACGGATCTGTGAGCCGATATGCACGCTGACCCCAACTGCCTGCAAACGCTTCGAGCGTCGAGCCTTCGCATACAGCGAGCGGGCTTCGTCCATGGAGACACCGAACTTATGTTCGCTCAGGCCGGTTGAGATGTACGGGTGGGTCTCGGCAAACACATCCGGGTTGACCCGCAATGCAAAGTCGGCCGTCACTCCCCTGCGCGCCCCGCGCTCCGCCAGCAGCTCCAGCTCCCCTTCGCTTTCCACGTTGAAGCAGCGAATCCGCGCCTTCATCGCCAGGTCGAGCTCCGCCGCGGTTTTACCCACACCTGAAAAAACGACCCGTCCGGCGGCACGCTTGTCCACATGGAGCACCCGCTCCAGCTCCCCGCCCGACACAATATCGAACCCCGCCCCAAGCTCGGCCAGCAGCTTCAGGATCGCGAGCGACGAGTTCGCTTTCACCGAGTAGCAAAGCAGGTGCGGCGCCTCCGCAAATGCTTCCGTGAACATGGCGTACCGCGCCCTGATGGCGCGCCCGGAATACACATACAACGGCGTACCCCAACGCTCCGCCAGTTTAGGCAGCGCGGCCTGGTCGCAGAACAGCGGTTTACGCGGACGGGGTCGGTGAAAGGGGCGAGGAGATGGGAGGCTCACCCTCCCAGCGTAAAACACTTGCCGTCGATTACAAGGGAGGCGCGGGCATGTTCGCGGCCGGAAGTGCCCATGGCTCTTCCGGCGTTACGATCCAGAACACAATATAAGCAATAATGCCCGCGCCGCTGGAAAACACAGCCAGCAGGATTGCCACGACGCGCACCCAAACCAGCTCCCAGCCATACTGCTGCGCCATTCCGGCGCATACCCCCGCGATGATGCGGCCGGTGCGCGGCCGGACAAGGCGGCTCAGCGACGGGCCGCTGTGCCATGGAGCAGCCGCTGCCATGGCTGGGGCACCGCATGCCGAACAGTACCGCGCACCCACTCCCAACTCAGCCCCACACCGTCCACAAAACATAGCGCAAGCCCTCCACCCACTCATACGCACGCAGGCGGAGATTCGTTCCTTAAGCTCCCTGGAAAGGCTTGCGGAGCAGCTTGCGTGCTTCCTGCCCCGGCACTGTGTCCGAGCCGCCCGCGTTGAGCGCCGCCTGATAGTTTTCGCTCGCGCGGGTGTGGTCGTTCATCAGGTCGTAGCTTTTGCCGGCCGCCACAAGGCAGCGCTGCTTCAGCTCCGGGCTGACAGTTGTAAAACCCGCGGCTTGACGATAGGCGTCGGCGGCTTCCGCATACATCTTCTGCCCGCGCAGTGTGTCGCCCAAGCCGAAGTACCCCAGCTCCAGGTGCGCGCCGTAGAAGTATCCCGGTTTTCTCGCCTCCCCCAGCACTTTTTGGTAGCGCTCGATCGCCTGTTTTGCCTCGCCGGAATCCTTCTCAAGATTTGCAAGCTCCAGCTGAAAAAGGTAGGTGTGCGGGTACTCAGACGCCAGCTGCTGCGCGATCGCTTGCGCGGGCGGATACCTGGCTTCGCGGCGTAGAAACAGCATCATGCAGGTGCGCGCATCGATGGAGGTCCGAATCCCGCGCGCGGCTGCCGTTTGAAGCATCGCCATGCCCTTTTCCTTGTTGCCGGAGATGCCCGCGATCTCAATCAGCAACCGAAACGACCGAGGCAGCGCGCCCACCACATATTGATATGTCCCTACAAACAGGTTGGCATCCACGTAGTTCCCATCGAGCTTCAGCACTGCTTCCTGGTCGTTCTTAGCGCTCAATGCCAGCTTCAGGGCAGTGGGAAACGCCCGCTCCACCATGGCCGTATAGGTAGCGAGCAGCGAGCGCGACCAACCGCGCGCGTACAGGGCATCGACATCTTTTCCGTTTTTGGCCAACAGGGTGTTCGCCTGAGTCTGTGCTTTCGCGGCCAAACTCTTGATCTTGTCGCGCGCCGCCCGGTCTTCCACCACCGTATGCTTGCCGGTTAAAAAGCCGTCATTCGCGTAAAAGGTCGTGTCCAGGAGGTCGAGCCGGTTCAGCTCCTTAAACAAAGTCGCGTCCAGCAGGAAGTCGGTGGCAAGCGGGTCGTCCGGGTGCTCGGTCGCGATCCGTTCAAATCGAGTCAGGGCTGCGTCGTAGTCCATCGCATAGAACGCGGCAAAGCCCTGTTTTACCTCGTCTGTTTTGTTCAGGGCAGCCGTGTCCACCGGCGTTTGCGCATGGGCCGCAGCCCAGCACATCCCCAGCAGCACCGCGCACCCCAGACTTTTGGCTGTCACTTCAGTATCTCTCCCCTGCATTGGACGGTTTCGGGCATTCTCAGGTCTCCCGGCGAAACGAGAAAAGATGGTGCATGGGACCTCGCCCCTGGCCTACAGGGTAGGCATGGAGGAGCGCGCCGCGCACATATTCTTTTGCCAAGCCTACCGCGTCCGG
>CAXTKZ010000085.1:0-8632 GCA_964244985.1 uncultured Acidobacteriaceae bacterium
GAACTGACGCACGGGTTCGACTCCGTCATGTTTTGCCTATCGAAAGGGCTGTGCGCGCCGGTCGGCTCGATGCTGGTCGGCTCGGCGGAATTTATTGAGCGAGCGCGTCCAGTCCGCAAAGCCCTCGGCGGCGGCATGCGGCAGGCGGGCATCCTGGCCGCGGCGGGGCTGATCGCACTTACCAAGATGCCGGCGCGGCTTGGCGAGGACCATGCGAACGCCCGACTGATTGCCGAGCGGCTAGCCGTTTTGCCTTCCGTGGCTCTCGACTTGAACTCGGTCCAAAGCAACATCGTGATCTTTCGCCTGCGCAATGGGCGCCTGGCCACCGAGGTGGTCGGGGCACTCAAAAAGCGTGGGGTACTGGCGGGGGCCGTGGAGCCGCATGCGGTGCGGTTCGTGACGCATAACGATGTGGGGCAGGCAGCATGTTTGGAGGCGGCGGGAATTACGGCGGAGATCCTACAGGACTAAAACCGCCTGCCCGGGATGCCGTTCCTTCGGGACGTGTACTTGGCGGTTCGCGCATCCAAAGCCTTGTAAACAGGAGGCAAACCCATGGCAGTACGCAATTTCGAAGTCCGCAAGAATGGCCTTGGCTACACCATCGCCGAGCAGAACGCTTCCAACTACCATACTGTAAAAACCTCGCACGATGCCTCGGACCGCGACGACGCCCAAGCATGGCTTTGCGCCCAGGGCGGGGCTCCCGACATCGTCGACCAAGCCCTGACAGACCTCCAATCCACCGACCATGTTTATGTCGAGATGGTCGGCAATTATGTAGAGTCAGAGGGTTTTCCGAAGCTGTAGGGGCGTCGCGTATAAAATAAACCGCATGCCGAAGTACTCCATCGTCGTCCCTTTTCACAATGAGGAAGAAAACGTAACCGCCCTGTACGACCGGCTGAAGGCGGTGATGGAAAATATCACGGACTCGTTTGAACTGGTCCTGGTTGACGACGGCTCGCGCGACCGCACGTATAAGCTGCTGGAAGAAATCGCGGCGGTCGACTCGCGTGTGCTCGTTGTCAAATTACGCCGCAACTTCGGGCAAACTTCCGCGCTGGCTGCCGGCTTCGATCACTCCCAAGGCGAATTCGTGCTGGCCATGGACGGCGACTTGCAGCACGATCCGAATGAGATACCGCAGTTCCTTGAGAAGCTCGATGAAGGCTACGACGTGGTTTCGGGCTGGCGCAAGGCCCGCATCGACAACTTCGTGATGCGCCGCGTTCCATCGCGTGCCGCCAACTGGCTCATGGCCAAGCTGTCCGGCGTTGACATCCATGACTTCGGCACCACCTTCAAGGCATACCGTCGCGAGGTCATCCAGGCCGTGCCGTTGTACGGCGAGATGCACCGGTTTATCCCCGCGCTTGCCTCCTGGTACGGCGCGTCCATCTGCGAAATCCCCATCAAGAACGTGCAGCGCGAGCGAGGCAAGAGCCATTACGGCATCGGCAGGACATTTCGTGTCTTCTTCGACCTGCTCACCATTCGCTTCCTGCTCAAGTACATGACCCGGCCGCTGCACTTCTTCGGCTCTATCGGCGCACTGTCGATGCTCGGCGGCGGCATCCTCGCCATGGCGCTGTTGCTGCTCAAGCTAATCACGCACCAGCACATCATGGATGAGCACGGGCCGCTGTTCGTGATTATGGGAATTCTTATTCTGGCCGGCATCCAGATGCTCGCGATCGGCTTACTCGGCGAGCTCCAGGTGCGGCACTACCACCATTCCGGCCAGCGTTCTCCCTATGCCATCGACCGGCTGGTGCGCCTCCGTGCATCGGAAGAGCCCCACATGCTGCGCGGCAATTGAAGCAAAGCTGCATTACCGGCTTTTGGAAACTTGGGTCATCCAGAGGAGCGCAGCGACGAAGGATCTGCTTTTGCCTGTACTGCCGCAAAAAGCAGATTCTTCACTTCGTTCAGGATGAGCCGGATTTTGGTCCGGGAACCATATCATGAGTTTTCATACACGATTCCATAACCATCCCTCTTCAAACAGGTCTGACAGGCAAGCCTCCGCGCAAACGTCTTCCGCATCCCAAGAAGCCGTATGCCGCTGAATATCTTCGCTTCACTTGTTCTGGGGATCGGTTTCACCAACGGTCTGCGCACACTTACTCCCGTTGCCGTGCTTTGCTGGAGCGCACGGTTGGGCTCCCTCCCTCTCAAGCAAACACCCTTTGCTTTCCTCACACACCCGGTTTCGATCGGGGTTTTCACCGCGATGGCCGTGGGCGAGCTCGTCGGCGACAAGATGCCGAAGATCCCGCCCCGCACCGACTTGGTTCCCTTGTTCGCGCGCACGACCTTCGGCGGTGCCGTAGGAGCTGCGCTGGCCTCGGTTGCCGGCCGTCCGTTGTGGCTGGGCGCGGTCGTGGGGGCTGTGGGTGCGCTGGTAGGCACCTATGCGGGTTTCGGCGCGCGCCGTGCACTCACAAAAAAGGCCTGCCTGCCCGATATGCCGGTTGCACTGGCAGAGGATGCCCTGGCGATCGGCGGCGCGTTGTTCGTAGCTTCACGGTTTTAGCAGAGAATAGGAAAACATGACGGAGCAGGTCGATGCGTTGATACTCGGGTCGGGCCAGGGCGGCAACCCTCTGGCTACGGCTCTGGCCGGCAAGGGGCAGCGCACGGTTGTGGTTGAAAGCAGGTTTGTGGGCGGTACCTGCGTGAACTCCGGTTGTACGCCGACCAAGACCATGCTTGCGAGCGCCCAGGTCGCCGAAAAAGCCCGGCAAAGTGCGAAATACGGGGTACACACAGGCTCGGTCACCGTGAACATGGCTGAGGTTCGCGACAGAAAGCGCGCCGTGGTTGAAAAGTGGCGCACGGGCAGCGAGAGCCGCTTCAAGGATAAGGAAAATCTGGAGCTGGTGCATGGCCTGGGCCGGTTCACGGGCGAGCGCACCGTTGAGGTCACGTTGCATGATGGGGGTACGCGGACGTTCACCGCGGAAAAGATCTTCATCAACACGGGGCTGCGCACAACCGTCCCGACCGGCCTTGGCCTCCAGGCAGTACCATACCTCACCAATGAAACCATCATGGAGTTGGACGAAGTACCGCAAAGGCTGATTATCCTCGGTGGCTCCTACATCGCGGTTGAGTTCGGACAGATGTTTCGGCGCTTCGGTGCCGAAGTCGCGATTGTGAGTGAGGCCCCGCAACTGTTGCCGCGCGAGGATGGGGACATCGCCGCATGCGTTCAGGACTTTTTCCGTGAGGAAGGGATTGAGCTCATCCTGGGTGCGAGGGCAACTGCCGCGGGTTTTACGGGCGACGGAAGCATCACGCTGGGGGTCGAAACCGCGGACGGAAACGACAGAACGCTGTTCGGTTCGCACCTGCTGCTGGCCGCTGGGCGTACCCCGAACACCGACGCCCTGAACCTCCAGGCGACCGGCCTCCGCGCGGATGAACACGGCTTTATCCCGGTGAACGACCGCCTCGAAACCGAGGCAGCAGGCATTTGGGCGTTGGGCGACGTCAAGGGCGGCCCCGCGTTCACCCATATCTCCTACGACGACTACCGCATCCTTGCCGCGAATCTGCTGGAAGGCGGCTCCCGCAGCAGGGAGGACCGCCCCGTGCCGTATACAGTTTTCACCGACCCCGAGCTGGGCCGCATCGGCATGAGCGCGACAGAAGCGAGAAAGTCCGGGCGCAACATCCGCGTTGCCAAAATGCCGGCCGCCTCGATTGCGCGTGCCTATGAAACCGGCGACGACCGAGGCCTGATGAAGATCGTGGTCGACGCGGACACGGAGCAGCTTCTGGGCGCGTCTATCCTCGCGGCCGAAGGCGGCGAGCTGGCTGCCATGGTCGAGATCGCGATGATGGGCAAGCTGCCGTACACTGTCCTGCGCGATGCCGTGTTTGCGCATCCGACCTGGGCGGAATCGCTCAACAATGTGTTTCTCAACTGGGAAGAATAACTGACAACCGCGCGGCGCGCCTGCTTATCGGCTGGTGTTTGCGCCGCGCATCTGGAGGACTGACCGCATAATGCCATCTCAAAAACAAGCGCTTCCCAAGCCGGAAAATGGACGCCGCCGCGTCGTCATCGAGCATGTTGTCCCCGAGATCGACGCGGGGCGCTTTCCGGCCAAGCGCGTCGCGGGCGAGAGCGTGATCGTTGAGGCGGACATCTTCGGTGACGGGCACGACCATGTGGAAGCACGCCTCCTTTACCGCAATGCCGGTGAAAAGAAGTGGACCGTTGTGCAGATGGCACCGATCGGCAACGACCGCTGGCGGGGCATGTTTTCCGTTCCCGTGGGGGGCAGGTATGAGTACACTCTGGCCGCGGGCATCGATCACATCGACACATGGCGGGATGGGCTTGTCAAAAAACTGAAGGCCGGGCAGGATGTCGGCCTTGAGCTGCGGACGGGCGCGACGCTAGTCCGCGAGGCCGCCGGACGGGCGCAGGCCGAGGACGCCCAAACGCTTGCAGCGATCGCCAAGCAGCTTCAGGATAACGGTGAAACACTTCAAGAGCTGGAGAAAGCCGGCACCGCCGAAGCGCAGCGCGTCGCCATGGCTGCACCGGGGCTCGATGTTCAGTTAATCGCCTTGGCAGAGCGCTACCCGGACACGGAGCGGGAAACCCGCTACGGGCGCACGCTGGCGGTGGAGGTCGACCGCGAACGCGCCCGTTTTTCCACCTGGTACGAGCTGTTTCCGCGCTCGCAGGGGGCGGACGCCCAAACCCACGGCACCCTGCGCGATGTCCAAGCGAAGCTGCCCTACCTGCAAGCGCTGGGCTTCGATGTGTTGTACATGCCGCCCATCCATCCCATTGGCCGCGCGTTCCGCAAGGGGAAAAACAATTCCACCACTGCCGGGGCCGATGACGTAGGCAGCCCCTGGGCGATCGGCGCGGAGAGGGGTGGTCACACCGCCATTCTGCCCGAGCTCGGTACCATGGCGGACTTCGACCACCTGCGCGACGCGGCGGGGGTACACGGCATGGAGCTTGCGCTCGATATCGCCTTTCAATGCGCGCCCGACCACCCCTGGGTCATCGAGCACCCCAGCTGGTTCAAGCACCGCGCGGACGGCTCCATCCAATACGCGGAGAACCCGCCCAAGAAGTACCAGGACATCTACCCCATCGACTTCGAGTCGGACGACTGGGAAGAGCTGTGGGACGCGCTCGCCGAGGTGTTTCTGTTCTGGGCCGAGCGCGGCGTCCGCATCTTTCGCGTGGACAACCCGCATACCAAGGCCTTTCCGTTCTGGGAATGGTGCATTGCCGAGGTGAAGCGTCAGTACCCCGAGTCGCTCTTTCTGGCGGAAGCTTTCACCCGTCCGCGCATCATGGAGCAGCTGGCAAAGCTGGGGTTTTCGGAAAGTTACACCTATTTCTGTTGGCGGACTACTAAAACCGAGTTGGAGCAATACCTTACCGAGCTGACGCAAACGGAACAGTGGCAGTACTTCCGCCCCAACTTCTGGCCGAACACACCGGACATCAACCCCTTCAACCTCCAGTACGGCGGGCAGGCTTCGTTCGCACTACGCTTCCTGCTCGCGGCCACCATGAACCCTTCCTATGGCATCTATGGCGGCGTGTATGAGGAGCTGATCGATGCGCCCTTCCGGCAGGGTGGGGAAGAATATCTCGACTCGGAAAAGTACGAGATCAAGCACTGGCCGCTGTCGCTCGAGAACCCCATCGCGCAGCTTATCGCCACGGTTAATCGTGCGCGCAAGGACCATCCGGCACTCCAAACCTTCGACCAATCGCTCCGGTTCCACGCGGTTGACAACCCGCACCTCATCGCGTTTTCGAAGCGCTCACGCGACAATCACGATGTCGTGCTCACGGTGGTCAACCTCGATCCATTCCATCGCCAAAGCGGATGGCTCTACCTTGACACGGCCCAGCTTGGCTTAACCGATGAGTCCGTATATACAGTAGAAGACGTGCTGACCGGCGCGGCCTACAGCTGGCGCGGCCCGTCGAACTTCGTCGCTCTCGACCCGCGCTCGCAGCCGGGGCATCTTTTCGTCATTACCAAGGAGACAACAGCTTGAAGCGGCAGGGAAGCGTCACCGATCCACTCTGGTACAAAGACGCCATTATTTACGAGCTCCACGTGCGTGCTTTTGCCGACTCCAACAACGACGGCATCGGCGACTTTCCCGGCCTTTTGACCAAGCTCGACTACCTGCAGGATCTGGGCGTTACCTGCCTCTGGCTCCTGCCGTTTTTTCCGTCGCCCCTGCGCGATGACGGCTACGACATCTCCGATTACCTTTCGGTCAACCCCAGTTACGGCACGGTCGACGACTTCAAGCTGTTCCTGAACGCCGCCCACGAGCGCAATATGCAGGTCATGGTGGAGCTGGTTATCAACCACACCTCCGATCAGCACCCCTGGTTCCAGGCGGCTCGGCTCGCGCCCCCGGGCTCGCCCGAGCGTGACTTTTACGTGTGGTCCGACACGGACAAGCTGTACGCCGATGCCCGCATCATCTTTACCGACACGGAAAAATCCAACTGGACCTGGGATCCCGTTGCAAACCAGTATTACTGGCACCGCTTCTTTTCGCACCAGCCCGACCTGAACTTCGACAACCCGCGCGTTATCCAGGAAGTCATCGACGTCATGCGGTTCTGGCTGGACATGGGCGTCGACGGCCTCCGCATGGACGCAATCCCGTACCTGATCGAGCGCGACGGCACCAACTGCGAAAACCTGCCGGAAACGCACGTCGCCATCAAAGCTATCCGCGCCGCCATCGACAAGGATTATGAGGGTCGGCTCATTCTGGCCGAGGCCAACCAGTGGCCCGAGGATGTGCGGCCTTATTTCGGCGAGGGCGATGAGTGCCACATGGCGTTCCACTTCCCGCTGATGCCGCGCATTTACATGGCGTTGAGGCAGGAAGATCGCCTACCCATCACCGACATCATGGCGCAGACCCCGGCGATTCCGGAGTCGTGCCAGTGGGGCATCTTCCTGCGCAACCACGACGAGCTCACGCTTGAAATGGTTTCGAACGAGGAGCGGGATTACATGTACCTCGCGTACTCCGCCGACCCGCGGATGCGCATCAACATCGGGATCCGGCGGCGTCTGGCTCCGCTGCTCGACAATAACCGCCGCCGTATCGAGCTGCTGAATTCGCTCCTGTTTTCGTTCCCCGGCACGCCGATTCTCTACTATGGCGATGAGATTGGGATGGGCGACAACATCTATCTCGGCGACCGCAACGGCGTCCGTACGCCCATGCAGTGGTCGGGCGACCGCAATGCCGGGTTCTCCCGCGCCAACCCCGCCAAGCTGTTTTCCCCGGTCATCATGGACCCGGTCCTGGGTTATGAAGCGGTCAACGTCGAAGCGCAGCAGTCCGACCCGTCGAGCCTGTTGAGCTGGATGCGCAACATGATTTCGCTGCGCAAGCTGTTCCAGGTATTCGGCCGCGGAACCCTGCGCTTTCTCCATCCGGACAACCGCAAGGTGCTGGCCTATGTGCGCGAGGACGCAAATACCCGCATCCTGTGTGTTGCCAACTTGAGCCGGTTTGCGCAGCCGGTTACGCTGGACTTGAGCGAATTCGACGGGGTGACGCCGGTCGAGATGCTGGGCTATGTCGAGTTTCCGCCCATCACAAAGACGCCGTACAACATCACGCTGGGCTCGTACGGATTTTTCTGGCTGGAGCTGCAGCCCTCGCCCGACCGTGCAGGGCTGGACGAGGCTCGGGAAGCGACTGCCGCCGCGCAAATGTCCTTGCGCCAGCCGCATGATTGGGAAGGTGTCTTCGCTGGGCAGCTTTTGGAAGAGCGCCTGCTGCCGGACTACCTGCCCCGCCAACGCTGGTTCGGCGCGAAAAGCCGGACGATTGCATCGGTTGCCGTCAAGGACTGGGCACCCCTCGGGTCGGGGTCTTCGTATGCGCTAGCGATGATCGACGTTGCCTACACCGAAGGCGAGCCGGAAAGCTACCTGCTGCCGCTCACACTCACCTTCGACGAAGCAGCGGAGGCTCTAAGCCCCAATGCGGTGATCGGTGCCGTGCTTGTTCCGGGTAAAAGCGGAGTTTTGGCCGACGCCATGTACACGGACGAAGCCGCAACCGCGCTGCTCGATCTCCTGAGCCATGCGGGCGAACTTCCCATGCGCAACGGCATCCTCCGCGGCACGCCTTCAACGGTGCTCGCCGATTTGCGGGGCGATGCTCTGCTGCCGCCGCGCCGTTCCTCCGCCGAACAGTCCAACACCAGCATTTTTTACGGCGACCGGCTGATTATGAAGCTGTTCCGCCGCGTTCTCTATGGTCCGAATCCGGATGTCGAGATCGGCCGCTACCTGACGGAAAACTCTGCCTTCCGTGCCATCGCGCCCTTCGGCGGGTCGCTCGATTACCATGCCGCCGGCCAGGAACCTGCCACGATCGCCATGGTGCAAGGGCTTATCAAGAACGAAGGCGATGGCTGGCAATGGACGCTCGGTGAGCTGGAACGCTTCTACGAAGGCCGTTTGGCTTCGCAGTTTCCTCCGGCGCAGATGCCGGGGCCTGACGACACGATCGACCTCGCAGGCCCCGCGATGGAGCAAACCCGCGACGCGGCAGGCGTGTACCTCGACGCCGCCTGCGTGCT
>CAXTKZ010000085.1:8732-14417 GCA_964244985.1 uncultured Acidobacteriaceae bacterium
GTCCTAAAAACCCGCGTCCATGGCGACTACCACCTGGGTCAAACGCTGCGCTCCAAGGGCGACTTCGTTCTGCTGGACTTCGAGGGGGAACCTGCCCGCCCGCTCCATGAACGACGCGCCAGGCAGTCGCCCATGAAAGATGTCGCGGGCATGCTCCGGTCGTTCTCCTATGCGGCCTACGCGGCGCTTGCCGCCGCGACCGCCCGGCGCCCGCAGGACTACGATCGACTGCTGCCCTGGGCCCGCTTGTGGGAGGTTGCTGTTTCCGCGGAGTTTCTGCACTCCTACCGTAAGGTGACCGCGGGCTCGGGCGTCGTCCCCGACGAGGAAACAGGCTTCCGCCAGCTGCTCGAGGTATATCTGCTCGACAAGGCGCTGTACGAGCTTGTCTATGAACTTAACAACCGCCCCACCTGGGTCAAAATTCCGCTAGCTGGGATTTTGCAACTTGGGCGCGGTTCCGTAGCATAAGGGCGGAGCATGGATATGGGAGATACCGGAACAGAGCAGGAGCTCACAGCAGTTGCCGAAACGCCGCCGGTTGTGGGCGCGGTTCCACGCACAACAGGGCTTTTTATTGGGGTGACGGGACCGGTCGATCCTGACCAGCTGCGTGCGCAGGGTGCACAGGTCGCGGTCTCGGGTGCGCTGGGCGGTGCACACCTGACCCTTGCTTACCCCGGTGCGGAAAACGCGCGCACCGCGCTGGATGCAACAACCGACCTCGAAACCTTTCCGCTGCCGACCGCCGAGGGTTCCGCTTCGCCGTGGGCGCAAACCGCTGCCGCGCAGCAGGCGCTGCTCACGCTGGCAGCGCACTCCGGCGCACAGGCCGCGGTGCTGCTCCATCCCGACCTCCAGGCGCTGACGCCGGAGCTGATCAGCCGCCTGGCGAGGCCGGTGCTTGCCGCCCAGGCCGACCTTGTGATGGGCAGCTACACGCTCCCGCCATTCGACGGCTTGCTGAACCATAGCTTGCTTGCGCCGCTGAATCGCGCTCTTTACGGCAAAAACGTGCGCTACCCGCTGGCTGCGGACTTTGCCGTGTCTGCCCGCCTTGCGCCCCGGCTTGCCGCCCTCGGGCAAAAACGTGCCCAGGGCGCGGGCACGCCCTTGTTGTGGCCGGTGACGGCGGCGGCCGGCATCGACGGCACAGTCTATGAAACGCACCTGCCAATCCAGCATCCCCGGCCCGGTGCGGAGATGGATTTAAGCGCCGTCATCACGCAACTGGCCGGCTCTGTGTTTGCCGAGATGGAAACGCACGCGCCGTTGTGGCAGCGGATCAGAGCTATGCCCAATGGGCCTGCGCCTCACCACGCGGCACCCGCCGCGCTACACGTTTCGCCCCTTGAGACCGCACCCATGATCAAGTCGTTCTTGCTGGGCTCGCGCTCGCTCCAGGATGTGTGGGGTCTTCTGCTGCCGCCGGTCACCTTGCTTGACCTGAAGCGTCTGACCACGATGACCCCGGACGACTTCCGCATGCCGGACGAGCTGTGGGTGCGCATTGTGTACGACTTCGCTCTGGGCTACCGGCTTCGTACGCTCAACCGCACGCACCTGCTCGGTGCCCTCACGCCGTTGTACCTGGGGTGGGTTGCATCTTTTGTCAATGAGGCTGCGGCCAACCCCGCGTTCGACGCTCCAGCCCGGCAGGAAAAGCTTGCACGGGCGTTCGAGGAAGGCAAGCCGTACCTTGTACGCCGCTGGCGCTGGCCGGACCGCTTCAACCCATAAACGGCGGCACGGTCTTAAAGAACAGACAGGAGGACGGGTATGGGTGAGCAAATCGTACAGTCGTTGCAGGATTCGGTGGGCCGTGTCATCACCAAGATCGTGACTTTGCTGCCCGGCATCGTCGCGTTCGTGCTGGTTCTGGTTGTTTTCGCGGGCATCGCGGCAGGCTGCGCCTGGATAGCGCAGCGGGCGCTCGCGGCGCTCCGGTTCGATGCGCGCTTTGAGCAAAACGAGCGGCTTGTTGAGTGGACCCATTCGCCTTCGCGCCTGGTCGCCCGCATCGTCTTTTGGGGCGTGTTCTTATTGGGCGTGCTGGTCGGCATCTCCGTGTTTGAGGCAGGCTCCTCCGACACAGGCGTTTCCGCATATGTGTTCTCCTATGTGCCTCGACTCGTGGGCGCGCTTGTACTTCTTTTCATCGGCAACCTCATCGCTCGGGTGCTGGGGCGATCCGTGCTTATCTCCGGCGTCAACATGAATCTTCAGTACGCGCGTCTGCTGGGCGCGGGCGTCAAGTGGCTGGTTTTGGTGCTCACGGCGGCCATGGTGCTCGACCATCTCCAGATCGGCGGCTCCATCGTGGACCTGGCATTCGGCATCCTGTTCGGCGGCATTGTGTTGGCGCTTGCACTGGCCGTGGGCCTGGGCTCGCGCGACCTGGTAGCACGCTCACTAGAGCGGGAAGTCGTGGACGTGCGCGCTAAGTCAGTACCAGTGACGCATGCAGACGAGCAGGTTCACCACTTTTAGCGGGTCGGCTGCAAGGCAAAAGAGGAAGGCTCGAACGGGAGAAAAGCTGAAACACCGTTTTATGAGAAGCCTTGCTGCCTGGAACCTACCAACGCATTAAGGCAGCCTGCGCCGCACCCCAGCCGCACATCCCATGCACACCCGCGCCGGGCGGCGTCGACGACGAGCATAGAAACAGGTGCGGGTCGGGCGTCGAGTAAGCCCGGAGTGTGGGTCTGAACAGCAACTGCAAGGGATCCATTGCGCCCCCGGAGATGTCGCCGCCAAAGAGGTTGGCATCCTGGGCTTCGAGCTCCCGGGGACCGGACACCGTGCGATGGAGCACGCACTCGCGAAATCCCGGCGCGAACCGTTCAATCTGCGCTTCAAGCTGTGCCGTTGCATCTTCGGCTGAACCCCAGGGCACATGGCAGTACGCCCAGGCGATGTGCTTGCCTTCGGGAGCGCGCGTCGGGTCGGCAAGCGTGGGCTGCGCAAGCAGCACATAGGGCCGCTGAGGAACGCGCCCGCGCAGCATCGCGTACTCGCTTCGGGTGATCTCGCCCAACGTACCGCCCAGGTGGACGGTGCTTGCGCGCTTGCAGTCGGCAGCACGCCAGGGAATCGGTTCGGAGAGGGCATAGTCGATCTTGAATGCCGCCGGCCCCGGGCGAAACCGCCGAAGCTTGCGCGCGTACATACCCGGCAGCCGCCCTTCCGCGAGCTTGAGAAATGCTTCGGGGCGGGTATCGCAGAATACGATCGCGTCTTCACCAAACTCGTCCACCGAAGCGACCGGCGACCCCGTGTGCAGCACACCGCCTTTTTCAACCAGTACATCGGCAAGCGCTTTTGTGAGGGCACCCGAGCCGCCGCGCGGGATGGGCCAGCCTACCGCATGCGCGGCAGCGCCCAGTACCAGCGCGATTGCCGCCGAAAACGGTGCATCGAGCGAGAGAAACGAGTGCCCGGCCAGCCCTGCGAACAAAGCACGCGTCCGCTCGGAGCGGAACAGCGTTCCAGCCAGCAAACGCGCGGGCTGGGCGGCGGCAAGCCCGAACCGGGCCAGGGCGAACGGGTGCTTCGGCAGGTGGAGAACCGGGCCGAGCAGCTCCGGCACAAGGGCCTCCCATTCATCCACCAATGGCCGAACCAGCTCTGCCCAGCGCTGCCCGTCGGGGCGGGGAAGCGCCTCGATCGTGTCGTCGAGCGAGCGGTGGAGCATGACCGCGGTACCGTCGTCGAGCGGGTGCGCCAATGGCGCGGGATGGTGTACCCACTCCAGCCCATGCTCGGCTAGGGGCAGCGCGCGGAAGAACGGCGAGCCGGCCCCCAAAGGGTGAACGGCTGAACCGAAATCGTGCTGAAAGCCGGGCAGGGTCAGAGGCAGGTTCCGGCAAGCCCCGCCCAACTCCCCCTGTGCTTCCCGCACTTCGGTCGCGAACCCTGCGTGTGCCATGGTAATGGCGGCGGCGAGCCCGTTCGGCCCGGAACCGACAACCCCAACCCGGTCGGGCGCATGCGGCTTCTTCAACAAACTTTCACTCCTTGCGCTGCGGGCAATTCCCGTTTGCTTACCTTAGTGCGATGCTGGATCCCCTCGCTGCGTAGAAAAAGGCAGCGGTAAGCCTATGCTTGGAGACGGTTCGCCCTGTATGACCTCCTCCGACACAGTTTCCGTGGTGATCCCGACACGCAACCGTCCGGCCATGGTTGTTGCCGCGGTCCGCAGCGCGCTCGCGCAAACGCACCCCCCGCACGAAGTCATCGTGGTGATCGATGGCCCGGACGAGGCTGGGACAGAACCGGCGTTGCATGGTCTTCACGAAGCGCGTGTACGGGTGCTCGCGCTCCCAGGGAATGTGGGCGGCGGGGGAGCCCGCAACCTCGGTGTCCAGGCCGCGACCGGTGAATGGATTGCTTTTCTCGATGATGACGACCTATGGTTCCCGGAAAAGCTCGCCGCGCAGCTAACGTTTGCCCGTTCACTCAATGGCTCGACCAGCCCCGTCCTGAGCTGCCCGGTTCTTGCGCGCGGTCCCGATTGGGAAGAAGTGTGGCCGCGCGAGCCCTACCGCGGGGACCGCCCCATGGGTGAATATCTGTTCTGCCGACGGGGCTGGCGCTACGGTTCGGCGCTGCTGCAAACCTCCACCCTGCTCGCACCGCGCGCGTTGCTGCTGCGTGTTCCGTTCGATGAGGGACTGCGCAAGCACCAGGACTGGGATCTGCTTCTGCGTCTTGCCGCCGATCCCCTTGTGTCCGTCCATGCCGTGGGATCGGCGCCGCTCGCCGTTTTCCATGTGGAGGGTGACCGCAAAAGCGTGGGGCGTGCACGGAACTGGCGCTTTTCGTTGGAGTGGGCGCGCGCGCGGCGCAGCTTACTGAGCCGCCCCGCATTTGCCGGCTTTCTTGCAACAGAATGCGCCGCGCAAGCGGGAGGGGAGCCCTGGCGTGAACGCCTGGCGCTGCTCTCCGTGCTTCTCCGGGAGGGGCAGCCACGCCTGGGCGAGCTCGCGCGCGCCGCTGTGTTTCTGTTCGTTTCTCAGGGGAAGCGGCGTGCTTTGCGGGAAGGCTTGCGGCGTCTTACTGCCTGGATGAAACTGCGGTATCCTGCGGAGCGAACATGCGCGAAGTCGAGCTCGCAAATCCAATGACGGCTTTATTTTGAGAAGTGAGTGCGCATCTTTGCACTACAAAGATACGGGTCATCCTGAGCCGTAGGCGAAGGACCTGCTTTCCTCATGATGCGAGGAAAGCAGGTCCTTCGCTGCACTCAGGATGACCCTAGTGTTCTCCGAGGGACGACTGCACCCACGCGTCAGGAAGGTAGGCTTCCCGACGCGGACGTACTCTTATCGCGCAAAAGTTCGGGAGCTGCTTCCACGGTGGACGGCGCTTCGATGAGCACGTCCTGCTGCGGCGGACGTAGCAAAGCTGCTGTGGCATGCTGTTTGCGTTGCCGCCCCCACTGCCCTGCCGTAATAGCCGCGAACTGTAAGTTGCCGATCAAGTACCGCTTCCAAAGCCGCCGCGGTTCCATCGCGAGCCGGTACAGCCATTCGGCCCCGATATTGTGTGTCCATGCCGGCGCGCGCTTCCGCAAACCGGCCTGAGTATCGAATGCCGCCCCGACCGACATCGCGGCCCCGATGGGTAGGCTCGGGCACTCATCCAGCATCCAGACTTCCTGTTTGGGCGCACCCAAGGCCACAC
>CAXTKZ010000086.1:0-10396 GCA_964244985.1 uncultured Acidobacteriaceae bacterium
ATAGCCATCCCCTGTGAAGTAGAAACGTATTTTATTTCCTTCGAGGATCTCTATGGGTTTGAGCACACTTATGTACTCGCGCCGCCGCCGCTGCCGCTGCACACCTACCGACTCGATCGCGTTGACATAAGGGTGCGCTGAACCGTCAAGGATCGGCAGTTCGAGATTGTCAAGCTCAACAATGACATTGTCGATGGACAGCCCCGTCAGCGCGGACAGAAGGTGCTCGGTGGTGGAAATGAGCACACCCTGGCGCATGAGGCTGGTCGCATAAGAAACTTTTGCGACATTGCGGCCGTTTGCGCCGATCTCAAAGTTATCAAGGTCGGTTCGACGGAAAACTACACCTGAACCTGCCATGGCAGGAAGCAGGCGCATGGAAACCGGTGCGCCGCTATGGAGGCCGACGCCGGAAAATGCAAGCGGGGCCGCGATGGTTTGTTCAAAAAGAGTCCGGCTTGTGGGTCCCACATGAATCTGCTCGGGCAAGGAATCCTGCTCCTACCAACGGCATGCAAACTGTTTACACACAGAGTAATGCCGGATGGGCGAGGGCGGCCTGTGGTAGATTTGCCACGCTCCTGCCCAAAACGGGGTGGTATCTGAACCGTCAACTAGCTTGGCGGCTGCAGGCGGAAGGCTGCAAGCAGGTCGGCGGTGAGCGCCAACGGCAGGCCGACAACGTTTGTGTAATCGCCGACAATGCGGGGAATAAAGCGGGCAGCCCGACCCTGGATGCCGTACGCGCCGGCTTTGCCCACGGGCTCGCCGGATGCGATGTAGGCGGCGATTTCAGCCTCGCTCAGTGTGTGAAAAGTGACAAAGGTGACCGCTGCCGCAGCCTCTGTGTGCTCCGCGCCGACGACGCAAACGCCTGTGACCACCTGATGCGTCGTGCCCGCGAGAAGGCGAAGCATCCGGGCGGCGTCGTTGTTGTCGGCAGGTTTGCCCAGCAGCTCACCCGTTGGGGCCAGCACAACGGTATCGGCCCCGAGCGCGACGGCGTCCGGAGCGGATGCCTGCACAGCCTTGGCGTGGGCCAGGCGCAGGGCCAGTGCGACCGCGCTTTCGCCGAGCTGTGCTTTTTCGTCCGTATCGGTGGCTTGTACCTCAAACACATAGCCCGCTTGCGTCAGCAGTTCGCGGCGGCGTGGGGAGGCCGACGCCAAAATCAAGCGGGGCATCACAGGCTGTCCGGAGCTTCGAGGCCCGCCTGCATGCCGTCCTCCGTGGCAATGCCCCAGGCCATGCCGGGAGTGTTGTGCGCGAGACCCACGCGACCCTGTCGGTCGAGAAGGATAATGCCGCCGTGGCCGCCCAGCCGCGTATGCAGGCGCTCGACGGCGGCCGCCGCTGCTTCCCGAGGCGCGGCACCGGCTTCCACGCGATCCGCGGCCCACTTGCCCAGCACCAGCTTCATGATGGGTTCGCCCCAGCCGGTCAGCGAAACAGCGGCGCTCCCATTGTCGGCATAGCAGCCGCAGCCGATCAGCGAAGAGTCGCCGACGCGGCCCGGTGTTTTGTTCAGCGTGCCGCCCGTGGAGGTCCCGGCGGCGAGATTGCCGTGCCTATCCAATGCGACCGCGCCGACTGTGTCGTGGCTGCCGGCGAAGGTCACGTCGGGCAGCCCTGCCTGCTCCCGCGCTTGCGCCTCGTGCAGGTTGCGCTCCTCGCGTGGGATGACAAGCTCGCGGTTATCGATGAGAGGCATGCCGTGCGAGGCCGCGAACTGCTCGGCCCCCGGCCCGACAAAGTACACATGCGGGCTCTTCTCCAGCACTAACCGCGCCGCCTGGATGGGGTTGCGCAGCCGCTCGACACAAGCCACGCCGCCCGCGCGCAGGGTTGCCCCCTCCATCAGCAGGGCATCGAGCTGCACACGGCCGTCCCGGTTGAGGAAAGCTCCCCGACCCGCGTCGAAGGTTTCGTCGTCTTCCAGTATGGAAACGGCAGCCGTGACGGCATCGAGGGCTGTCCCGCCGTCGCGCAGCATTCTGTAGCCGAAATCGAGCGCCCGTCGCACCCCGGCTTCATGCGCGTCGCGCATGGCGTCGGGAATGGCCCACGCACCACCATGCATCAGCAAAATCGGACTGTAAGGAATGGAATCGCCCCCGGGTACGCTTTCCAAAGAGTGCAGCAAAGCCCGCCGCATGGCAACTTCGCGCTAGCCGACAGCAAATTGAAGGTTCGGTGGGTTGATCTGCCTTCATCCTTGCGGCATCTCAGCATACATGCTTAAAAGCCGACATCTGGCTACGCCCTTGCAGTGGCAGGCACCGATGCGGCACACGCACAAAGGAGTACGGGGATGCGGCTTGAAAGGCCTCTTCTGGCGGAGTTTATCGGAACCTTCGCCTTGATCTTTATCGGAGCGGGCGCGGCCACCGTGCTCGGTCCCGGGGAGTTGACCGCCATCGCGCTGGCGCATGGTCTGGTCATCATGAGTTTTGCCTATGCGTTCGGGAACGAGAGCGGCTCCTACATCAATCCGGCGCTTTTAGTCGCCGTGGTTGTGGCGGGTGAGCACTCGGTACTGGACGCGATTCCGGTGATGGCGGCGCAGCTGCTGGGCGGGGTGACCGGTGGATTGGCGCTGCTGGCCGTCTATGGGCACGGCGCGCCGCACCACTTCGGCATGACCACGGTTGACCTCCACATGACCACCCTCGCCGGCGGTCTTTTTCTGGAAGCGATCGGGACGTTTTTCCTGGCAAACGCCGTTCTGAACACGGCGGTTCGCGGCACCGCGGGCCGGTTCGCACCTTTTGCGATCGGTATGACTTTGTCGTTCTGCATCATGGCTTTCGGCCCGGTCACAGGCGCAAGCCTGAACCCGGCCCGCACCCTGGGTCCGGCGGTAGCCGCGGGCAACTACAGTGAGGTCCTTTTGTACATGGCAGTGCAGTTTGCGGGGGCGATTGCCGCGGCCATCCTGTATCGGCTGGTGTGGAAGAAAGCAGGAAAGCCGAAGCCCGAGGTGGTGGAGGTGCACGAGGTGCGCCTTAACGCCCGGACGGAGGCATAACGGCCATTTTTCGGGTCATCTCGTAGGTGTATGCGATGCGATGGATAACCGTGATAGTGGAAAGCACAGCCAGCACCCACAAAACCGGAGCCATCGCGCCCCAACGGGCGAACAAGGCACCCAGCAGGATAAGCACGATGCGCTCCGGACGCTCCATGAAACCGACCTTGCACTTGCCGATCAGCGCCTCGGCCCGGGCGCGCGTGTAGCTCACCAGCAGGGAAGTAACCATCACAAACGCAACCAGCCCGACATAAAAAAATCGGTTGCCGCGCGCGTAATACACCAGCAGCCCGAAGAAAAGCGCCACATCGGAGTAGCGGTCGATCACCGAATCGAAAAAGGCACCGAACACCGTAACCTGGTTGGTCTGCCTGGCAACGCGACCGTCGACCATGTCGAAAATGCCCGCACCGATGATCACCAAGCCCGCGAGAAGGAACATCCGGACGAAGTTGTGCTCATTGGCATAGCCGAATAGGAGAGCCGCGCCAATATTGATGAGCAGCCCAACAAAAGTCAGGAGGTTGGGCGAGATGCGCGTGAGTGCAAGCCCATTCACGATTGCCTGCAGCAAAATAGCGCAGGCTCGGCCGAAAGCACCGGTCCAGGTAGGAGCATAGGGTACTGCGTGGGGCGATGGTGCGGAGCCGAAATCGGGGTCGGCTGCCTGCTCGAAACGCCGCGGGCGACTGAGGGCCATCGGCTTTATTCCACTTCGTCGTGAATGGTCGTGAACTTGAGGATTTCCATATCGCGTTTGCCGTTCGGCGTCACAACGATAGCGGTGTCGCCCACCTGCTTACCGATAAGCGCGCGGCCGATAGGGCTGGTAGTGGAGATAAGACCCTTCGCCACATCGGACTCCTCACTGGTCACTAGCTTGTACTGCAGCTCCTCATCCTTCACATTGTCGAAAACAGTCACCTTTGAACCGAACGCGACCTTGTCATGCGGAATGTTGGAGAAGTTGACCAGCGCCAGCTCGCCCATGCGCTTCTTCATCTGGCCGAGGCGAGCATTCACAAACTCCTGCCGCTGCTTGGCCATGTGATACTCGGCATTCTCGCTCAGGTCGCCGAGCGAGGCCGCCTTTTTAATTTCCTGAGGCAGCTCGTGGGCCAGCTCATGCTCAAGCTGACGAATGTCCTCGAGCAGCTTCTTCTTGATGTGCTCGGGAATGCTGTTTGTAATCGTTTCAGCCATGGGTACAGGGTCCGGGAGTGGAGAAAAATCGGGCGCGGGGAAGCGCCGCAAAGCCCGATTATACCCCTTGTGGCAGTGGGGGAACGCTTTGGGCGTCGAGGAAGCCCTGCAGGATCAGGGCGGCGGCCACCTGGTCGACGACCATGCCATGCTCGGAGCGGGGGCGGCCTTCGGCATACAAAAGACCGTGCGCTTCCCTGGTGGTCAGTCGTTCGTCCCACAGGTGGATCGGCAGGCCGGACACTTCCCCGAGCTCGCGGGCGAACTTCTGCGCCTTCAGCGCCTGGGGGCTCACCTCGCCTGACATATGGAGCGGATTGCCGACCACAACCGCCGCGCAGCCGTGCTTGCGGGCGAGCCGGGCGGCGGAACGCAGGTCTTCGCGGGGGCTCTTGCGATAGATGGTGAGCAGGGCCCTAACGGGCAGGCTCAGGGGACCGGACACGGCAACGCCGATCCTCTTCGATCCAATGTCAAGGCCCAGATAGCGGGGTGGATCCGGCATTTACTCATGGTAGCGTCTTTCACCAGAGAAGAGGTGCGGCACAAAGCGGTCGGCGTTGCGGATCACCGGGGTCGCTCCTTCCCGCACACCCAACCCGGGAGGCTCGCCGTCGATAAGCCAGCTGCCCAGAACTACCCAGTTGCCGTCGATGCACGGTACCGGACCAAGCCCTTGATATATCCAAGGACCCTCTCCGTAAGGGCCATCAGTTTGGACCAGGCCGCCGCTGCGATGGAGGGCGATGTTAGCCCCTTCGCGTCCCCACAAAGGTTTCCGTGCGTACTCTTTCATGCCGCGAGGCCCAACGAGGTATGCAGGCAACAGGAGCGGATGGTCGGGAAACAGCTCCCAAAGCACAGCAAGAAGCGCTTTGCTCGACCAGAGCAGCTTCCAAATGGGCTCGATCCACTGCGTGCGTCCTTTTGCAGGGTGCTGGCCGAAAGCCAATGTTTGGAGGGCAAAGCTTCCAAAGCGCTCCTGGAGCAGCTGCTCCCAGGGGTACAGTTTGAAAAGTGTGCCAATCGGCTGCCGGCCTGCATCGACAAAGCAGAAGTGCTCTTCATCCCAGCCGATGTCCGCCATGGGTATCGAGCCGCTGCGCAGTCCGGCCTCACATGCGGTATCGCGTAGGTAGGCTACTGTGAGCGCATCCTCCTCGGCACCGTCGTGCGCGAACCAAACCGGTTGCGCAACGTAGTCCGCGAGATCGCGCCACTTCTCCACAAGTTTGGAGTGCAGCGAATTCCACTGGTCGCAGTTTGGGAACCGGTCTTCAAGCCAGCGCCACTGGATCACTGACGCTTCCACCAGGGAGGTAGGGGTATCGGCGTTGTACTCCAGCAGCTTGATTGCGCAGCCATCGTACGCCAGATCCATGCGTCCATAGAGCGCCGGCGGCTCATCCTCCCACGCGGCGCGAATCGCCTTTTCGGCGGTTTGCGGAATGCCAAGCCGCGCGAGGCTGCCGCCCCGCAGCATGGCATCTCCTGCTTCAAGACACATTGCCTGAAGCTCCCCCGTAGCCGCCTCCAACCGGTCGATCTCGCCGGCTGAAAACTCCCAATATGCGGATTCGTCCCAATACGGACTGCCGGCGACGGAATGCCATGTAAGCCCTTGCGCGGAAACGATATGTTCCCAACCGCGCCGAGGTTCGATGACGTGACGCTTCACTCGCCCCCTCCGCCCTTGCCGCTCCCGAAGCCGCCACGGCTGACGCCGGCCTCAGGCGAAGCACTGCCGCCGCGGATTGTGTCGCCAACGCTCCTGCCGCCGCTGCCTCCGTAGATGAAATGGGATCGCCCGCTTCCAGTACAGGAAGCTTCCAGCTGCTTGCGTCCATCCGCGTCCACGCAGTCGCGGCGCTCGTCACAGCCCAACGCAAGCGCCGCGGAGGTGAGCAGCACACAAGCTTGAATCGAGTGCGAACGTCGGGTCATCCTCCATATCGTCGCGCGGGGCGGGCGCAGGGGCAAGAAGAATCGCGAGCTCGAGTGAACAGCGCGCTACGCTTCGGCGCTGGCGTGAGGAACGAACGAGGAAACACTTAAAGTAGAAGCATGCGGCGGTTGCTGGCGATCTCGGTGTTCCTCATCTTTCTGTTATTGCTGGGCGGCGCGGCTTGGGTGTTCGGGAAGCCGACAGGGCCGGGGCGCCAGGTGTTCGTCGAGATCGCGCCAGGTACGGGCACGGCCGGGATTGCGCGGCAGTTGCATGGAGCAGGCGTGATCGCGAGTCCTTACGGATTTGACCTGCTGCACTTGCTCGGCGGCTCCTCGCTCAAGGCGGGGGAGTACCGATTCGATGGACCTGAGACGGTGCCCGAGGTGTACCGGCGCATCGCGCGCGGCGATGTGTATACGGTTGCGTTGACGATTCCGGAAGGCGCAAACCTGTTTGACATCGCGGCCCGGATGGACGCGGCGGGCCTCAGCAAGCGGGATGTTTTCTTGCAGGCGGAGCGGACAAATACAGCGCTGGTCGCTCGTCTGGATCCCCACGCCGCGACCCTGGAGGGCTACCTGTTCCCATCCACGTACCGGTTCGGACGCCATGCGGACCCCCGAGAGATGCTGCGGACCATGGTGCGCGAGTTCCAGGTGCAGGCGACCGCGTTGGGATTGGAGGGCGACGTGCACCGGACAGTGACGCTGGCCTCGCTGGTGGAGCGCGAAACCCCAATCGCCTCCGAACGGCCTTTGGTGGCGAGCGTTTTTGAAAATCGGCTCGCGCGGGGCATGGCGCTTGAAACCGACCCGACCGTCATCTACGCCGCGCTGCTCAAGGGCGGGTACCGCGGCGCGATCTTCAAGTCGGATCTCCAGGCCGATTCACCGTACAACACCTACCGCAACCCGGGCCTGCCGCCGGGACCCATCTGCAACCCGGGCCTTGTGTCTCTCAAAGCGGCGCTGCACCCCCCGCGCACCGGCTACCTGTATTTCGTGGCTGCCGGGGCCGACCCACTGGGGCACTCGCGGTTCGCGGGGACGCTTGAGGAGCACCAGCGGAATGTGGCGGCCTATCGGGCGGCAGTGCGGGCAAGCCGTTAAGGGGCCCGCCTGCTCCCGCTATACTCATGGCTTGCGTTATCTTCTCCATCACAAGGGCCGCGTCCTGCGGGAAAAGCGGAAAAGCGGCTTTCTCCTGGCGTGTTTTTTGCTGCTGCCGGCCCTCCAGGGCTGTTTGGTTCATACCCGCAGCGTGCAGCAAGCCGTTGCGCCGTCCGTGATCAAGGACGCGACCGCCGACCAGCTTGTACAGATCGTGAACGCAACCAATGCCCGCATGCAAAGCCTGAAAGCAAATGTGACTTTTCAGGTTTCGGTGGGCGGCTCAAAAAAAGGCAAGGTCACTGACTATACGTCGTTCAGCGGCTACATTCTGCTGCGCGCGCCGCAGATGCTGCGCGTACTGGGTTTGCTGCCCGTTGTGCGTATCCCTGCATTCGACCTGGCGAGCGACGGGCAAAGTTTCAACCTGCTGGTGCCGCACAACAACAAGGCGTACACAGGGCTGAACACGATGGGAGAGCCCTCCACGAACCCGATTGAAAACCTGCGGCCCGGCATCTTTTTCGACACCATGATCCTGCCCATGATCGGGCCGAACGATCTGGTGTACCGCACGCTTGTCAGCCACGATGTGATGGACCCCAAAACGCACAAGCTGCTGCAGAGGCCGGAGTACGAGCTTGCTGTCGTGCACCAGAAGCAGGGCAGTCAGGAGTTGATTTCGGATCGACGCATCCGGTTCGACCGCACGACGCTGCTGCCGAGCGGCATCGATATCTATGACGCTTCCGGCCAGATCCAGACCAGCGCGCGCTACAGCGACTACCAGAACTTCGGTGAGGAGCGCTACCCGGCGGCCATCACCATCTCCCGACCGCTTGAGGAATACCAGATCGTGATCGCGATCCAGAAGCTCACGGTGGATCAGGAGATCGCGGACAACCAGTTCGAGGTGAAAATCCCGAGCACCTATACAGTCGTAAAGCTGCACTGATCTTGCACGGACGGCGGCATCCCACCCTCCTATGGACGATGAAAGCATAATGCGGCTTGCCCTTGAGCAGGCTGAGTTAGGGCTGCGAACGCCGGGCGGGGCCGAGGTGGGTTGTGTACTGATCGAAGGCGGCGAGGTTGTCGCGCGCGGCTTCAATGAAGCGGAAATGCATGCGGACCCGACCGCCCATGCTGAGATGGTGACCATCCGCCGGTTGTGCGGCGAGCGGAAAACGTTGTCGCTTGCCGGGGTGACGCTGTACTGCACGCTGCAGCCATGTGCGATGTGTACCGCGGCCTCACTGTGGGCGGGCATCTCGCGGATTGTATACGGGGCCGGGCGGGGCGATGTGCATGAGCACTATTTTGCCGAGCGGCTGCTGAACACCGAGGACCTGATTGCGGCTGCCTACCGGAGCGATATCGCGATTGTGGATGGTGTGTTGCGGGAGGAATGCGCGCGGCTGTATTTGAAACCAGGCGACCCGGCGCCGCCCGGGCCCGACCCGGCGCATGACCCGACCGTGAAACCTGCGTAGGATAAGGAGTGCGGGCAGCCGGACGGCCGCCGCCGGGCGCAAGCTCGGGGGAGGAAAGTCCGAACTCCGCAGGGCAGTGTGCCGGATAACGTCCGGGCTCGCGGCGTCAAGGCCGCGGGACGGCCAGTGCCACAGAGAAGATACCGCCCGTGTTGTTTTAGCGGGTAAGGGTGAAAAGGTGCGGTAAGAGCGCACCGCTCCCACGGCAACGGCGGGAGGCAGGGTAAACCCCACACGGAGCAAGACCAAATAGGGAGGAAACAGCGGTGCGGCTCCCCCCGATCGCTGTGCGTGCCGGCCCGGTGCGCCAACGGGAGCTACGGGTTTCGCAAGAGGCCCGGCGGAAACCTCCGGGTAGGTTGCTGGAGCCTGTCGGTAACGGCAGGCCTAGAGGAATGGCCGTTCAGGGGGCGACCCCGGACAGAATTCGGCTTACAGGCTGTTCGCGTGCAAAAGCCGCCCGAGAGGGCGGCTTTTGCTTTGTAACATCATAAAAACTTGGTATCCAAAGCCCTTTTGGTTATGCTGAGGGTGTGGGCTCAATTCACATCAATGCAATCCGGTTTCAGGTCTATCCGAATGACCACCTGCCGCCACATGTGCATGGAACTATGAGTGGGATTGAGGTCATCGTTGACTTGCTTGAGAATGGGCGGACTGTACTCTCCCCTCGCCAAAACAATCCTCGACCTTCAAACGCGAAACGTTCCGATGTTTGCAAGATTCTCGATTCCGCAGCTGAAAACTACCCTGCCCTCAAGGCACTCTGGGAGAAACATTATGTCGCAGCAATCACAGATAAGCCCTCCAATGAAGTCCCTGACAACCGACGCAGAAATTGACGCGGCATTGGAGCAGACCCGCGCTTACGAAGAAAAATATGGTCCCAGTCCGTATGCGGTCAAAATTGATTACATTAATAATTACCACTTACTTGTCGTGCACCTGAGCAACGGGCTGCGCCTTGCGCTGCCTGTCGAGAATCTGCAAGGGCTTGAAAACGCGACCCCCGAACAGCTCGGCAATTATGAGTTGCACGGGCCCGGCTACGGCTTCGGGTTCCCCGATCTGGATGCCGACTTCTACGTCGATGGCTTGATCGAGGGCGTGTACGGGAACCGCAAATGGATGGCGGAGCTGGGCAGGCGCGGCGGTGCTTCCCGGTCGGAGGCGAAGCGAAAAGCCGTGCGCGCGAACGGGGCAAAAGGCGGCCGGCCGCGCAAGGACAAAGCGCCCGCGGCGTAGCTTTTAGGTGTACGCGGCAGCAGGTTCCAATTCGGGAAGCATCCTGCGCAATACACAAACCACCGCGAAAAAGAGTCATTCCCATCCTGCGCCGCGCTACACTCAGCACATCCATGCAGTGGACTGAGTCGATCCGCATCGCCGTGCAATCGCTTTGGGCGAACAAGCTCCGTACCGTGCTTACACTCCTGGGCATGGTCATCGGTGTTTCGTCCGTTATTACCGTCATCACGCTGGTCAATGGCGCGGACCATTACGTGGCTACGAAAATCTCCGGCCATGGGGCCGATGTGGTGACCATCGGCAAGCGTCCGGCGGTCATCTTCGATTACGACACCTACGTAAAATACAACCGCCGCAAGGACCT
>CAXTKZ010000086.1:10496-12962 GCA_964244985.1 uncultured Acidobacteriaceae bacterium
CGGCAGATTCGCCGCGATGCACCCGGCGCGGACGACAGCTTCACCATCGAGTCGAACGGCTCGCTGGTGAGTTTGTGGAAAAGCATTTCGTCGAGTTTCAGCATGGTGCTGGTCGGGGTCGCGTCCATCTCGCTGGTCATCGGCGGCGTGGTCATTATGAACATCATGCTGGTTTCGGTGACGGAGCGGACGCGCGAGATCGGGATTAGAAAAGCATTAGGAGCGCGCCGAGCGGACCTGCTGCTGCAGTTCCTGGTCGAATCGGCGACCATGTCGGCGCTCGGCGGCGTCATCGGTGTGCTGCTGGGCGCGGGGCTTTCCTTCTTAATCTCGATGGGTATCGGGTGGCCGGCGCAAATCAGCTACTGGTCGATCCTCGCCGGGTTGCTGGTAGCCACCAGCGTAGGCATCTTTTTCGGCGTGTACCCGGCCAGCAAAGCAGCGCGGCTGGACCCTATTGTCGCGCTGCGGTCGGAGCTGTAGATGAATTACGGCAGAATCGCCGAAACCCTGCGGATGGCTTTCGAGTCGCTGCGCGGCAACCGTTTGCGCTCCCTGCTGACGATCCTGGGCGTGGTTATCGGCGTGTCCACCGTTATCATCATCTCCTCGATCATTACGGGCCTCAACCGTAAGGTCAGCTCGTTTGCCGACGCATTCGGGACCAATTCGATTTTCGCGTACCACATCCCCGTTACTGGAAGGCCCACCCCGGAACAGCTAGCCCGGCGGTATCTCACGGTGGAGGAAGCCGAGGCCATGCGGACCCTGCCGCATGTGGTCGCGGTCGACCCCGGGCTGCGCTACCAGGACCCGAACTTCAACGTCGGGCAGGAGGCGGTCAAGTACAAGGGCAAGTCGATCCAGAACACTCTGCTTCAGGGCTCCACCGACCAGCTACCCAAGACGGTAGACCTGCCGCTGATCAAGGGTGCCATGTTTACGGCGGATCAGGACGCGAAGCGGTCCAACGTCGCAGTGCTGGGCTACGACACCGTCGATAAGCTATTCGGGCAGGAAGATCCGATCGGCAAGGAAGTGACGATCAAAGGGGAGTTGTTCACCGTTATCGGCGTGTTTGCGAAAAAGCCGGCGCTGTTCGGCTCGGGCAACAACCCGGAAGACAACATGGCTACCCTGCCGCTCGGCACCTTCCGCAAGCTCGAGCCCGGCACGAAAGACGTGTGGATTACAGTGCGCTATGACAAACCGGAAAATAAGTTTCTCGTGGAGGAAGAAATCCGCAACGTCCTCCGCATCGCGCGCAAGGTCCCCACGCAAAAGGACGATGATTTCGAAATCTTCACGCCGGAAGCGATCGTGCGATTGTGGTCGCAGCTTACCGGCGGGCTGGTCATCTTTATGATCGCGGTTTCAAGCGTGGGCCTGATGGTCGGCGGCATCGGAGTGATGAACATCATGCTGGTCTCCGTGACCGAACGCACCCGGGAAATCGGCGTTCGGAAGGCCATCGGCGCGACCCGTGGAAGCATCATGCTCCAATTTACGGCGGAAGCAGTGACCCTGTGCGCACTCGGCGGGGCGCTGGGGGTAGGGTTGGGCGGGCTGGTCACCTTCATCATTCACGCAACGGTTACGGCACTGCCCGCGGCCATGTCGACGGTATGGACAACGGTTTCGTTCTCCATTTCTTGCCTCATCGGCCTTGTGTTCGGTATCTACCCCGCATGGAAAGCAGCCACGTTGAACCCGATTGAAGCGCTGCGTTATGAGTGAAGAAAGTCGGCAAGCAGCTCCGTGAGCCGGGCCGGGGCTTCCAACGGCACCAAGTGCCCTGAGCCGGCGACCACCTCCAGCCGGGCGTTCGGGAAGTGCGGCATCGTAACTTCCCGCTGCACGGCGGGCCCCAGAGACGAGTCCTTTTCCGCCGCAATGACCAGGGTCGGCAGGGTCAGGGAGGAAACACGATTGCTCCAATCCTCCTTGCTGCCGCCTTCAAGCCACGCACGCCAGGCTGCCGGGTTGGCACGCAAACGGTCCTCAATGGAGCGCTCCCAAACTTCCGGACGGATCGGCAGGGCGGAGTTCGCGTGGAGATAGGCTTGGGCATGTTCGCGCGTCGGCTCGGCCTGCGCCAGCATTTGAGCGCGCGCTTCGGGCATCATCGGCTCCGGGCTGAGGGGCGAGGGCGTTAGCAGGACCAGTTTTTCAAGGCCCGGCAGCCCGCGGCTTGCGAGCACGGCCGCGACCTTGCCGGTCATGGAGTGCCCGACAAGGACGAAGCGGGAAAGCTTAAGCTGCGCGATGGTTTCAGTGAAGGAATCGGCCATCTCAGCGACCGACCAGCCTTCAAAACCGTCTGCCTCGCCAAAGCCTGGAGTATCGACCGAGATCACCCGAAACTGCCCGGAAAGCGCGAGTGCCGCTTCCGTCCACTCGCGGCGCGACAGACCAAAGACGTGGAGGAGTACCAGTGTGGGCAGGTCTTCCTCGAATGGAGCAAGC